>NZ_DASWVI010000398.1:0-1812 GCF_036401255.1 Nocardioides sp. | reverse complement strand
GTGCCTTGTCCGCGTAGGGCAGGTGGTCCTCGCCGGTGCGGGGGTTAGGACCGAGCCAGTCGCGGACGATGTTGGTGTAGTCGCGCACCTTGCCGTCGGAGATGGAGAAGGCCTCGCGGATCTGCTCGCGGGTGGCGCCGTGCTTGCGGTGCAGGGCGAGGAACGCCAGGAGCTCGGTGAAGTAGGGCTTGCGCTTGGCGAGTGCCTTGCCGTGGGTGCGTGCGGTGACCGGGCCGAGCAGGGTGAGGCGCGGGCGGTCGCAGTTGGGCGAGAACCAGTCGGCGATGTCCTGGTCGAGGGTGGGGTCCTTCTCCTCGACCTCGGCGCGGACGTGGGCGGGCACCTTGGGCGCGAGGGCCTCGAGGTCCTCCTTCACGATCGGGCTCTCGCGGATGTACTCCTCGTCCTCGTCCTCGAGCAGGGAGGACAGCGGCTCGTCGACGGCTCCCCCGGGGGTGTTGCGGGGCAGGGTGTACTCGCGGCGCAGAGCTCCGGAGGAGTCGGTGTAGGCCTCCCAGCCGTCGGTGGCGGTCTCGTCCACGGGCGTGTCGACGTACTGCGGGGTCTCGCTCTGGGCGTAGACCAGGGCGCAGCCGCGGGCTTCGTCGCTGGTGAGGCCGATGGCGATGAGGTTGAGGCCGGCGTGCTCGAGGACGACGCGACCGGTGTTGGTCATGTGCAGCACCGCGCCGGGGGTGTTCGGGCGTTCGCCGGCAACGACGATGGAGGTCGCGGACTGTCCGACGTGGTCGTTGACCAGTTGCAGCAGCTGGTCGAGGTCGTCGGGGTCTCCGGCTGCGGCGTCGAGGAGTAGCATCCTGGCGGGCCAGGTGTCGTCGTCGACGCTGCCGGTGCGGGCCGTGGACACGTCGGTGTCGTGTCGGTTCGCTCGGTCGACGGTGGTGACCGCGGCGGCGAGGATCTCCGCGGTCGCGGGCGTCCCGGCCGCACCGGTCGGGTAGTAGGTGATCCGCTCGTCCATGGCGACGGTTTCCTCGGCCACGCCGATGCAGTCGACCTGGACGCGGCGCGACCACGGGTTGATGGCCAGTTGGGCGGCGAGGTGGCGGGCGAAGTCGCGGCCGTAGGTGGGGTCGCCGCTGATGGTCAGCGTGGAGAGTTCCTCGCAGTTCAGCAGCCAGGTCTCGCCGGTGTCGCTCATGCCGATGGTGGCCAGCAGCGGGTAGGGCGGCTCGACGTTGCCGGTGTCGGGGCCGAGGTCCTCCACCGCGGTGTCCGTGCTGACGTGCCAGTGGGTCTGGTCGGGGCTGCCCACCCAGGGACCCGGGACCGCGGCTGGCGCGCTCAGGTGCAAGGTCAGTTTGCCCGGCGCGAGCTCCACTGCGGCGAGCGGCGGCATCGTGGTGCCCTGGGCGCCGACCGCGGCCGCGAGGCGTCGCAGGGCCTCGTCGGCGAACTCGACGGTGGCGGCCGCGGTGGCACCGGTCGCGTTCAGGGTCATCTCCACTGGCGCCAGTTCGGGCGGCGGGGCGGCGATCGCTCGACCTGGCGGCCGGTTCCGGTAGGCGGAGCGCCGGTGCGAGCGCAGCGCCATCAGCAGTGCTCCGGACAGCAGCACGCCCCCGCCGGTGAGGCCGGCGAGGACCCAGGGCGCCTCGAGGATCGAGTCGTCGGTGTCGTCGACCTGGTCGACGTCGGCGGCCGGCGCCGTCGGCTCCTCGGCCTGCGGGACCTCGGGCGCGGCGGTCTCCGGGGCCTCGGTCTCGGGGACGGGGGGCGTCTCCTCGGCCGGCGGGTCGACCGGCTGCTGCTCTGTCTTGGGTTCGGCGGGGGTCTCGGGCTTGTCCTCTC
>NZ_DASWVI010000397.1:0-19777 GCF_036401255.1 Nocardioides sp. | reverse complement strand
CCGAGCCCGCCGCCCCGCCGGTGCCGCCGGAGCAGCCTGTGCAGCCCGTGCCTCCAGCCCAGCCCGCGCCGCAGCCGTACGCGCCGCCGCCGACGGAGCCCATCTACCAGCAGCCGCATCCATACCCGCCCCAGCCGGGCTACCAGCAGCCGGCCCAGCAGCCCTACCCGCCGGCGCAGCAGCCCCACCCGCCGGCGCAGCCGGTGCCGCAGCAGCCGGCGGCGCCGGTGCCGCAGCAGCAGGACGGATGGGTCCGGTTCAACGGTCTCGCGCTGAACGCCGAGACCCGGGTCGTCACCGTCAACGGCGCCTCCGTCGACCTGACCCGCACCGAGTTCGACCTGCTCGCCTCGCTACTGAGCACCGGCCGCCGGGTGCGCAGCAAGGCCGACCTGGTGCTGACCATGCGTGGTCAGCAGTACGTCACGTCGTACTTCGTCAACGAGGCCGACAAGCGCTCGGTCGAGGTCCACATCGCCAACCTGCGCCGCAAGATCGGCGACGACGCGGCGACCCCGCGCTACATCGAGACGGTCCGCGGCGTCGGCTACCGCCTCGCCGAGGCCGCCTGACGAGCCGCGAGCGCATGCTCGGTGGTCGAGTAGCGAGCGCCAGCGAGCGTATCGACCCCATGCGGTCGGTCGGTCTGCTGCGCGGCTCGGTCTCGATACGGCGGTCGCGGCTTCGTTCCTCAGCCGCGCGCCTACTCGACCTGGCTGCTGCGTCCCGGCCTTCGCGAGCTCAGGCCGGGGCAGCTCAGTTCGCGTCGACGGGGATCGACTGAGCCTGGGTGGGCTTGTCGCTCTGGAAGATCGCGATCGGCACCTTCTGGCGGATCACCTTCTTGGTGAACCGCGTCGAGCCGGCGCTGTCTTGGATCCACACGGTCGCGGTGAACAGCAGGTCGATGCCCCTGGTGTCCGGCGAGGTCGGCTTGATCCTCTGGTTGCGCAGCTCGAAGGCGCCCTTGGGGGAGGTGATGATCATCCCGTACCTGGTGGTCACCGGCTCGGGGTCGAACGTGATGTTCTTGGCCACGGCGTCGAGCCGGTAGGGGTGCTGGACGCGGCCGCCGTCGGTGGTCTTCGTCTCCGAGGTCACGGTGATGTGGTCGAGGTAGACCTTGCGCTTGGTCGCGAACTTGTCGCGCAGCCTCCGGTCGAGGTCGTAGGCCTGGAACGTGAACGAGAAGTACTTGTTGCCCTTCGGGTACCACTCGTTGGTGCGCGGCGTCGACTTCGTCGGGTAGAGCGTGTAGACGAAGTCCATCCCGTCGACGTCGATGTGGGACTGGAACGTCCCGTCGCGGGTGAACTGCGAGTCGTACGGCGTCTCGCTGGCGCTCGGCGTCGTCGTGGGCGTGCTGCTCGGGTCGTCGGATCCGGTCAGGCCGTCGAGGGCCGAGCAGCCGGTGGTGACCAGGAGCAGGGCCAGGAGGCTGCCGACGACGCCGACGACGCTCGAACGGGTGCGGGTCATCGTGGGGTCTCCTGCGGGGGAGGTCGGGCGGGTCATGCCTTGAACCCGCGGTAGCGCTTGAGGGACTTGATGATCATCCAGGCGGTCTGCAGCACGGTGATCACACCCAGGATCGGCCAGCAGGCCGCCAGGATGTCCGAGCGCAGCGGGATCGAGAGGAGCTGGGTCCAGACGACGGCGGCGATCGCGAACACGACGCCGAACGCGACGAACGGGTAGGTCCACGCGATGCCCTTGCCGCGCTCGGCCTTGGCCTGCGCGGCCCAGTTGTCGGTCTGCTGGCGGCTGAAGAACTTCAGCCACGCCCGGATGAAGTGCCCCATCCGGATCACCATGTACGCCTCGGCCGGCACCACGAGCAGCGCGAAGAGGTAGTCGCGCCGGTTCGCGAACGCCATCGAGCGGGCGACCCGGAAGTTCAGCCAGACCGCGGCCAGCGGCGGCACCAGCCACCAGGGGCTGAACACGAACGCGTGGATGTTCAAGGAGCCCGCGAGCAGCAGCACGAACATCGTGCGCGTCGTGATGTTGATGACCATCGACATGTGCTCGAACCAGCGCAGTCGCAGGTTGGGGTGGAACGGCTGGCCCTTGGTGTCGCCTCGCTGGCCCGGCCACATCAGGTCGATCGCGCCGAAGTTCCACTTCACCTGCTGGGCGTCGAGCGACCGCAGCGTGTCCATGCCGCCGACGTGGGCGCGAGCGCGGGCGCTGATCTTGGTGAGGTAGCCGGCGCTCTTGATCTGCAGCGAGAGCAGCGAGTCCTCGACCTCGCTGTCGTTGACCCACGGCGTGCGCTGGTGGCTGTCGCGCATCACGTCACGCAGTGCTTGGGTGGAGAAGATCGAGAACTGGCCGCCGAGGACCGCCATGTTGCGGCCCTTGAGCAGGTTCTGCATGTTGAACGCCGAGAACTGGGCCCGCTGGCCGGCGATCAGGAACTTGGCCATCCACCCGTCGAGGGCGCTGTCGTCGATCGAGT
The DNA here is from genome assembly GCF_036401255.1 of Nocardioides sp. Lineage (GTDB taxonomy): Bacteria > Actinomycetota > Actinomycetes > Propionibacteriales > Nocardioidaceae > Nocardioides. The sequence continues at coordinate 17,316 of NZ_DASWVI010000397.1, read as the reverse complement.
AGATCGCCGAGATGCCGCCGATGCGATCGTCGCTCGCGATCTCGTTGACGAGGTGCTCCACGGCGTCCGGCTCGGGTGTCGTGTCGCCGTCCACCCCGAGCAGGTAGTCCATCGTCTCGACGAGGGAGTAGCCGTAGTTGAGCGCGCCGACCTTCTTGTCGGGGTTCTTGCCGATGTCGTGGACGTAGATGACCGTGCTCTGCTCACCGGTCGGGGTCATCCGCGTCTGCGGCCCGGCGTAGTGGCTCGCGATCTCGACCGAGTCGTCGCTGGTGTTGTTGATGACGACGTGGATGGTGTCGGGGATCCGGGTCTGCTGGAGCAGCGAGTCGAGCACGCCGGCGATCGTCTCGGCCTCGTTGTACGCCGGGATGATGCAGCCGACCGTCGGACGGTACGTCGGCAGCTCCTCGACCTCGTCGAGGAACCGGCCCTCGTAGGCCGCGAGCCCGGGGTCGGCGGTGCGCACGTAGGGGTGGGCCTCGGCCCCGGCCTGGCCGGGGGGCTCGGCCCCCGGGCCCATGGTGGTCGCCTTCATGCTGGTCGTCTCCCGTCGCGCACGGACCGCCTGCGCGGACCGTCCGGTTGTCCTGGTGTCACCAGTCTCGGAAGCGCACCTCAAGACCCGACGCGGTAAACCTCAAAGATTCACCCAATTCGCCGGACGGAGTGGTCTGGACCAGTTCCGGGGTCGGATCAGCGTGGCAGCGCGCTCGCGCGCCAGCCTCCCGGCCCGTGCGGGAGCGTGCGGCGTACGCCGCGGTGCGGCGCGCTCCAAGCGCGCACCGGCCGCCGCGCGGGCGGCTGGGTGCTGCCCAGCGCCGCGAAGACCGCGACGACCGCGGCCACCTCCTCCGGCGTCGCGTCGCCGCGGACCACGCGGAGCAGGGGTCGGTCCGAGGTGTCGGGGCTCACAGCGGGATGTTCCCGTGCTTCTTGGCCGGGAGGGTCTCGCGCTTGGAGCGGAGCAGGCGCAGGGACCGGACGATCTCCAGGCGGGTCTCGTGGGGGGAGATGACCGCGTCGACGTAGCCGCGCTCGGCCGCGATGTAGGGGTTGGCGAGCGTGGTCTCGTACTCGTCGATCAGCTCCGCGCGGCGCGACTCGACGTCACCGCCCTCGGCCTCGATCGCCGCCAGCTCCTTGCGGTAGACGATGTTGGCCGCGCCCTGGGCGCCCATCACCGCGATCTGCGCGGTCGGCCACGCGACGTTGATGTCGGCACCCAGGTGCTTGGAGCCCATCACGTCGTAGGCGCCGCCGTAGGCCTTGCGGGTGATCACGGTGATCAGCGGGACCGTCGCCTCCGCGTAGGCGTAGATCAGCTTCGCGCCGCGCCGGATGATGCCGTTCCACTCCTGGTCGGTGCCGGGCAGGAAGCCGGGGACGTCGACGAACGTCAGGACCGGGATGTTGAACGCGTCGCAGAACCGCACGAACCGGGCCGCCTTCTCCGAGGCGTCGATGTCCAGGGTGCCGGCGAACTGCATCGGCTGGTTGGCGACCACGCCGACCGAGTGGCCCTCGACGCGGCCGAAGCCGACCACGATGTTGGGCGCGAACAGCTCCTGGACCTCGAGGAACTCCTGGTCGTCCAGGGTGGCCCGGATGACCTCGTGCATGTCGTAGGGCTGGTTCGGCGAGTCCGGGATGATCGTGTCGAGGCTGCGGTCGAGGTCGGTGAACTCCTCCGCGGCGGCGTCGTCGTAGGCCGGGACCTCGTCGAGGTTGTTCTGCGGCAGGTAGGACAGCAGCGCCTTGACGTACTCGATGGCGTCCTCCTCGTCCGAGCCCATGTAGTGGGCGTTGCCGGACTTGGTGTTGTGCGTGCGGGCGCCGCCGAGGTCCTCCATCGACACGTCTTCGCCGGTCACCGTCTTGATGACGTCGGGGCCGGTGATGAACATGTTGGAGGTGCCGTCGACCATGATCGTGAAGTCGGTGACGGCGGGGGAGTAGACGTGGCCACCGGCGCACGAGCCCATGATCAGGCTGATCTGCGGGATCACCCCGGAGGCGTGGACGTTGCGGCGGAAGATCTCGCCGTACAGCCCGAGGGAGACCACGCCCTCCTGGATGCGGGCGCCGGCGCCCTCGTTGATGCCGATGATCGGGCAGCCGGTCTTGATCGCGAGGTCCATGACCTTGGTGATCTTCTCGCCGTACACCTCGCCCAGGGAGCCGCCGAAGACCGTGAAGTCCTGGGAGAACACGCACACCTGGCGGCCGTCGATCGTGCCGTAGCCGGTCACCACCCCGTCGCCGTAGGGCCGGTTCTTCTCCAGGCCGAACGCGGTCGAGCGGTGCCGGGCCAGCTCGTCGAGCTCGACGAACGAGCCCTCGTCGAACAGCATCTCGATGCGCTCCCGCGCGGTCTTGCGTCCCTTCGCGTGCTGCTTCTCGACCGCCTTCGCCGATCCCGCGTGCACCGCCTCGTCCAGCCGGCGGTCGAGGTCGGCGAGCTTGCCCGCGGTCGTGTGGATGTCGGGGGCGTCGGGGGTGCTCGCTGCGTCTGGCGTCGGCTGTGCCATCTGTCCGGGGCTCCTCGGTGGCGGGGGGTGGGGACCGTGGGTCAATGTAGTGCCCGTGACCACAGACCCGGTGCGACGCATCTCACTCGACCCCGCCCCGCTCGCGGCTCTCGCGCCCGACCTCGTGGTCGAGGTGCTCGAGACCGCGACCTCCACCAACGCGGTCGCCGCGGAGCGGGCCCGGGCGGGCGCCGAGGAGGGCCTGGTCGTCGTCGCCGAGCACCAGACCGCCGGCCGCGGCCGCCTGGACCGGTCCTGGGAGACGCCGGCCCGCTCGTCGTTGACGTTCTCCCTGCTGGTCCGGCCGACCGTGCCACCGGCCGACTGGCCGTGGCTGCCGCTGCTCACCGGCTACACGGTCGCCAAGACGCTGCGCGCGGAGGGGTACGCCGCCGGCGTGAAGTGGCCCAACGACGTGCTGATCGGCGATCGCAAGCTGGTCGGGATCCTGGTGGAGCGGGTCGAGACGCCCACCGGGCCCGCCGCGGTCCTGGGGGTGGGTCTCAACGTCAGCCTCACCGAGGACGAGCTGCCCGTGCCGACGGCGACGTCGCTGGCCCTCGAGTCCGGCGCGCCCTCCGGAGCGGGGCCGGACCGCACCCACCTGCTCGTCGAGCTGCTGCGCTCGCTGCGCGAGGCGTACGACGCCTGGCAGGTCGGCGGGGCCGACGCGACCGACCGGCTGCGCTCGTCGTACGCCGCCGCCTGCGTCACCGTCGGACGCGAGGTGCGGGTGGACCTGCCCGGCGGCCAGGTGCTGACGGGCCGCGCCAGCGGGATCGACGACGCCGGGCGTCTGGTCGTCAGCGGCGCCGACGGCGAGTCCGTCGTCGGGGCGGGCGACGTCGTGCACGTGCGCCCCGCCACGCCCGACGGCCAACAGTGACATGATCGACACGTGGCCATCTCGCACAAGCTGCTCAACGAGGGTGAGACCGTCGTCGTCGACACCCGCACGCACGTCAAGGCCCTGATCGTCCCGCTGCTGGTCCTGGTCGTCCTGCTCGCGATCGGCACGTTCGTCCAGGTCCAGTGGGACCAGACGCTCGCCTACGTCGTGTGGGCCGTCGTCGTGGTCGGCATCGTGTGGTTCTTCCTGCGCCCGCTGCTGATCTGGGCGACCGCGACGTACACGTTCACCGACCGACGCCTGATCACCCGCAGCGGCGTCATCGTGCGCCGCGGCCACGACATGCCGCTGGCCCGGATCAGCGACATCGCCTACGAGTTCGGTCTCATCGACCGGATGCTCGGCTGCGGGACGCTGATCATCTCCGACGCCAGCGAGCACGGGCAGATCCGGCTGCACGACATCCCGCACGTCGAGGACACCCAGCGCAAGGTCAACGCGATGCTGCACGGCACCGACGACCGCTCGGCGGGACATGACGGGACCTGACGGCGGGGCGGCCGGGCCGGACGGCCTCCCGGGCTCGGAGGACCTCGAGCGGGCGATCCTCGGCGAGACGCCGGTCTTCAACGCACAAGAGGTCGCCGCGCGCACCGGTGTGACCGTCGCCGAGGCCCGGCGGCTGTGGCGTGCGCTGGGCTTCCCCGAGCACGGGCTCGAGACCGCGTTCACCGACGCGGACGCCGAGGCGCTCTCGACGCTGCTGGGCGTGGTCGCGTCGGGGGCGATCGACTTCGACATGGCGGTCAACCTCACCCGGGCGGTCGGCCAGACGATGGCGCGACTCGCCGACTGGGAGGTCGCCACGCTCGTGCACCGGGTCGAGGAGCTGGAGACCGGGGAGGAGGCGACGGGCAGCCGCATCGGGTCGGCGATCCGGCTCATCGACGAGATGAACCTGCCGTTCGAGGAGCTGCTCGTCTATGTCTGGCGCCGGCACCTCGCCGCCGCCGTCGCTCGCGTCGAGGCCTTGCGCGCCAACGAGGAGGACCTCAACACCGTCCAGCTCACGGTCGGCTTCGCCGACATCGTCAGCTTCACCGCGCTCTCCAACCGGCTCAGCGAGGAGCGCATCGGCGACCTGGTCGAGCTCTTCGAGTCACGGTGCGCCGACGTGGTCGCGGCCCAGCGGGGGCGGGTGATCAAGAGCATCGGCGACTCGGTCCTGTTCGTGAACGACGATCCCGTCCGGGCCTACGACACCGCGGAAGGGATCATCAACGTCGTCGGCCGCGACTCCCGGATGCCCGACGTACGCCTCGGGCTGGCCAGCGGGTCGGTCGTGATGCGGCTCGGCGACGTCTTCGGCCCACCGGTCAACCTGGCCGCCCGGCTGACCGCCGTCGCGCGGCGCAACCGGATCATCATCGACGCCGCGACGGCCGCGCTCCTGCCCGCCGACGAGTTCGAGACCCGGCCGCTGCCCGCCCGGCCGGTCCGCGGCTTCGGCATCGTCGAGCCGGTCGCCGTCCGGCGCGCGTGAGGTCGATCCCCACTCTGGACGAATTTCACCGTTTGCCCTGCGGCCCGCCTGCCGCGTTCCTACGGTGGGATCGTGATCGAGGTGCAGGACATCCGGCTCGATCCGATCTCGCGGCGGACGTGGCGTGGCTCTGAAGAGGTCAACTTGTCGCGCAAGGAGTTCGACCTGGTCCATGCGCTGATGGCGCGGGCCGGGGAGATCGTCACCCGGGACGAGCTGATGCGCGATGTCTGGCACACGTCGTTCTGGACCTCCTCGAAGACGATCGACGTCCACCTGGGGTGGGTGCGGCGCAAGCTCGGCGACGACAGCCGGCACCCGCGGCTGATCACGACGATCCGCGGCGAGGGCCTGCGCTTCGAGACCGAGGACCACACCCGCTGAGGGGCTCATCTAGAGTTCCGTCGTGCCCAGCCCCGGTGAGTCCAGTCCCGACCGTCGGCACGCGCCGACGCTCGCGGTGATCGGCGGCGGACAGCTCGCCCGGATGATGGCCGGCCCCGCCAACGCGCTCGGGCTGCCGCTGCGCCTGCTCGCCGAGGGCGACGGCGTCTCGGCCGCGCAGGTGATCCCGGACCACGTCGTCGGCGACTACCGCGACCTCGACACGCTGCGCCGGGTCACCGCGGGCTGCCCGGTCGTCACGTTCGACCACGAGCACGTCCCGACCGAGCACCTCCATGCGCTGGAGGAGGCCGGCATCGCCGTGCGCCCCGGACCGCACGCGCTCGTGCACGCCCAGGACAAGGCGGTCATGCGCGAGCGGCTGGTGGAGCTCGGAGTTCCGTGTCCGCGCAACGCCCTCGTCCACACGGTCGCCGACGTGGAGGCCTTCGGCTTCCCGTGCGTGCTGAAGACGACCCGCGGCGGCTACGACGGCAAGGGTGTGTGGTTCGTGCGCTCCGCGGCCGACTGCGAGGAGCCGTTCCGGGCCGCGCTGGAGTCCGACGTGCGGCTGCTGGCCGAGGAGCTCGTCGACTTCCGCCGCGAGCTGTCGGCATTGGTGGCCCGCTCGCCCAGCGGGCAGGCCGCGGCGTACCCGGTCGTCGCCTCGACCCAGGTCGACGGCATCTGCCGCGAGGTGATCGCGCCCGCGCCCGACCTCGACCCCGACCTCGCCGGCCAGGCCCAGGAGATCGCGCTGCGCATCGCCGGCGCCCTGGACGTGACCGGGGTCCTCGCCGTCGAGCTCTTCGAGACCCACGACGGCCGGGTGCTGGTCAACGAGCTGGCGATGCGCCCCCACAACACCGGCCACTGGACCCAGGACGGCGCGGTGACCTCGCAGTTCGAGAACCACCTGCGCGCCGTGCTCGACCTGCCGCTCGGCTCGCCCGCCCCGCGCGCCCGCTGGACGGTGATGGTGAACATCCTCGGCGGCGACGACCCGAGCGTCGGCCGGCTCTACGACGGCTACCCCCACGCGCTGGCCCGCGACCCGCTGCTGCGGGTGCACCTCTACGGCAAGGAGCTGCGGCCGGGACGCAAGGTCGGGCACGTCAACGCGTACGGCGACGACCTCGACGACTGCCTCGAGCGGGCGCGGCACGCCGCCGCGTGGTTCCGCGGAGACCTCGGCAATGAGAGTGAGTGAACGATGACGCAGACCGCTGACGGGGCCGCCCGGGTCGGGATCGTGATGGGGTCGGACTCCGACTGGCCCGTGATGAAGGCGGCCGCGGAGGCGCTCGCGGAGTTCGACATCGCCTACGAGGCCGACGTCGTCTCGGCACACCGGATGCCCGAGGAGATGCTCGCCTACGGACGGGAGGCCGCCGACCGCGGACTCGCGGCGATCATCGCCGGCGCCGGCGGCGCGGCCCACCTGCCGGGCATGCTCGCGGCGGTCACGCCGCTGCCGGTGATCGGCGTACCCGTGCCGCTGAAGAACCTCGACGGCCTCGACTCGCTGCTCTCGATCGTGCAGATGCCCGCGGGCGTCCCGGTCGCGACCGTCGCCGTCGGCGGCGCGCGCAACGCCGGCCTGCTCGCCGTCCGGATCCTCGCGGCCACCGATCCCGAGCTCCAGGACAAGATGCGCGCGTTCCAGGCGGAGCTGCGCAGCACCGCCCAGCAGAAGGGCGAGGCGGTCCGCGGCGACCGCCCCGGACGCCGACTGGGGTTCTAGTCCGGGGACTCCGTCGCCGGCGGCTCGACGAGGCCGTGCTCGTGGGCGAACACCACGATCTGGACCCGGTCGCGCAGCCCGAGCTTGCGCAGGATCGCGCCGACGTGGGTCTTGACCGTCGACTCGCTGGCGAACACCAGCCCCGCGATCTCGGTGTTGGACAGGCCGCGGGCCACCGCGCCGAACACCTCGCGCTCCTTCTCGGTCAGCGAGAGGTACGCCGCCGGCGCCGGTGCGCGGGTCTGGAACTGCCCGTCGAGCAGCGTCGCGAGGTCCTGCGGCGCGAGCACCGCGTTGCCGGCGTGCACCGTGCGGATCGCGTCGGCGAGCATCACCGGCGTGGTGCCCTTGAGGAGGAACCCGCTGGCCCCATGGCGGATCGCGGTCGCCGCCCGGTCGTCGAGGTTGAACGTGGTCAGCACGACCACCCGGACGGGGCGCTCGCGGCGGGCGGCGCGCTCGGGCAGGAAGATCTGCCGGGTCGCCTCCACGCCGTCCATCTCCGGCATCCGGATGTCCATCAGCACGACGTCGGGCTCGAGGTCGTCGACCAGGCCGACGGCCTCGAGCCCGTCGGCGGCCGCCCCGACGACCTCCATGCCCTCCTGGGCGTCGACGATCACCCGCACGCCCTCGCGGAACAGCTCCTGGTCGTCGACCAGCAGGACCCGGATCACCGGCTGCGCACCGGCAGCCAGGCCGTCGCCGTGAACGTCGGCGGGTCGGGCCGCCGGCGTACGTCGAGGCGGCCCCCGACCGACTCGAGCCGGCGCCGCATGCCCTCGAGCCCCTGTCCGCCACCCGCCTGTGCGCCACCCGGCCGGGCGGTGGTCAGCGGCTGGGTCTCGTCCGTGCCCGGCTCGACCACGTTCTGCACCTCGATCCTCAGCTCTCCCTCCCAGTGTCGCTCCACCCGCACGGGCTCGCCGCGGCGGCCGTGCTTGAGCGCGTTGGTCAGCATCTCCTGCAGCACCCGGAACGCCACGGCCCCGAGCTCGGGCGGCAGCGGCTGCGGGGTCCCGAACTCGGTGGACTGCACCTCGTGGCCGCTGGCGCGCACACCCTCGACCAGGCTGTCCAGGTCGGTGCTGCTCGGCCGTGGGCCGGCGCTGCCGCCGGTGGAGGCCAGCACCTGCCGGATGTCGTCGAGCGAGCTGCGCGCGGTCGTCGCGATGTTGTCCATCGTGCGCTTGAGCGCCTGGGCGTCGGCGTCCGGGAGGTACTGCGCCGACTCGGCCTGCGCCAGGATCACCGCGAGCGAGTGCCCGACCACGTCGTGCACGTCGCGCGCCAGCCGGGCCTGCTCCTCGCGGAGCCGGGCGATCTCCTCGGCCTGGTCGCGCTCGGCCTCGGCGACGACCTGGGAGGCGTGGGACTGCTGGGCCCGGGTGGAGAAGCGGACCGCGAGCCCGGCGAGCCACGGCACCCCGAGCACCGACATCCCGAGCACCGCGGCCGTGACCTGCCACCGGTCGCTCCAGCGCGCGGTCCGGTCCACCAGCGACTCGAAGCCGGCCGTGCTCAGCGCCGAGTAGAACACGCCGGGATCGATCCACAGCACCGTGATCGTCGCGGCCACCGGGATCGACAGCGCGCTCACCAGCACCGTCGCCGTGCTGCCCCAGCGGGCCGTCCCGAACGCGACCACCGCGATCGCCAGCTCGACCATCAGCAGCTGGGTGCCGGTGATCACCTGCATCGCGCCGATCGCCCACACCAGGGCGAGCGCCACGGCCGGCAGCTGCCGGGCGAGCGCGGCCGCCGAGGCGATGCCGAGGACCAGGAGCGTCAGCGCCGGACGCGGGTCGTCGACGTACCACTCGGGGTTGCGGAGGTCGACCACCTCGAGCAGGCCGACGAGCAGGACGACCGAGCCGACGGCGACGTCGGGCGCCCAGGCGCGCCAGCCGGTCATGCCTGCTCCCTGCGTCGTCGGTGTGGTCGGTGGCTGTCGCGCCAAGCGAACCACACTCACCGGTGGGCGCCGCGGACCAGTTCGTCGAGCAGGTCCGGGTAGGACAGTCCCGCCGCGGCGAACATGCGCGGCACCTGCGAGTGCTCGGTCATGCCGGGCACCGTGTTGACCTCGTTGAGCACCGGGCCGGCGTCGGTGAGGAAGAAGTCGACCCGCGCGACGCCGTCGCAGCCGAGGGCGTCGTACGTCGCGACCGCGGCCTCGGCGAGCGCCTTCGCCTCGATGTCCGCGAGCGCGGCGGGGATGCGGAAGTCCGCGTGCCCGCCGTACTTGGCCGCGAAGTCGAACAGACCCTCGACCACGATCTCCAGAGGCGGCGAGGCCACGACGGTGCCGTCGGCGCGGCGCAGCACCGCCACGTCGATCTCGCGGCCGACCACGACGTCCTCCACGAGCGCGCGGTCGTCGAGGGCCAGCGCCTCGTCGAGGGCGGCCCGCAGCCCGCCGGGCTCGCGGACCAGGCTGACGCCCTTGCTCGAGCCCGCGGCGACCGGCTTGACCACGACCGGGTGGGTCCAGACCTGCCCGGCCGCCGTGGCGGCGGTGACGAGCCGCCCGGGCGCGGTCGGGATGCCGACCGCCTCCGCGACGAGCTTGGTCGCCCACTTGTCCATCGCGACCGCGCCCGACCCGACGCCCGAGCCGACGTAGGGGAGACCGGCCAGCTCGCACAAGGCGGCGAGCGTGCCGTCCTCACCCCTCGGGCCGTGGACGACCGGGAACACGACGTCGCAGCCCAGCAGGACCCCGATCGCCCCGGCGAGGGAGAGCGGTCGCCGGTCGTCCCCGCGCCAGGTCCCGTCGAGGCCGATCGTCAGCGACACCACGTCGTACCGGTCCGGGTCGAGGCCGGCCGCCACCGAGGCCGCCGAGGCCAACGAGACCTCGTGCTCGCAGCTCTGCCCGCCACCGATCACGGCGACGTGCGTCCTCACGGCAGGCTCCGCAGGTGGGTCGGCCGGCGGATCGACCGGGCGACCCGGGCGCCGATGCCGGTGACGATCTCGTGCTCGATGGTCCCGGCCCACTCGGCCCAGTCGGCGACGGTCGGCTCTCCCTCGTCGCCGGGACCGAACACCGTCACGACCTCGCCGAGGTCGACCGGCCGCTCGCCGAGGTCGACGACCACCTGGTCCATCGAGATCCTCCCGACGACCGGACGGCGGCGGCCGCGGACCAGCACCTCGGCCCGGCCGGCGGCGACACGGGGCAGGCCGTCGGCGTACCCCAGCGGCACCAGCCCGAGGTGGGTGGCCGCCGGCGTCCGGTAGGCGTGGCCGTAGCCGACCGGCGTGCCGCCGCGGACGCGGCGTACCTGCACGACCGGGGCGGTCAGCGTCATCGCCGGCCGCAGCCGGGTGGTGCGCGAGGGGTCGATGCCGACCAGCCCGGCGCCGACCCGCGACATCGTGTGGTGGCTGCGCGGGTCGGTGAGCGTCGCGGCCGTGGCCGCGAGGTGGCGGTGGGCGGGTCGCAGGCCGGCGGCCCGCGCCGTCTCGAGCGCCCACGCGAACCGGGTGCGGCCGAGGGCGTTGCACTCGTCGCCGGGGTCCTCGGCGCAGCCGAGATGGCCCATCACGCCGACCACCTCGATCTCGCCGCGCTGCTCGGCGCGGCGCGCGGAGCGGCAGAGCTGGGCCCAGATCGCGGGCTCCGCTCCGTCGCGGGCCATGCCGGCGTCGACGTGGAGGTGCACGCGCGGCCGGCCACCGGTGCCGGCGACCGCCGTCAGGTGGGACAGGCTCGGCACCGCGACCTCGACGTCCTCGCGTACGCCGCGGGCGAAGTCCGCGTCCACGGGGTTGAGCCAGCTGAGGATCGGGGCGTCCAGTCCGGCGGCGCGGAGCGCGAAGGCCTCCTCGAGGCCGGTGACGCCGAGCCGGGTGGCGCCGTGGGCCAGCGCCGTGCGTGCGACGTCGACCGCGCCGTGGCCGAACCCGTCGGCCTTGACCACGGCCATGAGCCCGCCGCACGCGCGCCCGGCGAGGAGCCGGGCGTTGTGGGCGATCGCGGCGAGGTCGATCTCGAGCCGGGGCCCCGAGCCGACGTGCGCCCGCGGCGCCGCGGCCAGGCCGGTCACGCGGCCACCTCGGCGGACACGGGTCCGTAGAGGGCGTGACCGTGGCCGGTGAGCAGTGCCCAGTAGCGGTCGCCGTAGCTCCAGTGCCACCACTCGGTGGGGTAGTTCACCAGTCCCTGCTCGCCGAGCACGCGCGCGAGCAGCTCGCGGTGCGCCCGGGCGTCCGCGCCGATCCCGTCGGCCGCGAAGTAGCAGCGCCCGTCGCTGTCCTCCGGGGTCGCGTCGATCGGCGTGCCCAGGTCCAGCTGGTCGCCGCAGACGTCGACGAGCGTGAGGTCCACCGCGGCACCGGCCACGTGCGGGGCGACCTCGACCGGGCTCACGAAGCGGCTCGTCAGCACCTCCAGCTCCTCGGCGACCGCGTGCGGGTGGTGGCGGCGCACCCGAGCGGCGTACGACGCGACGATCGCGCGCTGGATCTCGAGCGGGCGGTAGCCCTCGATCACCCGCAGCCGGATGCCTCGCGGCAGTGCCGCGTCCGCCGCCCGCAGCCGGTCGGCGAGGCTCGCCCGCACGAGGGCACCGAAGGGGGAGAGGTCGCCGTCGAGGTGGACCAGCGGCTCGCCGGTCTCCGCGACCGGCACCGCGCGGACCCGCGGGTCCGAGAGCAGGATCGTCATGCCTCGACGCTAGGAACCACGGGGGTCCCGGCGCCTCCGCCTCAGGTGCCGACGTGCTGGCCCGGAGTACCGGTGTCCCGGTCCGAGGTGAGCGCCCGCACCCCCGGCAGCATCGCGAGGGCGTTCACGACCACCGAGAAGACCAGCAGCGCCACCGCCCACGCGTGGTGGTCGACGTCCCAGAGCGCCAGGCAGGCGAGGCCGAAGACGAGCACCTTCGCCAGGGGGCGCAGGACCGGGCCTCCGTACGGCGCCTTGGGGGAGGCGAACCAGTACCAGGTCGAGGCCGCGAGCACGGGCAGCAGCCACACCAGCACCCAGCTCGGCACGCCCAGCAGCGTCGACTCCCAGCCCCACACCCCGAACGCCGTGACCGCGGCGATCTCGTCGACGAACACCAAGAACAGGACCATCCAGCCGAACACCGCCATGGACCCATCATCGAGGATCGGTGGGTGCCACGGGCCGGCCGGCTGACAAGATGACCCCCATGCGCGTGCACCTCGGCTGCGACCATGCCGGACTCGACCTCAAGGACCACCTCAGCCGCTGGCTGACCGAGCACGGCTACGAGCCCGTCGACCACGGCCCGTACACCTACGACGCGCTCGACGACTACCCCGTCTTCTGCCTGCGCGCGGCGGAGGCGGTGGCCGCGGAGCGGGCGGCCGGGCAGGACAGCCTCGGCGTGGTGATCGGCGGGTCGGGCAACGGCGAGCAGATGGCCGCCAACAAGGTCCGCGGCATCCGGTGTGCCCTGGTCTGGTCGGAGGAGACCGCCGTGCTCGCCCGTCAGCACAACGACGCCAACGTGGTCTCCGTCGGCGGCCGGATGCACTCGCTGGAGGACATGACCCGGTTCGTCGAGGTGTTCCTCGCCGAGCCGTTCAGCGACGAGGAGCGCCACGTGCGCCGGATCGGCCAGATGGCGGCGTACGAGACCACCGGCGAGCTGCCTGCGCTGCCCGCCGATGCCTGAGGGACACACCCTCCACCGACTGGCCGACGAGATCACCGCGACCTTCGCGGGGCGGGTGGTCCGAGCCGGGAGTCCCCAAGGCCGGTTCGCGGACTCCGCGGCCCTCGTGGACGGCCAGGTGCTCGTCGGCGCCGAGGCCTGGGGCAAGCACCTGTTCATCGCCTTCCCCGACGAGCGGTTCGTGCACGTCCACCTGGGGCTGTACGGCAGGTTCGACGTGGTCACCGGGGTCGAGGAGGTCCCGGACCCGATCGGCCAGGTCCGGCTGCGACTCGTCGCCGCCGACGGCCGGTGGCACGCCTATGGCGACCTGCGCGGCGCCACGACCTGCGAGCTGATCACCCGCGAGCAGCGCGACGCCGTCGTCGCCCGCTCCGGGCCCGACCCCCTGCGCGACGACGCCGACCCGGACCGCGCCTGGGCGCGGATCAGGCGAAGCAAGGCGCCCATCGGCGGGCTGCTCATGGATCAGTCGGTGCTCGCCGGCGTCGGCAACGTCTACCGCGCCGAGCTGCTCTTCCGGCACCGGATCGACCCGATGCGGCCGGGCAACACCCTGCGGGCCGGCCAGTGGCGGGCCATGTGGGAGGACCTCGTCGCGCTGATGCACGAAGGCGTGCGGACCGGCCGGATCGACACGGTGCGACCCGAGCACACCCCCGAGGCGATGGGCCGGCCGCCGCGCCGCGACGACCACGGCGGCGAGGTCTACGTCTACCGGCGCACGGGGCAGGCCTGCCACGTGTGCGGGTCGACGGTGCGGACTGCGGAGCTGCAGGGGCGCAACCTGTTCTGGTGTCCCGGATGCCAGCGCAGGTTCCGGTCGCGAGCACTACAGTGAGCATCCCCGAGCACCGAGGACCGACGACGACGATGACCGCTCGCCCTGAGGCGGACCGGCCTGCCCCCCGGTCCTTGCGGCGACGCTCGTCGTTGCGCGGCTCGTTCGGCCGGGGGATCCGCCCACACAGCCGCACCCTCGGCTACCTGATCGCTCTAACCGTGGCCATCACGGCGGTCGTGATGACCTGGCCGTCGAACATCCCGCTGACGTCGCTGATGGTCCCGCTGCTCCTCGGCAGCCTGCTCCTCGGCCCGCGGCACCTGCCGTGGTTCGTGGTGTTCCTGATGGTGATGCTGATGCTCACCGTGGGGCGGCAAGAAGAGATCGTGCTGCGCACGGTGCTGGCGATCGCGATCGTCTTCCTGCTCTGCTTCATCGTGCTGGTCACCTCCTTCCGGCGCTCCCGCCTCGGTGTCGCCGGGGTGCTCGGCGAGTCGATGCTCGTCGACCTGCGCGACCGGATCCTCAACCAGGGCGGCATCCCTCACCTGTCCGAGGAGTGGCTGGTCGAGAGCGCGCTGCGCTCGGCGGGCGGTACGCCGTTCGCCGGGGACTTCGTGGTCGCGACCCGTCCCCGCAACAGCCGGCGCGTCGAGCTCGCCGTGGTCGACGTCTCGGGCAAGGGGGAGCAGGCCGGCACCCGGGCGCTGCTGCTCTCCGGTGCGTTCGGTGGCCTGCTCGGCGCGCTGCCGCCCGGCGAGTTCCTCCCCGCCGCCAACGACTACCTGCTGCGCCAGGACTGGGAGGAGGGCTTCGCGACCGCGGTGCACCTCTCCCTGGACACCGGCACCGGCGAGTTCGAGATCCGCGCCGCGGGCCACCCGCCCGCCGCTCAGCTCGACGCCGGGTCCGGTCGGTGGACGATCCACCAGGCCGAGGGGCCGGTGCTCGGACTGATCGAGGACGCGGAGTTCTCCATGGTCCGCGGCCTGCTGCGCCCCGGCGACGCGCTGCTGCTCTACACCGACGGGCTCGTGGAGACCCCGCGCCGCGACATCGGCCTGGGCATCGACCGGATGCTCGGCCACGCCGAGCGGCTGCTGCGCGACGGCTTCGACGGCGGTGCGGACCGGCTGGTCGAGTCGCTCGGGTCCGAGAACGACGACCGCGCCCTGGTGCTCCTGCACCGTCGCTGACCCGCCTCGGGCCCGATCTCGCCGAGGCCGCCTCGGTTGGGTGGGGCGCCTGCCCGTGTGGCAGGATTCGGGGGTCCCGGGGGCAGGTCCCCGGGTGCGCGGATGTAGCTCAATGGTAGAGCCCCAGTCTTCCAAACTGGCTACGCGGGTTCGATTCCCGTCATCCGCTCCAAGCAGGGACCGACCGCTCCAACAGCGGGCGGAGGCCCACTTGGCGGGGCGTAGCGTAGTGGCTAGCGCGCCTGCTTTGGGAGCAGGAGATCGCAGGTTCGAGTCCTGTCGCCCCGACGCACCACCCACCACCAGCAGCATGACCAGAAGCATGAGGAGAAGACCTGTGAAGAGCGCCGTCGAGACCTTGAGCCCGACCCGGGCCAAGCTGACCGTCGAGGTGCCCTTCGAGGAGCTCAAGCCGAGCCTCGACGCGGCGTACAAGCAGATTGCCCAGCAGATCAACGTCCCCGGCTTCCGGCGCGGCAAGGTCCCGCCGATGGTCATCGACCGTCAGGTCGGCCGCGGCGCCGTGCTCGACCAGGCGATCAACGAGGTGGTGCCGCAGAAGTACGTCGAGGCGCTGCAGGCCAACTCTCTCCAGCCGCTCGCGCAGCCGGAGATCGAGGTGACCAAGTTCGAGGACAACGCGGCGCTGGAGTTCACCGCCGAGGTGGACGTCCGCCCCGAGATCGCGCTGCCCGACTACGACGGTGTCGAGGCGCAGGTCGACGACATCGAGCTCACCGACGCGGACGTCGAGGAGCAGGTCGAGGCGCTCCGCGAGCGGTTCGCGACGCTGATCGACGTCGAGCGCCCCGCAGCCGACGGCGACTTCGTCGTCATGGACCTCGTCGCCAAGCGCGACGGCGAGACGATCGAGGGCGCCGAGGTCAGCGGCATGTCCTACCGCGTCGGCCGTGGCGGCATGCTCGACGGTCTCGACGAGGCGCTGGTCGGCATGGCCGCGGGTGACGAGAAGACGTTCGCCTCCGAGCTCGTCGGCGGCGACCTGGTCGGCGAGTCCGTCGACGTCACGGTCACCGTGAGCCAGGTCCAGGAGCAGGAGCTGCCCGAGCTCGACGACGAGTTCGCGCAGATGGCCTCCGAGTTCGACACCGTCGAGGAGCTCACCGCCGACGTGCGTGAGCGCCTGAGCCGGGGCCGGCGCCTCGAGCAGGCCGCCGCCGCCCGCGACGCCGTCCTCGAGCAGCTGCTCGACCGGGTCGAGGTGCCGCTGCCGGAGACGATCGTCACCGACGAGCTCAACGCCCGCCGCCAGAGCGTCGAGCAGCAGCTCATGTACGCCGGCATCACCATGGACAAGTACCTCGAGGACGAGGGCCAGACCCTCGAGGAGTTCGAGGCCGACCTCGAGCGCCGGGTCCGCGACGCGGTGGCCGCCCAGTTCCTCCTCGACGAGATCGCCAAGAAGGAGGAGTTCGGCATCGACCAGTCCGAGCTCTCCGAGCACCTCGTGCGGCGCGCCCAGCAGTCCGGGCAGGACCCGCAGGAGTTCGCGAACCACATGTTCGAGCACAACCACATCCCCGAGCTGGTCCAGGAGATCCTGCGCGGCAAGGCGCTGGCCCGGGTCGTGGAGGCCGCGGTCGTCACCGACGCCTCGGGCAAGGCCGTGGAGCTGAAGAACCTGCGCCCCGACGGCACGATCGGCGAGCCCGAGGCCGAGGCCGAGGTCCCCGCGGACGAGCCCGCCGCGGAGGAGCCCGCCTCGGAGGAGTGAGCCGGGTCGCCGCGGGGTAGAACTGCGGCATGACCAGGCACTCGGGGGTCTCGGAGGGCACACCCGCCGCCGACGCGGCGTGGCGTCCGCCCGCCCCCGCCGCACCGACCGACCAGCCACCACCGGAGTCGCTTCCCGGCTACGACCTCCTCACCGAGGTCGGCCGCGGGGGCGACTCCGTGGTGTATCGGGCCCGCGACGTCGCGATGGACCGCGACGTCGCCATCAAGGTGCTGCAGACCGACGACGAGCGGGCCGTGGCCCGGTTCCGGCGGGAGATCGCGATCACGGTCCGCCTCGGCCGGCAGCACCCGCACATCGTCAACATCCTCGCCACCGGCACGACCGCCTCGGGGCACCCGGCGATCGTCATGGACTACTACGAGGCCGGCTCGCTGCACGACCGGCTGCACTCCCACGGCCCGCTGCCGGTCGAGGAGGTCGTGACGATCGGCACGGTGCTCGCCGACGCGCTCGCGTTCGCCCACGCCCACGGGGTCCTGCACCGTGACGTGAAGCCCCAGAACGTGCTGGTGCTGCCGACCTCCTGGGTGCTCGCGGACTTCGGGATCGCCCGGCTCGTGGACTCCGAGCACACCTCCTCGGTGGAGACGTTCACCTATCGGCACGCCTCGCCCCAGATCCTCGACGGCCAGCCACCCGGCGAGGCCGACGACGTCTGGTCGCTCGGCTCGACGCTCTACACCCTCGTCGACGGGCGTCCGCCGTTCGCGAGCGAGGACCCCGACGACGACTCGGCGCTGGCCTACCTGCGCCGGGCCCGCACCGAGGCGCACCGGCCCCTGACCACCCCGGGGGCCGAGGCGCTGGCCGCTGTCGTCGACCGGTGCCTGGCCAAGCGGGTCGAGGACCGGTGGCCGTCCGCGGCCGGGCT
>NZ_DASWVI010000396.1:0-3700 GCF_036401255.1 Nocardioides sp. | reverse complement strand
ATCGCGTACGCGATCTGGTCGGGCGTCGGTACGGCGCTGGTCGCGGTGGCCGGCTATCTCTTCCTCGACGAGCCGCTGGGCTGGGTCAAGGTCATGTCGCTCGCGCTCATCGTCGTCGGCGTGCTCGGGCTGAACCTGGCGGGGTCGCACTAGCTCTTCTTGGTTGGCATTGAGCGCGGTGGTCGATGAGGTTGCTCCGCGCGCGGCCCGCGGTGGTTGAGGAGGTTGCTCCGCGAGCGGCCCGCGGTGGTTGAGGAGGTTGCGCTAGCAACCGTCTCGAAACCACCGCCTCCTCGCGGTCGGCGTGCTTCGGCTTGCGGGTTCGTCCGGGTCGTCGCAGTTCGGCAGCGAAGCGGGTGCGGTCCGCTCGGGTCGGCGTTGCCTGCCGGCTTCCCTGCCGCCGCTTCTGCGGCTGCTCGATCCGCTCGAGTCTTTACCTTCGATGTGTTGCTTTTCATACTGGTGTTCGGTAATGTGTAAGCACGAACGATCTCTCGGGAGCCCCGCATGACCGCGATGACCCACCCACGACACCGGGTCACCCGCGCGCTCGCCCAGGTCCACGGCCTGCTCGACGAGATCACCGACGCGTCACTGTGGTCGATGGGCACCGAGGAGGCCGGCGCCGCGCTGCTCGAGGCGACGCGGGCCGCGACCCGGGTCGCCGAACTCGAGGCCCGCCTCGCCACCCACGCCGCCGCCGTCGGGGTCCCTGAGGCCGTGGGCGCGACCTCGGTGGCGAACTGGTGGGCACATGCGACCCGGATGACCCACGGCGAGGCGCACCGCAAGACCAAGCTCGCGGGAGCACTCGAGGACCACCAACCGGTCCACGACGCCCTCAAGACCGGGGAACTACTGCCCGACCAGGCCACCGCGATCATCAAGGCCGTCGAGGACCTCCCCGACCACGTCCCCGCCGACCTGGTCCAGCAGGCCGAGGAACACCTGGTCGGGGAAGCCGCGTACTTCGACGCCAAGGCACTGGCCAACCTCGGCAAAGGCCTCCTGCACGTCATCGACCCCGAGGCCGCCGACGCCCACCACGCCCGTCTCCTCGAGGCCGAAGAACGCGCTGCCGCGATGGCCACCCGCCTCACCCTGCGCGAGGACCCCGACGGGACGCTGCGCGGCACCTTCACCCTCCCGTCCGCCCAGGGACAGATGCTCAAGAAGCAACTCCTCGCCCTCGCCGCACCCAAGCACCGCGCCGCGGTCGAAGGAGAACTCGGGGAACGGAAGCCCTCACCCGAACGACTCGGGCAGGCCTTCTGCGAGTGGATCGAGCGCTACCCGGCCGACCGGCTCCCCGACGCCGGCGGCGTGTCCGCCACCGTCGTGGTCACCATCCCCATCGACACCCTGCACGGTGGGTTGAAGCCTGGCACCCTCGACACCGGCGCGGTCATCTCCCCCGGACAGGCCCGCCGCCTCGCCTGCGAAGCCGGCCTCCTCCCGATGGTCCTCGGCGGCAAGAGCGAGGTCCTCGACCTCGGCCGACGCCGCCGCCTCCACACCCGAGCCCAACGCATCGCCATCGCCCACCGCGACCAGCACTGCACCACCGAGGGCTGCGACTGGCCACCCGGCATGTGCCACGTCCACCACGACCCCTCCTGGGCCACCGGAGGCCCCACCGACATCGACCACGCCCGACTCCTCTGCCCCCGACACCACGCCCGCGCCCACGACCCCACCTACCGCATGACCAGACTCCCCGGCGGCAAGGTCGCCTTCACCAGGCGGACGTGACGGTCAGTGATCTGCGATGTCTCGCCGGGCGTGCGCCGTAGGCCCCGAAGCGCACCGCCTGCCGTTGTCCGCGCGCCTCGCGCCGCCCGATGAGAGAGTGACGGCGTGTCTCGGAAGATCGCGCTCGTCGCGCTGGCCGCACTCGTCGTCGGCGGGGCCGTGGCGGGGTGGTTGGTCTGGGCAGGGCGGATCGCGGGGGACGTCGAGGTCACCTGGTCGGCGGACTCCCCGGACTGTGCGGGGACGACGGTCGAGAAGCCGGGCTCGCATCGCCCCGTCATCGACGCCGTGGAGTCGATGCGGTGCGTGATCACGGTGGAGGTGAGGAACGGGAGCGGGCGCACGGTCCACCTCGTCCGCGCCGTCGCTCCCCTGGTCGGTCCCCGCACCGGGGGTGTCGTCACGGCCGAGAACGCGGAGCCTGCGTCGCCGCCGGGCGACGACGGCATCGACGCGCTCTTCCCGCTGGACCGGGACCTGCGGGCCGGAGGGACGAGCGAGTTCGACATCGTCCTCGTGCTCAACCCGCGGGGGTGCGATCGCGGCGTCACCATCTGGTCCTCGGACTGGCCGGTGGTGACCGTCGAGGCACTCGGGCGTTCGCACGACGTGCACGGCGACAAGGACTTCGCGTTCCACCGCGACCGGGTGACTCCCGGATGCCAGCGGTTCGAGCGCTGAGCCGCGGCGCTCAGAGCGCGCGGGCGACGGCGCGGCCCGCCGTACGTCCCGAGAACAGGCAGCCGCCGAGGAACGTGCCCTCGAGCGCGTTGTAGCCCATCATCCCGCCGCCGCCGAAGCCGCTGACCTCGCCGGCGGCGTAGAGCCCCGGCAGCGGCTCGCCGGTGGAGGTGAGGCAGCGGCCGTCGAGGTCGGTCTCGAGGCCGCCGAGCGTCTTGCGGGTCAGGATGTTGAGGCGTACGGCGATCAGCGGGCCGGCCTTGGGGTCGAGCAGCTTGTGCGGGGTGGCGACCCGGATCAGCCTGTCGCCGCGGTAGCGGCGGGCGCCGCGGATCGCGGTGACCTGGGCGTCCTTGCCGTAGTCGTTGTCGATCTCGCGGTCGCGTGCCTCGATGACCGAGCGCAGCGCGGCCTCGTCGAGCGCGGGCGCCTCCGGGTCGGCCAGCCGGTTCATGCCCGCGACCAGCTCGCCGAGCGAGTCGGCGACGACGAAGTCCTCGCCGTGCTGCTTGAACGCCTCGATCGGGCCCGGCGCGCCCGGGCGGACCCGCGAGAGCAGCAGCTTGACGTCCTTGCCGGTGAGGTCCGGGTTCTGCTCGGAGCCGGAGAGCGCGAACTCCTTCTCGATGATCTTCTGGGTGAGCACGAACCACGAGTAGTCGTAGCCGGTCGCGCGCAGGTGGGCGAGCGTGCCCAGGGTGTCGAAGCCCGGGAAGTACGGCGCCGGCAGCCGCCGGCCGGCCGCGTCGAGCCACAGCGACGACGGGCCGGGGAGGATCCGGATGCCGTGGTTGTCCCAGATCGGGTCCCAGTTGCGCAGGCCCTCGACGTAGTGCCACATCCGGTCGGGGTTGATGACGTTCGCGCCGGCGGCCTGCGTGATGCCGAGCATCCGGCCGTCGACGTGCGCCGGGACGCCGGCCACCATCGTCCGCGGCGGGGCGCCCAGCCGCGCCGGCCAGGTCTTGCGCACCAGGTCGTGGTTGCCGCCGATGCCGCCGCTGGTGACCACGACGGCCTGGGCGCGCAGCTCGAAGTCGCCGACCTCGACGCGGCTGCTCGCGCGGCCGCGCTCGACCGCGCTCGGCTCGAGGACCCGGCCGCGTACGCCGGTCACGGCGCCGGCCTCGAGGACCAGCTCGTCGACCCGGTGGCGGAACGCCAGCCGCAGCCGACCGGAGGAGGCGTGCTCGCGGACCCGACGCTCGAACGGCGCGACGACACCGGGACCGGTCCCCCAGGTCAGGTGGAACCGCGGCACGGAGTT
>NZ_DASWVI010000395.1:0-5816 GCF_036401255.1 Nocardioides sp. | reverse complement strand
TCGGCAGCCCCGTCACCGCGGTCCCCGACCACCGCGGTGACCGCGCGACCGCCCGCCGGCTCCTGCCGGTGCTCGCGGCCGTCGTCGCGGTGGTCGCGATCGGCGTGCTCGGGTGGCTGGCCTTCACCGCGGGCAACGGGGGCGACGACGACGGCAGGACGCCGCGCGCCGAGCGGACCGGTGGCCGCACCGGCAGCCCCTCCTCGAGCCCGTCGGGCCCCTCGCAGCCGGCCGACGTGACCGCGGACGGGATGGAGGGGTTCGTCGCGCAGTACCTCGCGACCGTGACCTCCGACCCCAAGTCGGCCTGGACGATGCTGACCCCGGACTTCCAGGCCGCGAGCGGCGGGTTCGGGCAGTACAACTCCTTCTGGAAGAGCATCGAGTCCGCCGACCTGGTCGACGCCCGGGCCGATCCGGCGTCCCGGCGGATCAGCTACACCGTCGCGTACGTGCGCCGCGACGGCTCCCAGGCCACCGACGACGTCACCCTCACCCTGCAAGGCACCGACGGCGACTACCTGATCTCCGACGAGGGGTGACCCTGCGCCCCTATCGTGTCTGCGGGAGGTGAGATGGAGCTCGCGGGGCTGTACCGGGACATCGTCGAGGCGTCGACGGACGGGATCTGGGTCTTCGACCTCGACGGCAGGACTCTCTACGCGAACCCCGCGTTGCGCGCGTTCTTCGGCGTCGACGAGGCCGAGATGCTCGAGCTCACCGTCTTCGACTCCCTCGACGAGGTCGGCCGGGCGCAGTTCGCGGCCCACCTCACCCAGCTGCGCGCCGGCCGCGTCAACGACCACGACGTCGAGTGCCGGTTCCTGCGCCGCGACGGCAGCTCGATGTGGGTGACGGTGAGCGAGCGCCTCCTGCACGGCGACGACGGCTCCGTCACCGTGCTGCACCGCCTCACCGACTACAGCGACCGACGCCGCGCCGTGGACGACCTGACGACGAGCCGACGCCGGCTCGCGGAGGCGCACCGGATCGCCCGCATCGGGAGCTGGGAGTGGGACCTGGGCAGCGACGAGATCTGGGCCTCCGAGGAGCTGTGCGCGCTCTACGGCCTGGACCCGCTGGCGTTCCCGGCGACGTACGCCGGCTTCCTCGGCCTCCTGCACGAGCACGACCGCGACGAGGTGGACCGGGTAGTGCAGGCCGCCCGCGAGACCCCCTCGGACTTCGTGTTCGTGACCCGCGTGCGCACCGCCGACGGGGCGTGGGTGTGGACCCGCGGGCGCGGCGTCTCCGTCGCCGACGACACCGGCCGCGTGGTCTCGATGTACGGCACCCACCAGGACATCACCGAGACCAAGCTCGCCGAGATCGCCCTCGAGGACCAGGTCCGCCAGAACACGCTCCTCCAGGCGGTGGCGACGGCCTCCAACGAGGCCGCCACCCTCGAGGAGGTGCTGGTCCAGGCCCGGCACCTCGTGCTCCTGCACGACGACTGGGTGCGCGGCCGGGGCTTCGTCCCCGACCGCGCGGGCCAGGGCCTGGTCCCGCTCTACGTCGACGCGCGGGACCGGGCCGCCGACCTGTCGGCACCGCACGAGGCGGCCCGGGAGCGGACCCTCGCCGAGCGCGCCTTCCGCGAGCACGCTCCGGTCTGGGACGAGGAACGGCTCACGATCGCCTTCCCCGTCTCCTACGCCGACGAGGTCGTCGCCGTGCTCACGATCACCTCGGCGCCGCCGCTGTACCGCTACGAGCTGATCGAGGCGATGGTCGAGCAGGTGGCCGTCCAGCTGGGGCGGGTGGCCGAGCGCGAGCGCGGACAGCGCGAGCTCGCCGACGCCCGCGACGTGGCGATGGCCGCCTCGCGCCAGAAGTCGGAGTTCCTGGCCACGATGAGCCACGAGATCCGCACGCCGCTCAACGGCGTGATCGGGCTCAACGACCTGCTCCTGCGCACCCGCCTCGATCCCGACCAGTACCGGCTCGCCTCCGGCGTGCAGGTCGCCAGCCGGGCGCTGCTGGGCGTCATCAACGACATCCTCGACTTCTCGAAGATCGAGGCCGGCAAGCTCGAGCTCGAACACCTCGACTTCGAGATCCGGGACGTGTTCGACCAGGTGGCGAACCTGCTCGGCGAGGCCGCGCGGACCAAGGGGCTCGAGCTGATCGTGGCCTGCCACCCCGACGTGCCCGAGGTCGTCTCCGGCGACCCGACCCGGCTCGCCCAGGTGATCACCAACCTCGGGTCGAACGCCGTCAAGTTCACCCACCAGGGCGAGGTCTTCATCCGCGCCACCGCCGCTCCGACCCCCGCCGGGCGCACCCGCCTCCAGGTCAGCGTCACCGACACCGGGGTCGGGGTGCCCGAGACCGACATCGAGGGGCTCTTCGACGCCTTCACCCAGGCCGACGCATCCACCACCCGGCGCTACGGCGGCACCGGGCTGGGCCTGGCGATCTCCCGCGAGATCGTGCAGGCGCTCGGCGGCGAGATCGGGCTCGAGCCCAACCCGGGCGGCGGCAGCGTCTTCTGGTTCACCGCCGACCTCGACACGGCGAGCGGCTCCGCCACCGGCGCCGACGACGAGTACGCCCGCAGCTGGCTGGCCGGACGTCGGGTCCTGGTCGTCGACGACAACGCGCACAGCCGGTCGGTGCTCGAGGAGCAGCTGGCCCGGTGGCGGCTGCGGGCCGCCGTCGCCGGCTCCGCGGACGAGGCCGACCGCCTGATCGCCGAGGGCCGGGACGCCGGCGACCCGTTCGAGGCGGTGCTGGTGGACCTGTCGATGCCCGGCCGGGACGGCCTCGATCTGGCGCGCTCGCTGCACCTGGATCCGGCGTACGACCTGCAGGTGATCCTGCTGACCTCCGCGACCACCCCCTCGGCGTGGGACCTGCGCATGGCCGGGGTCGTCGACTGCCTCACCAAGCCGGTGCTCGGTGCGGAGCTGCGCTCCGCGCTGCTCGGTCACCTCGCCCAGGTCGACGAGCGTCCCGAGCCGCCGCTCCGGCTGGTCGAGACCGACCGCGGTCCCGCCCGGCGGGTGCTGGTGGTCGAGGACAACCCCGTCAACCAGCAGGTGGCGGTCGGTCTGCTCGGCGCCCTGGGCTACACCTCACGAGTCGCCGAGGACGGCGCCGCCGCGCTCACCGCGCTGGCCGAGGAACACTTCGACGCGGTCCTCATGGACGTGCAGATGCCGAAGATGGACGGCTACGCGGCGACGAGGGCGATCCGGGCGGGCGAGTCCGGCCCGGCGCGCCTGCCGGTGATCGCGATGACCGCCGCCGCGATCGAGGGCGAGCGGGACCGCTGCCTCGAGGCGGGCATGGACGACTTCTTGACCAAGCCGGTCGACGCCGCCGCGCTCGCCACCGTGCTCGACCAGTGGGTCGGCCCCACCACAGGCGCCGCAGCGCGTAGCGTGCGCGTCGTGAGCGAGGACCAGCACGACGACAGGGGCGCCCGGGGCGACCAGGCAGCGGCGCTCGAGGGGCTCGCCCTCGAGCGGCTCGACGAGCTCCGCGACCTCGATCCCGGCAACACCGCCTACCTCGACCGGGCGATCGGCAACTTCGTCACCAACACTCCCGGGACGCTGGTCAGCATCCGCGAGGCGCTCGCCGCGGGCGACGCCCCGACCCTCAAGCAGGTCTCCCACAAGCTCGCCGGAGGCGCCCTCAACCTCGGCGTCACGGCCGCCGGCCGGACCGCGCAGGAGATCGAGCTGGTCGCCGACACCGGCGAGACCGGGCCGGCCGCCGACCTCGTCGACCGGCTCGCCGAGGAGCTGGCGCAGGGCCGCTCGGCGCTGCTGGCCTACCAGGCGGCGTACACCCGGTCCTGAACTGAGCCCGGCTCCCGGGCCCGCGGGTTTCCTCCGTGCCCTGGTCGGGGTACGGACCCGGTGTCGGGGGGACATCGAGGCAGGGAGCAACCATGAAGAGCCTGATCGGGATCATCGTCGTCGTCTGGCTGGTGATCGGGGTGCTGGCCGCGTGGCAGCGCGGCTACTTCGGAGACGACCAGGACGTGACCTGCAAGACCGCCGGGGACACGACGTTGACGATCGTGGCCGGCCCGCTCAACTACGTCGGCGCCAACCCCAAGGTCGACTGCAACGTCGAGGTCCCCCAGCCTTCCGAGTGAGGGCCGCGGCCGGCGGTCCGTGCGGTCGTCAGTCCGGCGACGGGCCCGGGTGCTCGTCGCCGGACGGCGGCGCCGAGTCGTCCAGAGCCCCCTGGTTGGCCACGAACGCCGCCACCGGCGGCAGCAGCGCGGCGACCACGCTCATCACCACGGCCGCCGGCGTCGACCACAGCCGCACGACGTTCCACGCCAGCAGGATCAGCAGCACGCAGGCGCCCATGATCGCGAAGTAGGCGCGGTGCCGCCGGGTCCGCCGGGTCCGCCCGGTCCGCCGGGTCCGTCGGGTCCGCCGGGTCCGTCGGGTCCGTCGCATGGCGGCGACGCTACGCCGGCGGTTGCCGAACGCTGGCAGGCTGGTGCCATGCGCTACGTGAAGCTGGGCCGCACCGGACTCGACGTCTCCGCGATCACGTTGGGGTGCATGAGCTGGGGCGACCCGAGCAGGGGCGGCCATCCGTGGGTGCTGGACGAGGACGCGGGCCGCGCGATCATCCGCGACGCCCTCGAGGCGGGCATCACCGTCTTCGACACCGCGAACGTCTACTCCGGCGGCAGCAGCGAGGAGATCACCGGGCGGGCGCTGCGCGACCTCGCCCGCCGCGAGGACGTCGTGATCGCGACGAAGGTGCACGGCCGGATGCGGCCCGGACCGTACGGCGCCGGCCTGTCGCGCAAGGCGATCCTGCACGAGATCGACGAGTCGTTGCGTCGCCTCGGCACCGACTACGTGGACCTCTACCAGATCCACCGGTGGGACCCAGCGGTGCCCATCGAGGAGACGATGGAGGCGCTGCACGACGTCGTGCGCGCGGGCAAGGCGAGGTACCTCGGAGCGTCGTCGATGTTCGCCTGGCAGTTCGCGAAGGCCCAGCACACCGCGGAGCGCCACGGGTGGACCCCGTTCGTCGCCATGCAGAACCACTACAACCTCCTCTACCGCGAGGAGGAGCGGGAGATGCTCCCGCTGTGCGCCGACCAGGGTGTCGGCGTGATCCCGTGGAGCCCGCTGGCGCGCGGTCGCCTGACCCGGGACTGGGACGCCGGGACCGCGCGCACCGAGACCGACGAGTTCGGGGCGACGCTGTACCGCGACGAGGACCGCTCGGTGGTCGAGACCGTCGCGGCCGTGGCGGCGCGGCGCGGCGTCCCGCGCGCCCAGGTCGCGCTCGCCTGGCTGCTGCACCAGCCGGTGGTGACCTCACCGATCGTCGGGGTCACCAAGCCCGCCCACCTGGCCGACGCGGTGGCCGCGGTCGACCTGGACCTCTCGCAGGAGGAGCTCGACGAGCTGGGCGCCGGCTACGTGCCGCACGCCATCGCCGGGCATCGCTGAACCGGCCTCACGAGCTGCTGTCCACGTCCCGCGAGGCCAGCACCCGGAGCTGGAGCATCGCGACGAACCGGGCCTCGGGGTCGGTGAGGTCGATCTCTCCGACCTCGGCCACCCGCCGCAGCCGGTAGCGGAACGTGTTCGGGTGGACGTAGAGGGCCTCGGCCGCAGCGGTGACGTCACCGAACGCGTCGAGCCAGGCGCGCAGCGTCGGGACGAGCGCGCTGCGGTGGCGCTCGTCGTACGCGATCAGGCGCGCCAGCGGCCCGGTCGGCCGGTCCCCGCGGGCGGCCGCCAGGTCGCGCAGCTCGAGCACGAGCGCCTCGACCTGGATGTCCGCGAGCCGGGCGACCCGCCGGCCGCCGCGGCCGGGCC
>NZ_DASWVI010000394.1:0-7403 GCF_036401255.1 Nocardioides sp. | reverse complement strand
GCCGAGCGGGCGCGGGGGGCGGCCCGGCCCGTCCTGGGTGCATCCCACCCAGGACGACCCGGTGGCCGCCGCGCTCAGCGACCGGATCGGCGGGCCGGTCGGGACCCGTGCCGGGCGGCACCCGTGGTGGACCCCGGTGCGGGTGCTGCTCGCCCTGACCGCGATCGTGCTGGCGCTCGGCATGGTGCAGAAGAGCAGCTGCTACCAGGACACCTGGCAGGACGGGCAGGCCCGCTACACCCACATGTGCTACTCCGACCTGCCCTACCTCTACACCGGTCGGGGCTTCGCCGAGCTGAACTGGCCCTACAGCGACGACGCCCAGGTGCGCGCTCGCTACGAGGTGATGGAGTACCCCGCGGGCATCTCCTACTGGGCGTGGGGCGCCGCCCACGTCACCCACTGGCTCAACGGCTCCCCCGACCTCTCTACGCGCTACGGCCAGTCGGTCGGCGACATGTCCGCGCAGCCGGAGGTACGCCGGGAGATGCGCATCTTCGTGATCGTCAACGCCCTCGGTTTCGCGGTGCTGACGCTGCTCGCGGCGTGGCTGCTGGCCGGGGTCTCGCCGCGGCGGCCGTGGGACGCGGCAGCGTTCGCCCTCTCACCCGCGCTGGTGCTGACCGGCCTGGTCAACTGGGACCTGGTGGCGGTGGTCTTCGTCGCCGGGGCGTTGTGGGCCTGGACCCGCGACCGGCCGTTGCTCACCGGCGTGCTGATCGGGCTGGGTACGGCGGTGAAGCTGTACCCGCTGTTCCTCCTCGGCGGGGTGCTGGTGATCTGCCTGCGCCAGCGGCGACTGCGCCCGCTCGTCACCTCGACCCTCGCCGCGGCCGGCGCGTGGGTGCTGGCCAACGCGCCGGCGTACCTCTCCGGACCGGAGCAGTGGAAGGTCTTCTGGAGCTTCAACTCCGACCGCGGCGCCGACCTCGGCTCGATCTGGATGGTCGTGCAGCAGGCGTTGGACCGGCCCGGCGACGCGTTCGCGTTCGACCCGCACACGATCAACGTCGGGTCGTGGCTGTTCTTCGGTTTGTGGTGCGTCGGCGTGCTGCTCATCGGGTTGCGCGCGCCGGCCACGCCGCGGCTGGCACAGCTGGGCTTCCTCGTCGTCGCGGGGTTCCTGCTCGTCAACAAGGTGTACTCGCCCCAGTACGTGCTGTGGCTGCTGCCGCTGGCGGTGCTGGCGCGGCCGCGGTGGCGCGACCTGATCGTCTGGCAGGCCGGCGAGGCGCTCTACTTCGCGGCGGTGTGGTGGTACCTCGGCGGCTTCCTCGCCCCGGCCTCCGGCGGGGACGCCGGGTTCTACTGGGCCGCGATCCTGCTCCGGCTGGCCGCGGAGCTCTACCTGGTCGCGATGGTGGTCCGCGACATCTGGGCGCCGCGCCACGACCCGGTCCGCGCGACGGCGTACGTCGCCCTTCCGGCACCCGCGCTAGCCACCCCTCGTTTGTAACGCGGGGTTGTTGGATCTGGTGACCCCCTTACAGCAGGGTTCCCAGATCCACTAACCCCGCGTTACAACCAGGGGCGCCGGTCAGCTCACGACGACCCGGTCGAACGCGGTGGCGGTGTAGCGCACCCGCACGTCGACCTCGTCGCCGACGGCCGGCACGCGGGCGCCGTGGGGGAGGAACAGCATCGAGGCCTGCATGTGCGGCGGCTCGGCGAACAGCCGCTGCTTGCCATCGATCGAGAACGGCGAGCGCACGAAACCGGCCGCGTCGAGGCCGCCGCGGGCCAAGGTGGCGGCGCGGGCCTTGAGGCTGGCGTCGCCGGTCGGCGCCTCGAGCCCGATGCCGTGGGCGGTGCCGCCGCTGACGATGAGGATGTGCCCGGCCTTGGGCGCGGTGCGCTGCCGGTAGCCGAACGCGTCGCCGCGCTCGACCGGGTGCACGTCGAGCACGGTCGCCGTGACCCGCAGTGCGCCCCGGTCGCCGAGCCACAGGTCGGTGCCGACCCGCGGGCGGAACGTGAAGTCGGGGTACGCCGCACGCAGCACCCCCAGCTCGTCGGCCGAGAGGTGGCTGACCCACACCGTGTCCAGCGGCAGCTCGGTCGCGACCACGTCGTTCATCAGCCGCTGCACCTCCGAGAGGTGCGCGCCGCGCGAGAGCGGCAGGTGCAGGGCCACGCCGCGCACCCGCGCCCTCGGGTGGTCGGCCAGGATCCGCGGAGTGCTCCACAGCTCGCGGGCGGTCATCCCGTGGCGCAGCATGCTGGTGGCCCGCTCGAGCACGATCCGGGCGTCGGGCTGGCGGCCGAGCAGGTCGCCGAGGTCCTCGGGACGGCTCACTGTGTGGATCACCCGGGCGGCGAGCGCGGGGTCGAGCTCGACCGCCGCCCCGAACGGCCGCCAGGGGGTGAGCACGAGCAGGTCGCCGTCGTAGCGGCTCGCGACCTCGGGCAGCTCGTCGTAGGTGCCGACGGCCAACGTGTCCACGCCCAGCCATTGGGCCTTGCGGGCCAGCCGGCCGAGCGTGAACCCGTAGCCGTTGCCCTTCGCGACCGGCACCAGGCCGGGCGTCGCCTCCGCGACGGCCCGCAGGTGGGCGCGCCAGCGGTCGCCGTCGACGCTCAGCGTGAGGCTCATCCGCGCCTCTTCATGTACATGGCGAACGCCGCGTAGAGCGCCCGGTTGAGCGGCAGGTCCCACTCGCCGACGTACTCGACGGCCTCGCCGCCGGTGCCCACCTTGAACTGGATCAGCCCCAGGTGCGGGTCGTCGGAGGCCAGGGTGTCGGTGATGCCGCGCAGGTCGTAGACGTCGGCGCCGGCGGCGATCGCGTCGCGGATCATCTGCCACTGGATCGCGTTGGAGCCGCGGACCTCGCGCTTGTCGGTGGAGGAGGCGCCGTAGGAGTACCACGCGTGCGCGCCGACGCGGATGCCGATCGTGGCCGCGACGAGCGTGCCCTCGTGGCGGGCGCTGTAGAGCCGGATCCGGTCGGGGTCCTCGGACCCGAGCGCCCCGACCATCGTCTGGAAGTACGACAGCGGCCGCGGGGTGAAGTGGTCGCGCTCGGCGGTGTGCACGTAGAGCTCGTGGAACGCCCCGAGGTCGGCGGCCGCCTCGGCACCGGCGGTCGAGACCACCTCGACGCCCTCCTTGGCGGCCTTCTTGATGTTGCGCCGCCACAGCTGGTTCATCCCGGCGAGCACGTCGTCCTCGGTGCGACCGGCCAGCGGCACCTGGAAGACGTACTGCGGCTGCCCGGCGGCGAACCCGCCCTCGACGGCCTGCGCCCGCCAGCCCAGATCGATGAGCTGGGAGGTCACCCGCGCGCCGGAGTGGGTGCGCTCGGTCGGGGGCAGGTCGCCGAGCCGGCGTACGCCGTCGTCGGCGATGCCGGCCTTGATCGCGGCGGCGTCCCAGCGCCGGGTCACGACGGGCGGGCCCATCCGGACGCCGAACGCCCCCCGCGCGCCCAGGTGGGCCGCCATCGGGGCGAGCCACTCGCGCAGGTCCTCGGCCTCCCAGTCGATCACCGGGCCCTCGGGGAGGTAGGCGAGGAACCGCTTGACCTTGGGCAGCTGGCGGTAGAGCACCAGCGCCGCACCGACGAGCTCGTCCCCGCGGAACCAGCCGATCGACTCGCGCCGCCACTCCGCCTTCACGTGCCCCCACGCGGGGGTCTGCAGGAAGCTCGCGGAACGCCGGCCGGCCAGGAGCGCGAGGTGGTCGCTCTCGGGGATCTCGCGGACGCTCAGCACCCGGCCACGCTACCGAACGGGCCGGAGCTCGGCGCGAGGTACCCATCCGGGCCATGGCGCCCGGCGGCCCGGGCGCGCCACGATGTCCTCGACAGGTGAAGAACAGGCACAGACCAGGTATCTGAGCGCGTCTCCCCGACTCCTGGGAGCCGTGATCATGACCGAGCGACTGGCCGGGCGACCGGGCGGGCGGCACAGGGGAGCGACACGATCCATGAGCGGCATCGGGGCCGTGCGGCCGTCGGGTCAGGCCGGCCCCACCGACCAGGTGTGGCAGCGGGCGACCGACGGCTTCAACCGCTGGGTTGCGGGGGAACCCAGCGGTCTGGACGACCTGGTGGCCGTGATGACGCCCGTGCTGTGGCACGTCGTCCGCTCCTACCGGCTCTCGGAGACCGCGGCGGAGGACGTCATCCAGACGACCTGGCTGGCGTTGGTACGCCGCCGGGCGGCGATCCTCGACCCGACCGCGATCGGGGGCTGGCTGACGACCACCGCGCGCCGCGAGGCCTGGCGGGTCGCGCAGGCGACGTCCGCCGCCGTGCCGGCCGACGACGAGGACCTCGCGCCGATGCTGCCGCGGCAGCGCTCCGCGGAGGACGCCGTCGTCCAGCGTGACGAGGGCGACCGGCTCTGGGCCGCGGTCGACGGGCTGCCCGAGCGGTGCCGGCGGCTGCTGCGGATCGTCGCGTTCGAGAACCGGCCGGACTACCGCGAGCTGGCGGCCGACCTGGGCATGCCGGTGGGGAGCATCGGCCCCACCCGGGGCCGGTGCCTGGCGAAGCTGCGGGTGGCGCTGGTGCAGGCCGGCGCGACCGGAACGGCTGCCATGGAAACGGGGGAGTACTGATGAGCGAGCTGAGCCGGGAGGCCCTGCTGGGGATCGTCCGGGACGTGTGGGAGCGCCGCGACCCGGTGCCCGAGCACCTCGTCTCGGCCATGCAGGCGACGGCGGCGATGGCCGCCAGCGACCTGGACGCCGAGCTGATGGAGCTCGTCGAGCGGTCCACCGAGCTGGTCGGGGCGCGCGGGTCGACGGCGTACACGCTGCGGTTCGTGCACGACGACACCGACCTGCTGCTGCGGGTCGCCGTCGACGGCGACCGCTCGCGCGTCGACGGGTGGGTGGTCCCGCCCGAACCGATGACCGTGCGGGCGCTGCCCGGCGAGGTGCCGACGCCCTACGCTGCGGTCGTCACGGAATCCGGTCGCTTCGAGCTCACCGACCTGCCGCTCGGGCTGCTGCGCCTAAGGCTCGAGCCCCACGACACCACCCGTCCGGCGTTCGCCACGCCGACGTTCGAGATCTAGGAGCCCCTCCGCCATGGAGCAGCAGCCCGAGCAGAAGCCTCCGTCCCGTCCCCGACCCAAGCCGCTCGACCGGGACCCGGCGCCGCCGCACCCGTCCGCCATCGCGGTGGTGGAGGGCCGGGTGCTCGACCCGGCCACCGCGATCAGTGTCAAGGGCGTCACCCCGCGCCCGACCGTGTACGTCGGACCGCGCCTGCTGATCTCGAAGTCCGTGGACGTCGCGGGAGCGGTGCGGGTGCTCGAGGCGGTGGCGAAGCCACTCGGCTGGGAGATCGAGCTCGAGCCGGAGGATCCGCGGACCGCGAACCTCCGGTTCGGGCTCCGGCGTGCCCGCATCGTGCTGGGCGGCGCTTCGGCGGCGACCGCGCCGGACGGCTGGACGCTGCTGCAGCAGACCCGCGCCCAGTTCGGGGTGGACGCCGTCCGGGGCGTCGGCCTCGACCACGTCGTCACCGGCCGGGAGGTCGGGTCCAACCCGTACGACCTGTCGCACCCGTACGACCTGTCGCACCCCTACGACCTGTCGCACCCCTACGACCTCTCCCACCCGAGCGCCAACGGGGGGTCGCCCGCGCTGGCGACGTACGCGCGCCCGGGGAGCGGAGGCCGGCAGCCGGTCGCCTACGTCGGCCCCCGGCCGCACCGCCGCGCCGACACGAGCATCGGCGGTCGGCGTCCTGTGGTCGCCATCCTCGACACCGGCTGCGCCAGCCACCCGTGGCTGGACGACGTCGTGCGGGAGGACGTCGGGCTCGACGGGCTCGCCATCGGCTACACCGACGCGGCCACCGACCCCGAGGAGCACGGGGACCTGATCGGTCCGCTGGACGGGTCGATCGACCCGCTGTCGGGCCACGGGACGTTCATCGCCGGTCTCGTGCACCAGGGCTGCCCGGACGCGGACATCCTGTCGTGGCGGGTGGTCCCGTCCGCCGGGCCGATCGTCGAGTCCGACTGGATCGCGGCGCTCGCCCAGATCGCCGAGCTGGTCCGGCGCGACCGCGACGGGGAGCCCGGTGGGTTCGGGATCGACGTGCTGAGCCTGTCGATGGGGTACTACCACGAGACGCCCGAGGACCTGCTCTTCGACCCGACCCTCTACGACATCCTCGCCGACCTCGGTCGCAATGGTGTCGTCGTGGTGTGCTCGGCGGGCAACGACGCGACCAGCCGCCCGTCCTTCCCGGCCGCATTCGGCCCGTGGAGCGACGGCAACGGGCCCGTCCCGACGGACCCGGACTGCGTCCCGATCGTGTCGGTCGGTGCGCTCAACCCCAACCGGCGTACCGACGCACTGTTCAGCAACACCGGCCCGTGGGTGCGCAGCTATGTCCCGGGAGCGGCCGTCATGAGCACCATGCCGGGCTTCGAGGGCGGGCTGCTCCCCGTCGGACGGACGGTGGCCTTCGGCCGCTGGCGCGAGTCGATCGACCCGGACGACTACCGGGGCGGCTTCGGCGTGTGGAGCGGCACCTCGTTCGCGGCCCCGCTGATGGCCGGGGTGGTCGCAGCGGCTCTGTGCGCTCCGCTCGACGACCCGGACCACGCCGACACCAGGAGCGGGTGCGTCCGCCGTGGTTGGAGTGTCGTGGAGCAGGTCACGGAGATCACGCGATGATGGCGGGGTGCTAGCGCCGGAGGAACTCCACGCTCGTGGCGTCGTGCTCATCAACCGCGGGCAGGTTCGGCGGGCCCGGCCCCTCCTCGAGAGCGCCCTCGCGCGGGCGCGCGAACCCGACCTGCGCGCGCGGATCGAGGCGAGCCTGGCGTACGTGGCCGCCGAGACCGGCGAGCCGGACGCGGCCCTCGCGATGTGCGACCGGGCGCTGGAGCGTGGCGGGATCACGACCGCGGCGCGCGGGATCCTGGCCAACCAGCGCGCGCTGCTGCTGATGCGCCGCGGCGAGACCGGGAGCGCGCTGCAGGCGTTCGCCGAGGCCCTCGACGCTCTGGACGACCCGGCCGAGCTCGGCAAGGCCCACGTCAACCGCGGCAACGTCTACCTCCAACAGGCCCGGCCGCGAGACGCCGCCGACGACTACGCGAGCGCCGTCACCGAGCTCCAGAGGGCCGGTCGGGAGACCGATGCCGCGATGGCCGAGCACAACCTCGGGTACGCCGCCTTCCTGGCTGGCGACATGGTCGGTGCCCTGCGCCACATGGACGCCGCGCGACGGGTGCTCGCGGACGTGAGCCCCGTGGTGCGCGCCATCGGGGACCAGGACCGCGCCGAGGTCCTGCTCGCGTCCGGCCTGCTCACCGAGGGCACCGAGCTGCTGCGTCACGCGGCCCGGGACTACGGCGACCGGCGGCTCCGCCAGCGTCAGGGTGAGGCCGAGCTGGTCCTCGCCAGGCACCTCGCGATCGTGGACCCGTCC
>NZ_DASWVI010000393.1:0-1662 GCF_036401255.1 Nocardioides sp. | reverse complement strand
GCTGGTCCGGACCGGCTCGCCGTACGCCGTGGCCCCGGGTCGCGTGACCACCGGGTCCGGTGCGGCCTACCAGGTGTTCACGCCCTTCCACCGGGCGTGGGCCGAGCACGGCTGGCGGGCACCGGCCGGCGAGCCCGCCGGGCACGAGTGGCTCACGCTCGAGGACGGCACCGCGGCACTGCCCGACGCCGCCGCCCCCGAGGGGCTCACGCTGCCGGCGGCGGGCGAGGCCGCGGCGCTGCGCCGCTGGGCGGAGTTCCTCGACCGGGTCGGCGACTACGCCGGCGACCGGGACCGGCCCGGGGTGGACGGCACCTCGCGGATGTCGGTCCACCTGAAGTGGGGCGAGATCCACCCGCGCACGATGCTGGCCGACCTGGCCCGGCTGCGCAGCGACGGGGCGGCGGCGTACCGCCGCGAGCTGGCCTGGCGGGAGTTCTACGCCGCCGTGCTGCACGCCCGCCCCGAGTCCGCGCGGGAGTACTGGCGCCCCGAGCACGCCCGGATGCGGTACGACGAGCCGGGCGCACCGCTCGACGCCTGGCGATCGGGCCGCACCGGGTTCCCGATCGTCGACGCGGGCCTGCGCCAGCTGCGCGCCACCGGCTGGATGCACAACCGGGTCCGGATGCTGACGGCGAGCTTCCTGGTCAAGGACCTGCACCTGGAGTGGCAGCACGGCGCTCGGCACTTCATGCGGTGGCTGGTCGACGCCGACCTCGCCTCCAACCAGCACGGCTGGCAGTGGGTCGCCGGCTGCGGCACGGACGCGGCGCCGTACTTCCGGGTGTTCAACCCGACCGCCCAGGGTCGCCGGTTCGACCCGACCGGCGACTACGTGCGCCGCTGGGTGCCCGAGCTGGGCGCGGTGTCGGACCCGCACGACCCCAGCCCCGGGGAGCGGGCCGAGGTCGGCTATCCCGAGCCGATCGTCGACCACGCGGCCGAGCGCCGCGAGGCGCTCGACCGCTGGGCGGAGATCCGCTGACTTTGGTCGGGGGCGGCCGGCTACCGCGGGCCGATCCGCTCGCCGGCGCCGGCGCCTAGCGTCGGAGGGTGCGCACCGCCTGGCGACCCGCCGTGGGTCTGATCGTCCTGGCCCCCGTGTGCGCGGAGTACCTGTGGGGCTACGACGACAGCACCGGCCACCCGCTGACGCTGCTCGGCAACCTGGTGGTGTTCGCGCCGCTGTACGGCGCGCCCGCGCTGCTGATCCGCGAGGTGGCTCGCCGCCGGGACCTGGGCTGGGCGGGCCTGCTGCTCCTGGCCGCCGCGTTCGGCGTCGTGGAGGCCGGCGTCGTCGACCAGTCGATGTGGAGCACCGACTACCGCGACATCCCCTACTGGGACGACATGGCGGCGCCGACCTACCTCGCGCCGATCGGGCTCAGCGTCTACCTCGCGCTCTCCTTCGTCGGCGGCCACGTGATCCTCAGCATCGGCGCGCCGATCGCGATGGTCGAGTGCCTGAGCCCGCGCACCCGGCACCGGTCGTGGCTCGGGCCGGTGGCCCTGCCCCTGGTCGGCCTGCTCTACGCCGCGGCCTGCGCGCTGGTCGCGCAGGACGCCTACGCCACGGGCGAGGCCACCGCCACCTGGGGCCAGTTGGTGGCATCCGCGGCGGTCGCGGCAGCGCTGGTCCTCGCGGC
This sequence comes from Nocardioides sp., assembly GCF_036401255.1. GTDB lineage: Bacteria > Actinomycetota > Actinomycetes > Propionibacteriales > Nocardioidaceae > Nocardioides. The sequence continues at coordinate 13 of NZ_DASWVI010000393.1, read as the reverse complement.
CCTGCGCGTCGGC
>NZ_DASWVI010000392.1:0-3425 GCF_036401255.1 Nocardioides sp. | reverse complement strand
GTCCGACTCGCCCACGACGTCCCCGCAGCCGGGCGCGACCACACCGCCTCGCCCCGATCTCGCGCCGTTCTACGCCCAGCCCCTGTCCTGGTCGGCGTGCCCGGACGACGAGGCGCTCTGTGCCACGCTCACGGTCCCGCTCGACTACCGGCACCCGGGCGGCGAGACCATCGACCTCGCCCTGCTCAAGGTGCCCGCGGCCGACCCGAACCGGCGGATCGGCTCGCTCGTCGTCAACCCCGGCGGGCCCGGCGCCCCCGGCACCGACTACGCCGCCAGCGCCGCGCAGGTGTTCCGTGAGCCGCTGCTCGACGCCTATGACATCGTCGGCTTCGATCCGCGCGGCACCGGCGAGAGCGACCCGGTGGACTGCCTGAGCGACGACGACCTCGACGCCTACCTCGCCGGCGACCCCGATCCCGACACCCCGCAGGAGGTCGCCGACTACGAGGGCTGGGTCGACGCGCTGGGCCGCGGTTGCGCCGAGCGGTCCGGCGCGCTCGCCGCGCACGTGACCACGATCGAGGCCGCGCGCGACATGGACGTGCTGCGCGCGGCGCTCGGCGAGTCGACCATGACCTACTTCGGGGCCTCCTACGGCACCAAGCTCGGCGCGACGTACGCCGACCTGTTCCCCGACCGGGTCGGGCGGCTGGTGCTCGACGGGGCGGTCGACCTCTCGATCAGCTCCCGCGAGCTCAGCATCGAGCAGGCCGCGGGCTTCGAGACCGCGCTGCGCGCCTACGTCTCCAACTGCGTCGAGCAGACCGACGGCTGCTTCCTCGGCGACACGGTCGACGCCGGCCTGGACCGCATCCGGGCGTTCATCGACTCGGTCGACGCCCACCCGCTGCCCGCCGGCGGTGACCGCGAGCTCGACGTCGGCAACGCGTTCTACGGCATCGTGTTGCCCCTCTACAGCCGGGACTACTGGACGATCCTCAGCCAGGCGCTGCGGATCGGCTTCCAGGGCGACGGTTCGGTGCTGCTGCGGCTCTCCGACCTCTACACCTCCCGAGGGACCGACGGCTACACCGACAACAGCTCGGAGGCGATCTACGTGATCAGCTGCCTCGACGACCCCTACGCCATCACCGCCGACCAGGTGCCCGCCAACCTCGCGGACTTCGAGCGCGCCTCGCCGACGTTCGGCAGCGTGTTCGCCTGGGGCCTGACGACCTGCGGTGGCATCCAGGTCCGCTCGACCGAGCGGCCGCGCGAGGTCCGGGCGGCCGGCGCGGCCCCGATCGTCGTCATCGGCACGACCCGCGACCCGGCCACGCCGTACGACTGGGCGGTGCACCTGGCCCACCAGCTCGCGTCCGGGGTGCTGATCAGCCGCGACGGCGACGGCCACACCGGCTACAACTCCGGCAACGAGTGCGTCGACGAGGCGGTCGAGGACTACCTCGTCGACGGCACGGTCCCGGAGGACGGTCTCTCCTGCTGATCGTCCCTGGACCTCAGCCGAGCAGCGCGTGCACCTCGTCGGCGGTCGCCTCCCCGGAGCGTACGGCGCCCTCCATGTAGCCGTTCCACACCGGCGCGCACTCGGCGCCCGCCCAGTGCAGCCGGCCGACCGGCTCGCGCAGCGCATGGCCGAAGCCGGTCCAGACGCCGGGGGCGAAGTGCGCCCCGTAGCACCCCCGGGTGAACTCCTCGGCCATCCAGTCGCGCTCGAGGTACTCCAGCGGCTCGGCGGCGCGCGGGCCGAAGTAGCGCACGAAGCAGTCCACCACCGCGGCCCGGCGCTCCTCGGGCGAGCGCCGCGCCCACTCCCGGCCGTCGGCGGCCTCGATGAAGCCCATCAAGATGCCGCGGTCGTAGCCGGGCGGGGTGTTGTCGAAGGTGACCTTGACCGGTCCGGTGTCGGAGCCCGCCTGGCCGCTGAGGCCGTCCTCGCGCCAGAACGGCGTGGGGTAGACGGCGTAGACCTTGAACACGCTGCCCGCCGGCACCTTCTGGGTCAGCTGGTCGCGCCAGCTCGGCATCGGCGGGTCGTACTCCAGCCGTCCCGCGAGGGCCGGCGGCACGGTGATGATCGCGCGCTCCGCGTCGTACGCCGTGCCGTCGCGGGTCGTGACCCGCACGCCACCGTCGCCCTGCGAGACCGACCGCACCGGCTGGCCGAGCCGCACGTCGAGCCCGTCCGCCAGCCGCTCGCTGATCCGCCACGAGCCGCCGGCGATCCGGTCCTGCTGCGCGCCGCGGTCGACGGCCATCAGCGTGTCCATGTCGGTGCCGGAGTGGGTGTAGAAGAGCGCGTGCAGCAGCGACATGTCCGAGAGGTCCGCGGAGAACACCGCCTCGCAGTAGAGCTCGAAGTATGCGCGGCCCTGGGGCGTGCGCAGGTTGCGCTGCACCCACGTGCGGAACGTCTGCCCGTCGAGCGCCGCGGCGCGCTCGGTGTCCCAGGGTCGCTCGAGGTCGACCCGCCGGGCCAGCCGCGCGAAGCGCAGCGTGCCCTGGGCGAGGTCGGCGATCGCGAACGGGTTCAGGCGCGGGATCGCGCCCTTCTTCCCCGCCAGCCGGCCGGATCGCCCGCACAGCGAGAACACGATGTCGCCGTCGTTGTACGTCGGGATCGTCTCGAGGCCGAGCTCGCCGATCAGCTCGTACATCCGGTCCTGGGTCGGTCCCACCCACTGTCCCCCGAGCTCGATCCACTGGCCGTCACCGAGCGCCCCGGCCTCGGTGCGGCCGCCCACCCGGTCGCGCGCCTCGACGACCACCACCGACCGGCCGGCCGCCTGCAGCCGCCGGGCCGCCGCGAGTCCGGACAGTCCCGCCCCCACCACCACGACGTCGGTCATCAGCCGGCCGCCTTCCTCTCGAAGCCCGCCCAGCGGCGGCGCACCCAGGCCGGCCGGGTGTCCCCGGCGACCGCGTCGGCGAGCGCCGACCAGCTCTCCCGCAGCGCCTCGGCCTCGGCGAGCGCCGCCTCGGTCGACGGTGGCGCGGATGCCCAACGCCGTTGCGCCTCGTCGCGCTCGGCCGCGATCCGCTCCTCCACACCCGCCCAGTCACGCAGCGCCGCGCGGTGCAGCCGCTCGTGGCGCCACCACAGCGACCGGTCGTCGCGCCGGTTGGTCACACCCTCGGTGGGGTACGCCGACTCCGCGAGCGGCTCGGCCGCGCGCAGCGGGACGAACAGCGACAGGGCCGGGTCCGCGGTGCCGGTCGACCAGTGGGTGCTCGACTCGAGGTCGCTCACCCACGACGACACGGTCTGGCTGGAGGCGAGCAGCCCGCCGGCGTGCATGTTGGGCCCGGCCATCGAGCCGTTCAGCGGCGACCACCGCGGTCCGCCTCCGGTGCCGTTGTCGCGCAGGATCGCCATCGCGTCGAGCACGCCGCCCGCCCCGCCCGCCCGGCGCTCGGTCAGCGCCCGCCGCGTGGCGCAGCCGGCGACCCGGCCGCGCAGC
>NZ_DASWVI010000391.1:0-11924 GCF_036401255.1 Nocardioides sp. | reverse complement strand
TGGGTTTAGAACGTCGTGAGACAGTTCGGTCCCTATCCGCCGCGCGCGCAGGAAACTTGAGAAAGGCTGTCCCTAGTACGAGAGGACCGGGATGGACGAACCTCTGGTGTGCCAGTTGTCCCGCCAGGGGCACGGCTGGTTGGCTACGTTCGGAAGTGATATCCGCTGAATGCATCTAAGCGGGAAGCACGTTTCAAGATGAGGTTTCCCACCCACACGATGGGGTAAGGCCCCCCACAGAACATGGGGTTGATAGGCCGGAGGTGTACAGCAGCAATGCCCAGCCGACCGGTACTAATAGGCCGAGGGCTTGTCTTACAAACCCTCAACCAAAACAACAACACCCCCCCACACACAGGGGGGGGGACATCGTGCCCGCGTCCACACCACACCCACACACCACCGTGTGGGACACCCAAAAACCAACACCCCCACCCCCACCAAAGAGGGGGACGGGTGGTGTTCAAAAGCGTTACGGCGGCCATAGCGGAAGGGAAACACCCGGACCCATACCGAACCCGGAAGTTAAGCCTTCCAGCGCCGATGGTACTGCAACCGAGAGGCTGTGGGAGAGTAGGACGCCGCCGGACATACTTTCTGAGAGGGCCACCCGCTTTGCGGGTGGCCCTCTTGGCATTGGTGGACCTTGACGGCCCGTCCGCCGTCCACCGTCAGGGCTGCGGCGACGATATCCCCAGGTCTGCGCGGCGCCCGGGCCGGCAGTCGGTGCCGGCCGCCAGGGTCGGTGCCGGAGGTGATGTCATGACGACACAGAAGGTCCCGCCGGGACGGGCACGGGAGTCCGCGGCGGAAGCGTGGACGGCGGCCAACGAGGTCCGGCTGGTCGGCCGGGTCTCCCGACCTCCCGAACGCCGTGAGCTGCCCAGCGGCGACGAGGTCTGGACGTTCCGGGTGGTGGTGCCGCGGGTCCGCTCCGAGCGATCCCGCCAGAGCGTGGACGCGCTGGAGTGTGCCGCGTGGTCGGCTCGCGCCCGCCGCTCCGTGCGGGGGTGGTCGGCCGGCGACGTGGTGGAGGTGTCCGGGGCTCTGCGGCGACGCTTCTTCCGCGCGGGCGGCGCGGCGTCGTCGAGGGTCGAGGTGGAGATGACCGGCGGTCGCGTCATCCGTCGCGCAGGGAGCGGATGAGCACGCCGATGCTGGGCTTGGGCTGGAACGAGGTCGCCTTCTCCGGCAACAGGCGGTCGGCGCTGATCCGGAGCACCTCGCCGAAGTCCGGTGCCGGCATGAGCACGGCGACGCCGCGGCGGCGGGCGACGGCGTGCAGGACCTCGTCGACGGCATGGAGATAGGCGGTTCCGGTCGGCGGCCGGTCCAGGGCCGGCACGAGGTCGTGATGGAGCCACTCGACGACGGCCCGGCCCGGCCCGACGACCGGCACGAGGGTCGCCCACTCCGTGCCGTCGGTGACCACGAGCGTGTCGGGCGCCAGCGCGGCCAACGCGTCGCGGCGCGGCATCGGCTCGAACCGTGCGTCGACCCTGCGGGCGGCCGCGTGGACGGAGCCGAGCGCGGTGCCCGTGAGCAACCGGTGGATCGCGCCGAGGAACATCGGGGTGTCGTCCTGGTCGACGAGCATCGCCAGTCCGGCGTCGGTGGCGGGACCGGTCCGCAGCTCCTGCATGCGCAGGTAGGCGGCGTAGCGGTGGTGGCCGTCGGCGATGAGTGCTCGGGTCCCGGCCAGCGCCGCGTCGATCCGGTCGAGCTCGTGTGCCTCGCGCAGGGCCCAGATCCGGTGCCGCTGTTGGGCCCGGTCCGCGAACTCCAGGTGCGCGGGCCGCCGCAGCACCTCGGCCATGAGCGCCCGGGTGTCGGGCGCGCCGCGGTGCACCAGCAGGATCGGCGCCGGATTGATCTGCATCTCCAGCATCCGGGCCGCCAGCTCGTCGACCTGGCCGGGGTGCACGCCTTCGTGGGGCAGCACCGCCACCTCGGGGCCCGACCCGGCGTGGCAGGACAGGTCCAGAGCGCCGACCAGCCCGCGGACGGTGATCCCGCCGGCGGTGTACTCGTGGAGGTAGACCGCCGGGTGCCGGTCGTGGGTCGCCTGGCCACGCCGCTCCCAGCGGACCAGACGGTCCGGGACGGCGCGGTAGGGGCGGGTGAAGGCGCGCACGGACGCGAGCCCCCCGATCCGCCGGGGCGCCAGGGTGATCCCACGGAACGGAAGCAGCCGCACCGCGCCGGTGCCGTGGGGTGGGGTGACCACGGCGCCGGTGTCCATCGGAGCATCGTAGGGTGCGACCAGCAGTCGCCCAGGCCCAGGTCCCGGAGGAGGTAGGCGTGCTCGGCTCGTCGGAGGTGGCCCTGTGCCGGGCCTACGACCTGGCCATGCTGGACCTCGACGGCGTGGTGTACGTCGGAGGGGACGCGATCGAGGGAGCGGCCGAGCACCTCGCGGCCGCGCGCGCGGCCGGGATGCGGCTGGCCTTCGTCACCAACAACGCCTCGCGCTCGCCGCGGACCGTCGCCGAGCACCTCGCGGACCTCGGGGTCGCGGCCGAGGAGGCCGACGTCGTGACATCGGCCCAGGCAGCCGCCCGTCTGGCCGTGGACCGGGTCGGTCCCGGGACCCCGGTGGTGTGCCTCGGCGCGGACGGCCTCCGTGAGGCGCTGCACGAGGTCGGGCTGACGCCCGTCGACGTGGCGGACGAGGCGGCCGCGATCGTGACCGGCTACGGCCCCGAGGTGCGGTGGAGCGAGATCATGCGAGCAGCGGTGCGGATCCGCGACGGCCTGCCGTGGATCGCGAGCAACACCGACCTGACGTTCCCGGCGTCGTTCGGGATCGCCCCCGGTCACGGCGTGCAGGTGGAGATGCTGCGTCGCTTCTCGGGCGTCGACCCTGCGGTCGCCGGCAAGCCGGCGCGTCCTCTCCTGGACGAGACCGTGCGTCGCGTCGGCGGCCGACGACCGCTGATGGTGGGCGACCGGCTCGACACCGACATCGAGGGAGCCCGAGCCGCCGGCCTCGACTCGCTGCTCGTGCTGACCGGCGTCACCGGGCTGTCCGAGCTGGTCGCCGCCGGCGAGGGGCTCCGCCCGACGTACCTCGCACGCGACCTGAGCGGTCTGCACGGCGAGCACCGGGCGCCCGAGTCGACCGCGGCCGGGTACACGCTCGGCGGCTGGCACGCGACGGCCGCAGACGGCGCCCTCGAGGTCGTGGGCGAGGGCGATCCCGACGACTGGTGGCGGGTGGTGGCGACGACCGCGTGGGCGCACCTGGACGGCACGGGCACACCGGTCCGGCTGTCCGGGGTGCAGGCCCCCACGCGGTAGCCTCGGCGTCATGAGCGAGGACCCGGACTTCCCCGTGCCCGACGAGCCGGAGTCGGTGCCGTCGGAGCCCGAGCGTGTCCGCACCGGGTTGCCCGCGGTCGACGAGGTGATCGTCGCCATCGAGGAGCTCGAGGACCGACCGATCGAGGAGCACGTCGGGGTCTTCGAGACCGCCCACGAGCGCCTGCGGCGCGCCCTCGACGAGCCCGCCGACCCCGACGCACCCGCCTGAGCCGTGCCGCCGCGACGACTGCGTCTCGACGCGGAGCTGGTCCGCCGCGGGCTGGCCCGCTCCCGTGAGCACGCCAGCGACCTCATCGAGCAGGGGCGTGTGAAGGTGTCCGGAGCCGCCGCGACGAAGGCCGCGACGGGCGTCACCACCGATGTGGCCATCGTCGTCGCCGACGACCCGGACCGCCCCGACTACGTGTCACGTGGCGGGCACAAGCTCGCCGGCGCGCTCGCGGTCTTCGAGCCCGCCGGCCTCGTGGTCACGGGCCGGCGGTGCCTCGACGCGGGCGCCTCCACCGGCGGCTTCACCGATGTGCTGCTGCGTCACGGGGCGGCCCAGGTGGTGGCGGTCGACGTGGGCTACGGGCAGCTCGCGTGGCGGCTGCGGCAGGACGAGCGGGTCGTCGTCCACGACCGCGTCAACGTGCGCGACCTGGTGCCGGAGACCATCGGCGGTGGCGTCGACCTGGTGGTCGGCGACCTGTCCTTCATCTCGCTGGAGCTCGTGCTCGACGCCTTGATCGGCGTCACGGAACCGGACGGCGACCTGGCGCTGATGGTCAAGCCGCAGTTCGAGGTGGGCAAGGAACGGGTCGGCAAGGGCGGCGTCGTGCGCGACCCCGCCCTGCGTGCCGAGGCCGTGGCCGGCGTCGCCGCGGCGGCCGCCGCCCGGGGGTGGGGCGCCCGGATGGTCGCCACGAGCCCCCTCCCGGGACCCTCGGGGAACGTCGAGTTCTTCCTCTGGCTCAGGCGCGGGACGCCGGCGATCGACGCGGACGCGATCCACACCGCTGTCCGGGGCGCGACCCCGGCGGGGGTGCCCGGTGAGAGGGTGGACCCGTGACCATCCCCGCCCCGCCCGCACCCCGTCGTGTGCTGCTGATCGCGCACGTCGGACGCGACGACGCGCGCGAGGTCGCGCGGGCCTTCGTCAAGGCACTCACCGCCCACGGCCTGGTCGTCCGGGTGCTCGCCGACGAGGCGGACGAGCTCGGCCTGGACACCTCCGGCATCGAGCTCGCCGGCGACGGCGACGCCAGCGCCGGGTGCGAGCTGGTGCTCGTCATCGGCGGGGACGGCACGATCCTGCGGGCCGCAGAGATCTCCCACGACTCCGGTGCGCCGTTGCTGGGCGTCAACCTCGGACACGTCGGGTTCCTCGCCGAGGCCGAGTACGACGACCTCGAGTCCACGATCGACGCGATCGTGCACCGGCGCTACAGCGCCGAGGACAGGCTCACCCTCGACGTCACCGTGCACCGTGACGGGGAGGTCGTGAACCGCACCTGGGCCCTCAACGAGGCCAGCGTCGAGAAGGCCGCCCGCGAGCGGATGATCGAGGTCGTCGTCGAGGTCGACGGGCGGCCACTCTCGCGGTGGGGGTGCGACGGCGTCGTGTGCGCGACCCCGACCGGCTCCACGGCCTACAACTTCAGCGCCGGAGGCCCGATCGTGTGGCCCGGCGTCGAGGCGCTGCTGCTGGTGCCGATCAGCGCCCACGCCCTGTTCGCCCGGCCCCTGGTGGTCGCGCCCAGCTCGGTGCTGGCCGTCGAGGTCCTCGCCCGCACCGACGGCGACGGCGTCTTGTGGTGCGACGGCCGACGCACCGTCGACCTGCCGCCGGGCGCCCGGATCGAGGTCCGCCGCGGTACCCAGCCGGTGCGCCTGGTCCGGCTCCACCGGGCGCCGTTCACCGACCGCCTCGTCGCGAAGTTCGGGCTCCCCGTGGCCGGCTGGCGTGGGTCGGCCGAGCGCCGTCGCCGGATGGCCGAGGAGGCCCGCGCGGCGACGCGGGGGACGGCGGGGGAGGACGCGGGTGCTTGAGGAGATCCGGATCAGCTCCCTGGGCGTCATCGAGTTCTCGACGCTCGAGCTCGGCCCCGGGCTGACCGTCATCACCGGCGAGACCGGCGCCGGCAAGACGATGATCGTGACCGCACTCGGGCTGCTGCTCGGCGGCCGCGCCGACAGCGGCGCGGTGCGCACCGGCGCGCGCACGGCCCGCGTCGAGGGCGTCGTCCGAGTCGGTGAGCTCGCGGCGTTCGCCGCAGCCGTCGAGGAGGCCGGGGGCGAGGTCGAGGACGACCGGGTCGTGCTCGCGCGCAACGTGTCGGCCGAGGGCCGCTCCCGCGCCTACGTCGGGGGCGCCTCGGTGCCGGTGTCGGCGCTGGCCGGCGTCGCCGAGCCGCTGGTGGCGGTGCACGGGCAGTCCGACCAGCACCGGCTGCTCCAGGCGCGCGCCCAGCGCGAGGCGCTCGACCGGTTCGGCGGAGCGGCGCTGGCAGATCTCCTGGGGGCATACACCGACCTCCACGCTCGCCTCGAGGCCACCGAGCGCGAGCTCGACGACGTCGTGGCCACCGCCCGCGAGCGCGCCCAGGAGGCTGACCTGCTGCGCTTCGGGCTCGGGGAGGTCGAGGCGGTCGCCCCCGAGCCCGGCGAGGACGTGGCGCTGGCCGCGGAGGAGTCCCGGCTGGGTTTCGCGGACACGCTGCGCACCGCGGCGGAGCAGGCCCGTGAGGCCCTCTCCAGCGACCAGGGTGCCCCCGACGCGCTGGCGACGACTTCGGCCGCGCGGGCGCTCCTCGACGGCGTCCGCGAGCACGATCCCGAGGCGGGCGAGCTGGCCGACCGCCTTGCGGAGCTGACCTACCTGCTCTCCGACCTCGCCGCGGACGTCGCATCGTACGCCGCCCGCATCGACACCGACCCGGCCCGCCTGGCCGCCGTGTCCGAGCGCCGGGCTGCGTTGACGGGGCTGACCCGCAAGTACGGCGAGACCATCGACGAGGTCCTGGCCTGGTCGGAGCGCTCCGCGGCCCGGCTGCTGGACCTCGACCACACCGACGAACGCATCGAGGAGCTACGCGGCCGGCAGGCCGAGCTGCGCGCTGAGCTGGCGACGGCCGCCCAGGCCCTCACCGCCGCCCGCACGGAGGCGGCCGCGCGGCTCGCCGAGGAGGTCACCGCCGAGCTCACGTTGCTGGCGATGCCGCACGCCCGGCTGTCCGTGGAGGTGCGTCAGCACCAGGTAGACCCGCCCGGGCCGGGTGCGCACGGCCCGCTGCTGGTCGACGGCCGGTGGCTGCGCTACACGGCGTCGGGCACGGATGAGGTCGAGCTGCTGCTGGCTGCCAACACGGGATCCGAGCCGCGGCCGCTCGGCAAGGGGGCCTCGGGCGGTGAGCTGTCCCGGGTGATGCTGGCGCTGGAGGTCGCCCTCGCGGGCACCAGCCCGGTCCCTACGTTCGTGTTCGACGAGGTCGACGCGGGGGTCGGCGGCACCGCCGCCGTCGAGGTCGGCCGCCGGCTGGCCCAGCTCGCCCGCAGCGCCCAGGTCCTCGTGGTCACCCACCTGCCGCAGGTCGCGGCGTACGCCGACCGGCACGTCGTCGTGGAGAAGGCCTCCGACGGCACCATCACCAGCTCCGGGCTGACGGTGCTCGACGACGCCCAGCGCGAGCAGGAGCTCTCGCGGATGCTCGCCGGACTGGCGGGGTCCGACACCGCCCTGGCCCACGCCCGTGAGCTCCTCGATGTCGCCCAGGAGGCGCGCACCGGCGGTTGAGCGGCCGCGCGCCGCGGGCGCGAGCGGGGCGACGCGCCCGGCGTCCGGTGCTGCGCGAACGGCCCGGACGTGGCTGGCAGCATGGACGCAGTCATGAGGATTCCCGTTCGACAGCGTCCCCTGCTCGACCAGCCCGGCGTCGTGGGCACCGCCCGCGTCGACCGCCGCACCCGCGCCCTCGTGGCGCGGCTGCGGCCCGGCGACGTCGCCGTCCTCGATCACGTCGACCTCGACGGCGGGAGCGCCCAGGCGCTCGTCGACGCCGAGGTCGGCGCGGTGGTCAACGCCGCCCCGATGATCTCAGGCCGGTTCCCCAACCTCGGCCCGACCGTGCTGCTCGGGGCCGGCATCCCGGTCGTGGACGGCATCGGGACCGACGGACTGGCCGCCATCCCCGACGGCAGCACCGTCCGGGTGCACGACGGCACCGTGCTGCTCGACGGACGGCCGGTCGCCTTCGGCCGCCTGGTCGACGCCGAGATCGTGACCGCGGAGCTCGAGGCTGCTCGCTCCGGCCTGGCCACACAGCTGGAGACGCTGACCCACAACACCACCGAGTTCCTGCGCCGCGAGCAGGACCTGCTGCTGCACGGCCGAGGGGTGCCGCGGCTGGCCACCCGCGTCGAGGGCCGACCCGTCGTGGTCGTCGCTCGGGGTCGCGACCACGACCTGCAGCTGCGGCAGGTGCGCACCTTCATCCGCGAGCAGCAGCCGGTGCTCGTCGCGGTCGGGCGGGGCGCGGACCTGCTGCGTGCGGCCGGACTGCGCCCCGACGTCGTGGTCCTCGACGCCGCGGCCGAGGAGTCGGAGCGGCCGAGCACCAAGGCCCTCGGCTCGGCACGCGACGTGGTCCTGCGCGCCGACCGCGGCGGGGGCCGGACGGCGGTCGAGGCGCTGGAGCGGCTCGGGCTGCGGCCGCTGCGTCTGGAGTCGACCGCGACCGCCGAGGACGCGGCCCTGATCCTCGCCGACGCGGCGGACGCCGCACTGATCGTGGGTGTCGGGCTGCACGCGACGCTCGAGGAGTTCCTCGACCGGCAGCGAGGCGGCCTGGCCAGCACCTACCTCACCCGGCTCAAGGTCGGCCCCCGACTGGTCGACGCGGCCGCGGTCCCCCAGCTGTACGCCGGGCGGGTGCGGCCCCGCCACCTGCTCCTGGTGATGCTGGCCGGACTGGTCGCGCTCGCGGCCGCCGTCGGCGTGACCCCGGTCGGCCAGGAGTGGGCCGACAGCCTGACCGACGCGATCCGAGGACTGGTTCCGTGATCTCCTACCGTCACCACGTGGTCTCACTCGTGGCCGTCTTCTTGGCCCTCGCGGTCGGCGTGGCCCTCGGCGGGGGGCCGCTCAGCGAGCTGGGCCGCGACGACCGGCCCGCCGCGGCCACCACCGGTCAGCAGCGCGCCGCCGTGCGCGACGCGTCCTACGGCGACGACTTCGCGTCCGCCTCGGCTGCCGCGCTGTACGACCGGCGGCTGCGTGACCACCCCGTGTCGATCCTCACCATGCCGGGCACTCCCGGGGACGTCGTCAGCGCGCTCGGTGCGCAGATCGAGGACGCCGGCGGCCACGTGGCCGGCACCTACGACCTGCAGCCCGCCCTCACCGACCCGGCCGAGAAGTCCCTGGTGGACACGCTCGGCAGCCAGCTGATGACCCAGCTCGGCTCCGGGGCGGTCGCCGCGGATGCGCCGACGTACGTCCGGATCGGCCAGCTCGTCGGCCTCGCGGTCGCCGAGTCGGACCTGCCGAGCGCCGACGCGACCTCGGTGCGGCAGAGCCTGGCCGGCGCGGAGCTGTTGAGCTCACCCGACGGTGCGGTGCGCGCGCCGATCGTGCTCGTCGTCCTGGGCAAGACCACCAACCCGGCGATCCTCAGCGGCCTGCTCTCCGGCCTGGCGGCCAAGGCCACCGGGGTCGTCGTGGCGGGCGACGCCGCGGCGGCGACCGGGTCCGGCGACCTCGCGGCGCTGCGCTCGGAGTCGGTGGCCGACCAGGTCGCCACCGTCGACGGCGCGGACACCACGCTCGGGCAGGTCACCACGGTGCTCGCCCTGATCCGCTCGACATCGGTCCAAGGTGGCTCGTTCGGAGCGTCGGGGTCGGATGGAGCGGTACCCGTCCCGTAGAATAGAACTCCGTGAACCAGGCGACGCCGACCAAGCACGTGTTCGTGACCGGAGGCGTCGCCTCCTCGCTCGGGAAGGGCCTGACGGCGTCCAGCCTCGGCAGCCTGCTCCGGTCGCGGGGGCTGCGCGTGACGATGCAGAAGCTCGACCCGTACCTCAACGTCGATCCCGGGACGATGAACCCGTTCCAGCACGGCGAGGTGTTCGTCACCAACGACGGCGCCGAGACCGACCTCGACATCGGCCACTACGAGCGGTTCCTCGACACCGACCTGAGCCAGATCGCGAACGTCACCACCGGGCAGGTCTACTCCAGCGTGATCGCCAAGGAGCGCCGCGGCGACTACCTCGGTGACACCGTCCAGGTGATCCCGCACATCACCAACGAGATCAAGGACCGCATCCTCGCGATGGGCGGGACCCAGATCGACGGGCAGCGGGTCGACGTCGTCATCACCGAGGTCGGTGGCACGGTCGGCGACATCGAGTCGCTGCCGTTCCTGGAGGCCGCCCGTCAGGTGCGCCACGACATCGGCCGCGACAACTGCTTCTTCCTGCACGTCTCGCTGGTGCCCTACATCGGCCCGTCCGGCGAGCTGAAGACGAAGCCGACCCAGCACTCGGTGGCGGCCCTGCGCCAGGTCGGCATCCAGCCCGACGCGATCGTGTGCCGCGCGGACCGTGAGCTGCCGCCGTCGATCAAGAAGAAGATCTCCCTCATGTGCGACGTCGACCAGGACGCCGTGGTGACGGCGGCCGACGCGCCCTCCATCTACGACATCCCCAAGGTCCTGCACCGCGAGGGCCTCGACGCCTACCTCGTGCGCCGCCTCGACCTGCCGTTCCGTGACGTCGACTGGACGATCTGGGACGACCTGCTGCGCCGCGTGCACCATCCGAAGGAGGACGTGACGGTCGCGCTCGTCGGCAAGTACGTCGACCTGCCGGACGCCTACCTCTCGGTCGCCGAGGCGCTGCGGGCGGGCGGGTTCGCCCACGAGGCGAAGGTGCAGCTGCGCTGGGTCGCCTCGGACGAGTGCCAGACCCCGGCCGGCGCGGCCCGCAACCTGCACGATGTCGACGCGATCTGCGTCCCCGGCGGGTTCGGCGTCCGCGGCATCGAGGGCAAGCTCGGCGCGCTCACCTACGCGCGCACCCACGGCATCCCCACGCTCGGGCTCTGCCTGGGCCTGCAGTGCATGGTGATCGAGTACTCCCGCAGCGTGCTCGGCCTGGAGAAGGCCGGCTCCACGGAGTTCGACCCGGACACCCCCGAGCCGGTCATCGCGACGATGGCCGAGCAGAAGGCGTTCGTCGAGGGTGCCGGTGACCTGGGCGGGACCATGCGTCTGGGCCTCTACCCGGCGGCCCTCAAGGAGGGCTCGATCGCCCGGGCGGCCTACGGCAGCGCCCTCATCGAGGAGCGGCACCGGCACCGCTACGAGGTCAACAACGCCTACCGCGACCAGCTCGAGGCGGCCGGGCTCGTGTTCTCCGGGACCGCCCCGGACAACAGCCTCGTCGAGTTCGTCGAGCTGCCGCGCGAGACGCACCCCTACTACGTCGCGACCCAGGCTCACCCCGAGCTGCGCTCCCGCCCGACGAGGCCGCACCCGCTGTTCGCAGGCCTGATCGGGGCGGCCCTGGACCGGCAGCGCGAGCTGCGGTTCCCGATCGACGAGTCCGGCCTGCGCCGCGAGCCCGAGCCGGACGAGGACTGAGCGCGGTGCCCGACCTCGCCGACCGGCGCGAGGCGTGGCCGGTCGAGGAGTCCGACGGCGTCTACGACGGCGACGGGTGGGTCGTCAGAGTGCGCCGCGACCGGATCCGGCGTCCCGGGCATCCCGAGGAGCCGACGTTCCCGCGGATCGTCGTGGAGCATCCCGGCGCCGCGATCGTGCTCGCGATCGACGACCTTGACCGGGTGCTGTGCGTGTGGCAGTACCGCCATGCCGTGCAGCGGACGCTGGTCCAGCTGCCGGCGGGGCTCTGCGACGTCGACGGTGAGGACGCCGACGAGGTCGCCCGGCGTGAGCTCGTCGAGGAGGCGGGCTACGAGGCGGGGGCGTGGACGCACCTGGCCTCGACGTACTCCTCACCCGGCTTCTCCGCCGAGCAGAGCCACTTCTTCCTCGCTCGCGACCTGCGCGAGGTCGGCCGTGGTGACTTCGCCCCGGAGCACGAGGAGGCCGAGATGGAGCTCGGGTGGGTGCCCTTCCTCGACCTGCACGAGGCGGTCGTGGCGGGCCGGCTCGCCGACGCGCACCTCGCCACTGCGGTGCTCCTCGCCAAGGCCAGGGGCCTGGCCGGATAGTGTCGCCGTGGCCGCCACACCGTCGTGACGGCCCTGTCCCGAGCAGGAGGAAGCACGCGCATGAAGGTCGGCGTCCCCAAGGAAGTCAAGAACCACGAGTACCGGGTGGCCATCACGCCGATCGGCGTGCACGAGCTGGTCTCCCATGGGCACGAGGTGTTCATCCAGGAGAGCGCGGGAATCGGGTCCTCGATCAGCGACGACGAGTACGTCGGAGCGGGCGCGAAGATCGTGCCCACGGCAGAGGCGGCCTGGGGCACCGACGGCGGCATCGACATGGTGCTGAAGGTCAAGGAGCCGGTCGCCGAGGAGTACGCCAGGATGCGGGAGGGCCAGACCCTCTTCACCTATCTGCACCTGGCCGCCGACAAGCCGTTGACCG
>NZ_DASWVI010000390.1:0-4746 GCF_036401255.1 Nocardioides sp. | reverse complement strand
ATGGGGTGACTTCGGTGATGTGGTTCCGGCGCGACCTGCGGCTCGGGGACAACCCGGCCCTGCTCGAGGCGTCCGCGGACGGAGCGGTGCTGCCGCTGTTCGTGCTGGACCCCGCGCTCTGGGGACCCGCGGGGCCCTCCCGCCGGGCCCCAGAGGGCGGGGTCGACCACGAACAGCGGCAGGACCGCCCCGCCGGCCGCCGCCTCGAGCAGCGCTGGGTTGTCGCCCAGGCGCAGGTCGCGGCGCAGCCACCAGACGGCGGGCGTGGAGGTCGGCATCGCGTCCAGCCTGCCAGGGGGTGGGTCGATGGGGGAGAATG
This sequence comes from Nocardioides sp., assembly GCF_036401255.1. GTDB lineage: Bacteria > Actinomycetota > Actinomycetes > Propionibacteriales > Nocardioidaceae > Nocardioides. Next base: position 4,427 of record NZ_DASWVI010000390.1, on the reverse strand, counting down.
CAGCCGTGAGCGACCTCATCGACACCACCGAGATGTACCTCCGGACCATCTACGAGCTGGTCGAGGAGGGCATCGTGCCGCTGCGCGCCCGGATCGCGGAACGGCTCCACCAGAGCGGGCCCACCGTCTCCCAGACCGTCGCCCGGATGGAGCGCGACGGGCTGCTCACCGTCGAGGGGGACCGTCACCTCCAGCTCACCGACGAGGGGATGCGCCTGGCGACGCGGGTGATGCGCAAGCACCGGCTCGCGGAGCGGCTGCTCACCGACGTGATCGGGCTGGACTGGGAGCTGGTCCACGAGGAGGCGTGCCGCTGGGAGCACGTGATGTCCGAGACCGTGGAGCGCCGGCTGCTCCAGCTGCTCGACCACCCCACGGAGTCGCCGTACGGCAACCCGATCCCCGGCCTCGACGAGCTGGGGGAGCACCCGCCGGGCGAGCCGTTCATGGAGGGTGTGGAGCCGCTCTCGCAGGCCGCCGGCTCCGCGGAGGGCCGGGTGCTGGTGCGCCGGATCTCCGAGGAGATGCAGAAGGACGAGGTGCTGATGAGCGCGATGCGCCGGGTCGGCGCGCTGCCGGACAAGACGATCACGGTCGTCGCGACCGAGGAGGGAGTGCTCGTCGGGTCCGGGGGCGAGACCGCCGAGATCGTGCCCGAGGCGGCCGATCACATCTTCGTGCGCAAGCTCTGAGCGCCGATCCGTGACTGGCTGAAGTTTTTACCAAACGGATCCCGCACTCCGCCCGGATGTGTTGACATACTTTTACCGTCCTGTTCATCGCGTGTGGAGATACTCTGGGTACGTTCAGCCACGGCTCGCCGCTTGGGCGCGCAATGTCGTCGGTCGGGGGTGGACGACGGTGGGGGAAGTCAATGGAGTTCATTGAGCTCAACAGCCCTGCCCGCGTGTCGGGCGAGCATGTGCTCGTCATTTCCCATTCGTCCACGACGCTCACCCGCGGCCTGAACCACGGTGAGGCCGTCGTCTTGCAGACGGCCGACGGCGAGCTGTACGCCGCCGAGGTGATCGACATCGGGTTCTGGCCCGAGGACACGGTCTACACGCTCGCGCTCGGCGCGCGGCTGCCCGAGGACATCGCCCGGGAGCGGATCGCCGGCCTGGACCCCGAGGCCCACGACCTCGCGATGCACGAGATCATCGACCTGCTGGGGGAGCTGGCGCACCCCGAGGACCCCGAGAAGCGCGAGCACGGCTGAGGGTCAGCTCCGCAGGGCGGCCAGCTCGGTGAGGAACTCGCTGCAGCCGGCGTCGACGGTGTACGCCGCGAGCGGGTCGCCGCGAGTCGCGCCCCGGTTGAGGATCACCACCGGCGTACCGTCTCGTGCCGCGCGGCGCACGAACCGCAGCCCCGACATGACGGTCAGGCTCGAACCGGCGACCAGCAGTGCCCCGCCGGCGCGGGCGAGCCCCTCGACGGCCGCGTAGCACCGCTCGACCCGCGGCGGGGGGACGTTCTCGCCGAAGAAGACCACGTCCGGCTTGAGCACCCCGCCGCAGTGCTCGCACGGCGGCACCACGAAGTCGTCGGTGTCGTCGAGCTCCACGTCGCCGTCGGGTCGCACCGGCGCCGCGGCGTGCCGCTCGGCGTACCCGGGGTTGAGCTCCGTGAGGCGGTCGTGGAGCGCCGCGCGGGCCGAGGTGGTCCGGCAGCCGAGGCAGACCACGTCCGCGATCCGGCCGTGCAGGGCGACCAGGCGCGGGGTGCCGGCCTGCTCGTGGAGGCCGTCGACGTTCTGGGTGATCAGCAGCTCGGGGGCGATCCGGGCCAGCGCCCGGTGCCCGGGGTTGGGCGCGGCGCGGCGCATCCGGCCCCAGCCGAGGTGGCTGCGTGCCCAGTACCGCTGCCGGGCGGCCGGGCCGGACACGAACTCCTGGTAGGTCATCGGCCGCCGGTCGGGCGCGCCGGGTCCGCGGTAGTCCGGGATGCCGGAGTCGGTCGAGAGCCCGGCTCCGGTCAGCACGACCAGGGGCCGGTCGGCGAGCAGCCGCAGCGCCGGCGTCCAGGCCGGCGCGGGGGGCGACCCCGGCGTCGAGGAGGGCGTGGGGGCCAGCGTCAACGGGCGTACCTGAGCTCGGCGCGCGCCTTGGCCTTGGCGGCCTCGACCTCGCGGTCCTTCTTCGGTGCGGTGGTCACGAGGTCGTCGAGCAGGTGCTGGGTCACGTGCGCGATCTCCCGGACCGCCCGGTCGAACGCCTCGCGGTTGGCCTGGGAGGGCTTGGTGGTCCCGCTGACCTTGCGCACGTACTGCAGCGCGGCCGCGGCGACCTCGTCACCGGTCGCCGGCGGCTCGAAGTTGTGGAGCGGGCGGATGTTGCGGCACATGCAGCGAGGGTACGTCGGCGGCGGGATGGTCGGGACCCTCACGACCTGACAGGGTGGAGCCCATGGCTGACGCACGCGAGCACGACCTGGTCCTGTTCGGCGCCACCGGCTTCACCGGCCGGCTCACCGCCGAGTACCTCGTCCGGCACGCGCCCGCCGGGCTGCGCTGGGCGCTGGCGGGGCGCAACCCCGAGCGCCTCGAGGACGTACGCCGCCACCTCGCCTCGATCGACCCGGCCGCGGGCGACCTGCCGCTGCTGCACGCCGACGTGACCGATCCCGCCTCGCTCGCCGACATCGCCGCCGCGGCCCGCGTGGTGATCACCACGGTCGGCCCCTACCTCGAGCACGGCGGCCCCCTCGTCGCGGCCTGCGCCGAGGCCGGCACCGACTACGTCGACCTCACCGGGGAGCCGGAGTTCGTCGACCGCACCTACCTGGAGTGCCACGCGACCGCGGAGCGCACCGGCGCCCGGATCGTGCACGCCTGCGGCTTCGACTCGGTCCCCCACGACCTCGGGGTGCTCTTCGCCGTGCAGCAGCTGGCCGCGTCGGGCCCGGTGCGCGTGCGGGGCGTGGTCCGCTCGAGCGGCACGTTCTCCGGGGGCACCTTCCACTCCGCGCTCGGCCAGTTCTCCCGTGTCCGCCAGCTGCGCGAGGTGACGCAGCGGCGACGTCGCGTCGAGCCCCGCCCGGAGGGACGTCGCTCCCGGGCGGTCGCCGGCAAGCCGCATCGCGACGCGCTGCTCGGGTACTGGCTGGTGCCGTTGCCGACGATCGACCCGATCGTCGTGGCGCGCAGCGGTGCCGCGTTGGCGGCGTACGGCCCCGACTTCTCCTACTCGCACTACGCCGGCACCAAGACCCTGCGGTACGCCGCCGGCGGGGTCGTGGCCGCGGTCGCGACGTTCGGTGCGGCCCAGGTGCCCCCGCTGCGCAAGCTCCTGCTCGGGCGGGTGCCCCAGGGCGAGGGCCCCGACGAGCGGCGCCGCTCGCGGTCGTGGTTCACCGTGGACCTCGTCGCCGAGGGGGACGGCCGCACGGTTCACGCCCGGGTCTCGGGGGGCGACCCCGGCTACGACGAGACCGCGAAGATGCTCGCCGAGTCCGCGCTGTGCCTCGCGCTCGACGACAACCCGCCGACCGCCGGCCAGGTCACCACGGCCCAGGCGATGGGCGAGCACCTGCTGGCCCGGCTGCAGGCGGCCGGGATCCGCTTCGAGGTCGTCGGTTAGCTCAGCCGTGGGCGACGCGGTCGCGACCGTCGCCGGGGTAGATGCGGTCGGCGCCGGGACCGCCGCGCAGCCAGTCGTTGCCCTTGCCGCCCCACATCACGTCGTTGCCCTTGGCGCCGTTGACGAAGTCGGCACCGTCGCCGCCGTGCACGACGTCGCGTCCGGCGTCGGCGAGCACCCAGAGCCGGAACCGGTGGGGGAGCGTGCGGCCGTCGACGTAGTCGTTGCCCAGCCGCGGCCAGACCTGCACGAAGACCTGCTTGCCGTCGAAGCTCTTGGGGATCGTGCACACCGCGGAGATCCCGGTCTTGACCTGCTCGCGCTGGCAGCCGTGGTCGGGCAGCTTCACCCGGGCGGTGCGGGTGTCGCGGTAGCGCAGCGCGTTGCGCGACTCGATGTACTTGATCCGCAGGTGGCTGTCGTGCTTGCCGGAGATGTAGATGTAGCCGTACCGCGACTTGCGGATGATCGCCTCGTGCCCGATGCCGGAGACACCCGCGTCGCCGGGCCCGAGCATCGTCGGGGGGTGGTCGCCCCCGCGGGGGCCGGCGGTGACGGCGGGGCTGCCGAGGCCGACGAGGCCGACGAGGACGAGGAGCAGCGTGCTGGCGATGCCGGACAGGCGCATCTGGTTGGGTCCCTCCAGGTGACGACAATCGGTCGTCGACGCTACGTGGAGGTGTCCGGACATGCCAATCCCCGCGTGTCGGTCAGGCTCTGCCGCCCCCTGCGTCACACCGGCCTCGACCGCCCCACGGGGCAGTCGCCGCGGCAGACATAGCCGGTGGCGCCCCAGGCCAGAGTCGAACTGGCGACCTTTCGCTTAGGAGGCGGCTGCTCTATCCA
>NZ_DASWVI010000389.1:0-3801 GCF_036401255.1 Nocardioides sp. | reverse complement strand
GCGGGACCGGCGGGACCGGTGGGACGGCCGGCATCGCCTCGGTGACCGGGCCCAGGTCGGGCTCGGGCCGCGCCTCGGCCGGGGAGTCGTCGGCCGGGCCGAACAGGGCGTCGAGCAGCGGCTCCGGCTCGAGCGCGGTGGCGGGTCGCGCCGGGGTCGGTTCGGCGAGCGGTGCGGCGGCGGGCGCGTCGGGGACGTCGGGGACGTTGGGGACGTTGGGGACGTCGGGCACCGCGGCGACCGGCGGACACTCCGCGGTCGAGATCCGCACCAGGCCGTCGGTCACCAGCAGGTCGTCGGGCGCGGTCTCGTCGGCGACCTCGATCCGCACCCGGGTGACGCCGGTCAGGGTCCGCTCGACCCAGGTGGTCGCGTCGTCGCCCGCGAGGTGCACGACCTCGCCGGGCGTGGCGAGGTGCGCCCGAGCGGCGCCGCGGAGCACGAGTCGGGTCTGCTCGTCGGACCGGCTGACCAGCACGAACCCCGGCAGGTCACGCAGACCCTCGCGGATCAGGGCGTCGAGGGTCTCGTCGAACCCGGCCCCGTCGTCGACGAGCTCCCACAGCGCGGCGACGCGCCGCTTCTCGCTCGGGGGCAGCACGACGGTGGCGTGCCGCCCGAAGATGCCGAACCACTCACCGCCACGGAAGGACCAGGTGGGGTGCTCGCTCACGGCCGTGCTCCTGGCTTCTGCTCGAGACTCTCCCGCTGACGCTCGGAGTCGTGGGTGTCCTCGGCGGCCCATCCCACCACATCGACGACCAGCGCGGTCGCGTTGTCCTCACCGCCCGCGGCGACGGCGGCGGCGACGAGGGCCTGCGCCGCGTCCCGCGGGTCCGCGCGCTGCGCGAGGATCCGCTCCATCTCGTCGTGGTCGAGCATGCCGCTCACCCCGTCGGAGCACAGCAGCAGTCGCGCGCCCTGGTCGAACGGGACCGAGAAGAAGTCGGGCTCGGCGCCGGTCGCATCGCCGAGGGCACGCGTGATCACGTTGCGCTCGGGATGGGTCGCGGCCTCCTCGGCGCCGATCCGGCCCGCGTCGACGAGCTCTTGGACCAGGCTGTGGTCGACGGTGACCTGGACCAGCCGCTCACCGTCGTAGCGGTAGCCGCGCGAGTCGCCGAGGTTCGCGACCAGCCAGGCCGGACCCGCGTCGTCCTCCACGAGCAGCGCGGCGACCGCGGTGGTGCCGGCCGAGCGGACGACGCCGTGGGCGTGCTGCCGGTCGGCGTACTCGCCGATCCGCTCGGCGCAGGCGGCGAGGGTCGCGGTGACGGCCTCGGCGCCGCCACGCGGGTCGTAGCCGGCCTCTGCGAGCCGGCCGAACTCCTCGACGACGATCGAGCTGGCCACGTCCCCGCCCTCGTGTCCGCCCATCCCGTCGGCGACGACGAACACCGGCGGCGCCGCCAGGTAGGCGTCCTCGTTGACCTCGCGGACCGACCCGACATCCGTGGCGGCCCCGTGCTGCAGCTCGACCTGGTTCATCCCCACTCGGCCCCTCACGACTCGGCCATCGGCTGGTGCGCTCGACCAGCCCGGGCTCACTCTCCCAAATGCCCGGGTCGCCGGGGGCCAAACGCTCAGCGGGCCGGCAGGGCCTGATCCAGGTCGGCCCAGAGGTCCTCGACATCCTCGAGGCCCACCGAGAGGCGCAGCAGGCCCTCGCCCGGCCGGGCGGCCGCCTCCACCGGGCGGTGGGTCAGCCCGGCGGGGTGCTGGACGAGCGTGTCGACGCCGCCGAGGGACACGGCGTGGACGATCAGGCGGCAGGCCTGCGCGGTGGCCGTGGCCGCGGCGTACCCGCCCGCGAGCTCGAAGGCCAGCAGGCTCCCGGGGCCGCTCATCTGGGTGCCGACCAGGCCGCGCGGGTCGCACTGCTTGAGGCCGGGGTAGAGGACCCGCGCGATCGCGGGGTGGTCGGCGAGCCGGCCGGCCAGCACGGCCGCGGACTCCTGCTGGGCCCGCACCCGCACCGGCAGCGTCTGCAGCCCGCGGTGCAGGTCGTAGGCGGCGCGCGGGTGGAGCAGGCCCCCGGTGAGCGCCCGGACCTGGCGGAGCCGGACCAGCCACTCCTCGCTCGCGGCGACGACGCCGCCCATCGCGTCGCCATGGCCGCCCATGAACTTCGTGGCCGAGTGGAGGACGAGCGCGGCACCGTGCGCGGCCGGCCGCTGGAGCACGGGGGTGGCGAACGTGTTGTCGACGAGGACGGGTACGTCGCCGGCCTGGGCGACCACGGCCGCGATGTCGACCAGGTCGACGGTGGGGTTGCCGGGGGTCTCGACGATCACGAGCCCGGTGTCGGGCTCGATCGCGTCGGCGATCCCGTCCGGCGTGGCCCAGGTGACGCGGGTGCCGAGCAGGCCGGTCGCGAGCACGTGGTCGGTGCCGCCGTACAGCGGACGGACGCCCACGACGTGGGGACGGCCGGCCGCGACGGTGGCGACGAGCACCGCGCTGACGGCGGCCATGCCGGTCGCGAACGCGACGGCGCCGGGCAGCCCCTCGAGGCCCGCGACCCCGCGCTCGAACCGGTCGACGTTGGGGTTCCACAGACGCTGGTAGACCAGCGAGGCGGCGCCCTCGGGGCGCCCGCCGGAGGCGAGCTGCTCGTAGGCCGCCCCGCCCGCGTCGACGCTGGGCAGCGGGTAGGTCGTGGAGAGGTCGAGCGGGGGCACGTGGACGCCGAGCGCGACCAGGTCCTCCCGGCCGAGGTGGACGGCGTCGGTGTCGGGTCGGGTCATGTCTCCAGGGTCGATCCACCCCACAGCTGCGGCAATGGTCGTGCAGATCCTTTGTCAAGCGGGCCGTCGTCCGCAGGATCTTCGGCGGAACCGCGTATCGTGCCCTCCGTGCCGAAGAATGCGCCGTGCCTCTCCCCCGGTCCGCCGCCGCGCGAGCGGCCGGTGCTCGACGACGTCGACCGAGCGCTGGTCGCGGCCCTGGTGCGCGATGGGCGCACCCCCAACGTCGAGCTCGCCCGGGCCGTCGGCATCGCGGAGTCGACCTGCCTGGCGCGGGTGCGCGGGCTGCGCGAGCGCGGCATCGTCACCGGCGTGACGGCCGACGTGGACCTGGCCAGGGTCGGGCTGCCGGTCCAGGCGCTGGTCACGGTCCGGTTCTCCGGCCACCTGCGCGCCGACGTGGACGCGTTCGCCGAGCACGTGACCGCGCTGCCGGGCGTGCTCGCGGCGTACAACATCTCCGGCGCCAACGACTTCGTCGTGCACGTGGCGACCGCGACCCCGGAGGCGCTGCGCGACTTCGTGCTCGACAACCTCACCGGACGGCCCGGGGTCGTGCACGCGGAGACGAGCCTGATCTTCCACGCCACCCGCGGGCGCGCGGTCCTCGGCCAGGAGGCTGCGCAGCGGACCGCCCGGTAGCGTTGCGGGGATGTCCGCGACCGGGTTCCGCACGCTCGCCGACCAGCTGCGCAGCTGGCCGGACGAGCGGCTGTCCCGGCTGCTCGTGGCTCGCCCCGACCTCGCCACCCCGGCCCCCCACGACTCCGGCCAGCTGGCGTCCCGGGCGGCGACCCGGTCCTCGCTGCTGCGGGCCCTGGACCAGCTGACCACCGCCGAGCTGAGCGTCCTCGACGCACTGGTTGTCGTCGGCCCGGCCACCGCGGCCGGGCTCACGGAGGTCGTGCATGCCGCCCCGGCCTCGGTGAGCGCCGCCCTCACCCGGCTCCTGGACCTGGCGCTGGCCTGGGAGTCGCCGGCGGGCGTGCGCGCGCTCACGGCCGTGGCCGACACGCTGCTGCAGGGCGGCGCGGCCGGGCTCAGCGGCCTGCGC
>NZ_DASWVI010000388.1:0-4045 GCF_036401255.1 Nocardioides sp. | reverse complement strand
CCGAGCTGGGCGACGACCGCATCGGTGACGGCCTTCTTCAACGCGCCGTACGTCGTGATGCCCGCCGCCGAGCCTCCGCAGGCGGCCAGGATCTGGAGCAGGTTCGTGACACCGGGCTTGGCCGGGTCCGCGCGGACGGCGTCGGCGCCGGTGTCGGAGTCGGTGACCGCGCGGGCGATCTTGCGGCGTACGACGTCGGGCGGGTCGAGCAGCCGCACGACGCCCGCCGTGTCGCCGGCCGACTTGCCCATCTTGGCGGTCGGGTCGTCGAGCCGCATCACCCGGGCACCCGCCGCCGGCACGGTGATCTCCGGGACGGTGAAGACCGGGCCGTAGGTGCTGTTGAACCGGGTCGCCAGGTCGCGGGCGAGCTCGACGTGCTGGCGCTGGTCCGCGCCCACCGGCACCTGGCGGGGCCGGTAGAGCAGGATGTCGGCCGCCATCAGGGCGGGATAGGTGTACAGCGATGCCCGCGTGGACGGCTGGTCCCTCCCCTTCTCCTTGAACTGGATCATCCGGCCGAGCTCGCCGGTGGTGGCCGTGCACTCGAGCAGGTAGGCGAGCTGGGCGTGGGCGGGCACCCGGCTCTGCACGAACAGCGTCGCCTCCTCCAGGCCGGCGGCGAGCAGGAGCGTGGCGGTCTCGTGGGCGAGTGACCGCAGCCGGCCGGGGTCGTGCGGCGTCGTCATCGCGTGCAGGTCGGCGATGCCGTAGTAGCACTGCTCCGGCTCCGGTGAGTCGCGCAGCCCGGCGGCCATCGGGCGCAGTGCGCCGAGCAGGTTGCCGAGCGTGAGGTGTCCGCTCGGGGTGAGCAGGGAGAGCTTGCGGTCCATGGGTGCTCCTGGGTCGAGAGCCCACGGGTCCGGACACGCGAACGGACCGCCCGTGGGCGGTCCGGATGGGTGAAGTGGGTGTGCTTCCGCGCGGTCCGCCGTCAGGCGGGCCACCACGGGAGGGGGCGAGACTGTGTGGAACCGAACGTCAGCACCCGGCCACCGTACCGGTAGCGTCCGTCACATGTCCTCCTGTCCAGGACCGGCGACCGTCGTGTTCGACCCGAGCCTCACCGAGTACGACTTCGGGCCGACCCATCCCATGTCCCCGCTGCGGGTCGACCTGACGATGCGCCTGGCCGAGGAGCTCGGGGTGCTCGCCTCGCTGCGCCGGGTCGACGCCCCGGTCGCGCCCGACGAGCTGATCGCGACCGTGCACCGGCCGTCCCTCATCGAGGCGGTGATCCGGGCCGGCGCCCACCCCGGGACACTCGACGAGGCGCACGGCCTGGGCACCGACGACAACCCGACGTTCGCGGACATGCACCACGCGTCCGCCCACATCGTCGGGGCGACCGTGGAGGCCTGCCGGCAGGTGTGGTCGGGGGAGTCCCTGCACGCGGCGAACATCAGCGGGGGCCTGCACCACGCGATGCCGGACCGTGCCAGCGGCTTCTGCATCTACAACGACGTCGCCGTCGGCATCAAGCAGCTGCTCGAGAGCGGCGCCCAGCGGGTCGCGTACGTCGATGTCGACGTCCACCACGGCGACGGCGTCGAGAAGATCTTCTGGGACGACCCGCGGGTGCTGACGATCTCGCTGCACGAGACCGGCCAGATGCTGTTCCCCGGGACCGGCTTCCCGACCGACCTCGGCGGCCCGGACGCCCGGGGCTTCGCCGTCAACGTCGCGCTGCCGCCCGGCACCGGCGACGGCGGGTGGCTGCGGGCCTTCCACGCCGTCGTCCCGCCGCTGGTGCGCGAGTTCGCCCCCGACGTGCTGGTCACCCAGCACGGGTGCGACTCCCACATCGAGGACCCCCTGGCGCACCTGATGCTGTCGGTGGACGGGCAGCGCGCGGCGTACCTCGCGCTCCACGAACTGGCGCACGAGGTCTGCGACGGTCGCTGGGTGGCGACCGGGGGCGGCGGCTACGCCGTCGTCGACGTGGTGCCCCGGGCCTGGACCCACCTGCTCGCCATCGTCGGCGGGCAGCCGCTCGACCCGGCGACCGAGACCCCGACGGGCTGGCGCTCCTACGTGCAGACGGCGCTCGACCAGGTGGCCCCGCACCGGATGACCGACGGCCGCACGCCCGGCTACCGCGACTGGATCGACGGCTACGACCCCGAGACCTGGTTGGACCGGGCCATCCACAGCACCCGCATGGAGGTCTTCCCGCTGCACGGCCTCGACCCGTTCCCCTGACCGGCCCGGCGACGCGTCACGGGGGCCGAACTGGCCTGGACCGCAAGCCGACACGCCGGTGTCTCGCAGGCTACTTTGGGCAACCCCTTCCCCACGAGTCACATGAGGCTCTATTCTCACCGGTGCGCGACGCGTGCACTCACCGGCGGGGAAGCCGGTGGCGCGTCAGACAGAAAGATCGGTGCACGATGGCTACCACCCCTGGGGACACCTCCTCGTCGAAGTTCCTGACCGTCGCCGAGGTCGCCGCGATGATGCGGGTCTCGAAGATGACCGTCTACCGCCTCGTCCACAACGGCGAGCTCCCTGCCGTCCGGGTCGGCCGATCGTTCCGCGTCCAGGAGAAGGACGTCGACGAGTACCTGCGCAAGAGCTTCTACACCGCCGGCTGACCCTCGAGGCCGACCGTCGGGGCTGAGCGAGGCTGAGCCGTCCGGGATCTGTCGGCCGATTCTGTCCGTGCGGGCCCGGCGGCTAGGCTGGGTCGGTCCTCCGGGCAGATGCCGGCGGACGCAACGGCTGTTGAAAGGTATCCCGTGGGTTCTGTCATCAAGAAGCGGCGCAAGCGCATGGCCAAGAAGAAGCACCGCAAGCTGCTGAAGAAGACGCGCGTCCAGCGTCGCAAGCTCGGCAAGTAGGCCCGGGCCAGCAGCACGCCGCATGGGCAGCGCCGGCAGGGTCGTCCTGGTCACCGGGGTCTCCCGCGACCTCGGGCGCCGGGTCGCGCGCGCCGTCGCGGCGGACCCGTCGGTCGAGCGCGTCGTCGGCGTGGACGCCGTCCCGCCCCGCGGCGACATGGGCGAGGTGTCCTTCGTCCGGGCCGACATCCGCAACCCGGTCATCGCGAAGGTCATCGCGAAGGAGGACGTCGACACCGTCGTCCACATGAGCGTCATCTCCACCCCCGGCAGCGCCGGCGGGCGGAACACGATGAAGGAGCTCAACGTCATCGGGACGATGCAGCTGCTCGCCGCCTGCCAGAAGGCCCCCGGCCTGCGGACGCTCGTCGTGAAGTCGTCGACGACCATGTACGGCGCGAGCAGCCGCGACCCCGCGATGTTCACCGAGGACATGGAGCCGCGGCGTGCCCCGCGCTCGGGCTACGCCAAGGACGTGGCCGAGGTCGAGGGCTACGTGCGCGGCTTCGCCCGCCGCCGCCCGGACGTGCAGGTGACGATCCTGCGCGCCGCGAACGTGGTCGGCCCGCAGGTCGCCAGCCCGCTGACGTCGTACTTCCGGCTGCCGGTGGTCCCGACCGTGCTGGGCCACGACCCCCGGCTGCAGTTCCTCCACGAGCAGGACCTCCTCGAGGTCGTGCGCCACGCGATCGCCGCCGAGGTGGCCGGCACGTTCAACGTCGCCGGGGACGGGGTGCTGATGCTCTCCCAGGCGATGCGGCGGCTGCAGCGGCCCAGCCTGGCCCTCCCGTCGGTCGCGGTCGGCCGGGTCGGCTCGACGCTGCGCTCGGCGCGCGTCGCGGAGTTCTCCCCCGAGCTGATGCGGCTGCTGACCTACGGCCGTGGGGTCGACACGACCCGGATGCGCGCCGAGCTCGGGTTCGAGCCGTCCTTCACCACGGCCGAGGCGTTCGCGGACTTCGCCGCGCCGCTGGCCCCCACCGGTGGCTACGCCGAGCGGGTCCTGGCGCGGGTCGCGCAGCACCTGCCCGAGCCCGAGCCGGCCATCGAGCGGAGCGGCCGGCGAGTGCCGGCGTACGAACGCGGGGCCGACCATGGGTGACGCGGAGATCATCCCCATCGGGACCCGCGGACGGCCCGGACGCGGCACCGGCAAGCAGCCGTCCTCGGCCGCCCGGGGCCTGGCGCCCGGCGCGCGGCAGGCC
>NZ_DASWVI010000387.1:0-5571 GCF_036401255.1 Nocardioides sp. | reverse complement strand
CCTGCGCGGCGGTCAGCGCGCCCTCGAGCTCGCGGATCGCCTCCTCCTGGCGGGCGACCTTGGTGCGCATCGTCTCGGCGAACGCGGCGTTCTCGGCGGTGCGCGCCTCGGTGAGGGCGCGGTAGGCCTGCGCCTGCTCGGCGCGGTCGCGCGCGGCGTCGCGACGCGTGGCGACGAGCTCGGCGTGCGTGATCCGGGTCGCGGCGGCGCCCAGCACCACAGCGAGGACCGCGGCGAGGCTGACGACGAGGAGCGACCCGCTCGCCACGGCGGCGGTGACGAGGAGGGCGGCGAGGGACAGGAGGACGGCGGCGACGGTCAGACGGGTGCTGCGCTGGCGGCGACGGGAGGCCGGAGCAGGGGAAGAGGCCATGCTCTTCAGGTTAGGCGTCGTCCTCGTCGGATCGGACGCGACACGCGCGCTCGAGCAGCACCGAGGTGACCACGATGCCGATCCCGGCGACCGCCGCGACCGCCGAGCGCCAGGCGCGCTGCGTGGCCAGCTCGGTGTCCACGCCGATCCAGCTGACGGCGTACCCGAGGTAGCCGCCGGCGACCAGCGCGCCGACCAGGGCGCACGCCCGCGCCAGCACCAGGCGGTTGACCGCACGGTGCGGCTCGAGGCGCTCGTGCTGGACGTGGACGGTCCGCCAGGTGAGGTACGCCGTCGCGCCGAGGATCGCGGCCACCAGCACCAGCGCGAGCGGCTGGGCCCAGGTGATGATCGGGGCGGTGTCACGGACCCGCTCGGCGGCCGGGTGCAGCAGCCAGCCTCCGACCAGGCCGACCACGGCCCAGGCCGTGAGCGCACCACCGGAGGTCGGCCGGAGACGTCCGGTCGGCTGCGGCTCCTCGCCCGGTGGCCGGGCGCTCACCGACCGGTCACTGGATCTCGAGGACCAGGTCGTCGCGGAGCTTCAGGCCGCTCTGGTCGACCTGCTCGAGCAGGTCGGCCACCTGGCCGCGGTCGGGGATCTCGGCGGCGGGGTCGACGTCGTGCCAGGGCCGCAGCACGAACGCGCGCTCGGCGGCCCGCGGGTGCGGCAGCCGCAGCGACTCCTCGTTGCTGCGCCGGTCACCGACGACGATCAGGTCGACGTCGAGGGTGCGGGGGGCGTTGCGCTGCTCGCCGCGCTCGCGGTCGAAGGCGTCCTCGATGGCGAGCGCCCGGTCCATCAGGCGCGAGGCCGCGAGGGTGGTGTCGACGAGCACGACCGCGTTGAGGTAGGTCTTCGCCTCCGGCGGGCTGTCCACCGGCTCGGTCTCGTAGACCGGCGAGACCGCGGTGATCCAGACATCGGGGGTGTCCGCGAGAGCGCCGACGGCGCCCTGGAGGCTGGTGAACCGGTCGCCGAGGTTGGAACCCAGCGCCAGCACCGCGCGGCGGATGGGGCGCATCTCCCCGGTCAACGTGTCCGCGTCGATGATGTTGGGGTTGGGGGTCTCAGTCACGAGGGAGGACCTCACGTTTCCGGGTGATCGTCAGCGTGACGTCCGCGAACGTCGCATGGATGGGTGCGTCTGGCTTGTGGACCGTCACCGTCGCCCATTCAACACGGTCGTCCAAGAGGCAGACGTCCGCGATCCGTTGGGCCAGGGTCTCGATCAGGTCGACCGGATCCTTCTCCACGGCAGCCAAGACCTTCGTCACGAGGCTTCCGTAGTCGACGGTGTCATGCAAGTCGTCCGACGCGGCCGCGGGGGCGGTGTCGATGCCGAGCGTGAGGTCGACGAGGAACTTCTGCCCCGCACGCTTCTCGAACTCCAGGACCCCGTGGTAGCCGTAGCCCTCGATGCCGGTGACGCTGAGCTCGTCGGTCACTCCAGCCCCTCCTCGCTGAGCCGTTCGGCGACGCGCAGCGCGTCGCGCGAGGCACGGACATCGTGCACCCGGACCCCCCACACGCCGTGGCGGGCCAGGTGGAGGGTGATGGCGGTGTTGGCGTGCTCGCGCTGGTCGACCGGCCGGGGCGGCTGGCCCGACGCGGCGAGCAGCCGGCCGAGGAAGGACTTGCGGCTGGCCCCCACCAGCAGCGGGAACCCCAGCTCCGCGAGGGCGTCGATGCGCCGCAGGAGCTCCCAGTTGTGCTCCGCGCGCTTGGCGAAGCCCAGACCCGGGTCGAGGATGATCTGCTCACGGCCGATCCCGGCGGCGAGCATCGCCCCGACCCGCCCGGACAGCTCCTCGCAGACCGCGCCGACCACGCCGCCGGGGCCGTCGTAGACCGCGAAGTCGCGCATGTGGTCGGCGTGCGCGCGCCAGTGCATCGCGACGTACGCCGCGCCGCTCGCGGCCACGACCTCGAGGATCCGGGGGTCCGCGAGCCCGCCGGAGACGTCGTTGACGACGGCCGCGCCCGCGGCCAGCGCGGCCTCGGCCACCTCCGCGCGCATGGTGTCCACCGAGACCACGGCGCCCTCGGCGGCCAGCGCGGTGATCACCGGGATCACCCGACCGAGCTCCTCCTCGACCAGGGGCCGGGTGGCGCCGGGCCGGGTGGACTCGCCACCGATGTCGAGGATCTCGGCGCCGTCGGCGAGCAGGTCGCGCCCGTGCGCGATGGCCGCGCTCGGCTCGAGCCAGCGCCCGCCGTCGGAGAAGGAGTCCGGCGTGACGTTGACGACGCCCATCAGCCGCGGCCGCGCGCGGGGGGCGAGCAGGTCCTCGAGACCGGCCATCAGCGGATCATCGCCGGTGGATCAGGGCCATGGCCTCGGCCCGGGTGGTCGGGTTGGAGCGCATCGTGCCGCGGACCGCGGAGGTGATCGTGCGGGCGCCGGCCTTCTTGACCCCGCGCATGGTCATGCACAGGTGCTCGGCCTCGATGACCACGATCACGCCGCGCGCCTCGAGCAGGCTCATCAAGGCGTCGGCGACCTGGGTGGTGAGCCGCTCCTGCACCTGCGGACGCTTGGCGTAGACGTCCACCAGCCGGGCGAGCTTGGACAGGCCGGTGATCTTGCCGCTCGTGGCGGGGATGTAGCCGACGTGAGCGACCCCGGTGAAGGGCACCAGGTGGTGCTCGCACATCGACCACAGCTCGATGTCACGCACGAGCACCATCTCGTCGTGGCCGATGTCGAACGTCGTGGTGAGGACGTCCTCGGGGGCCATCCGCAGCCCGGCGGTCAGCTCGGCGTAGGCCCGGGCGACGCGGGCGGGCGTCTCCCGCAGCCCCTCACGCTCGGGGTCCTCGCCGATGGCGCTGAGCAGCTCCCGGACCGCGGCCTCGGCACGGGCCATGTCGAACGGCGGTGCGGCGCCGCCGTCCGGCCGTGTCGAGTCGGTCATGGCGACGACCTTAGCGGGCACCGGCCCCGGGACCACCGGGCGACCGGCCACGATCAGTGCGGGGGCAGCTCCGGGCCGCCGGTCGGCCCCTCGACACCCGGGTCGCCGTGCACGTCACCACCGGATCCGGGCGGGGTCAGCACCGGGCCGGCCTCGCCGTCCTCCTTGACCTGGCCGTTGGTCGCCGTGCGGTCGCGGATCCACTGCGGGATCTCGACCGGCGGCAGCGCGGAGGGGTTCCGCTCGGGCGACCCCGTCCACGCCGGGCGCTCGGGGCGGCGGCGCAGCGGCTCGAACACCCGCGCGACCTGCTCCTTGTCGAGGGTCTCCTTGTCGAACAGCTCGAGCACCAGCGCGTCGAGGACGTCGCGGTTCTCCTCGAGGATCTCGAAGGCCTCCTGGTGGGCGTTCGCGAGCAGCTTCTTGGTCTCCTCGTCGACGATCGCCGCGACGTCCTCGGAGTAGTTGCGTGCGTGGCCGAGGTCACGGCCGAGGAACGGCTCGGAGTTGGACTCGCCGAGCTTGATCGCCCCGAGCCGCTCGGTCATGCCGTACTGCGTCACCATCGCGCGGGCCAGGTTGGTGGCCTTCTCGATGTCGTTGCCGGCGCCGGTGGTCGGGTCGTGGAACACCATCTCCTCCGCGGCCCGGCCGCCGAGCATGTAGGCCAGCGAGTCCAGCATCTGCGAGCGGGTCTGGGAGTACTTGTCCTCGTCGGGGAGCACCATCGTGTAGCCCAGCGCCCGGCCGCGCGGCAGGATCGTGATCTTGTGCACCGGGTCGGTGCCCGGCAGCGCCGCGGCCACCAGGGCGTGGCCGCCCTCGTGGTAGGCGGTGATGAGCTTCTCCTTCTCGCTCATCAGGCGGGTGCGGCGCTGCGGGCCGGCGATCACGCGGTCGATGGCCTCGTCGAGGCTCTCGTTGGTGATCAGCTTCTGGTTGGCGCGCGCGGTCAGCAGCGCCGCCTCGTTGAGCACGTTGGCCAGGTCGGCACCGGTGAAGCCCGGCGTACGACGGGCCACCGAGAGCAGGTCGATGTCCTGGGCCATCGGCTTGCCGCGGGAGTGGACCTTGAGGATGAGGTGCCGGCCGTTGAGGTCGGGCGCGTCGACCTGGATCTGCCGGTCGAAGCGTCCCGGGCGCAGCAGCGCGGGGTCGAGCACGTCGGGCCGGTTGGTGGCCGCGATCAAGATGACGCCGCCGCGGACGTCGAAGCCGTCCATCTCGACCAGCAGCTGGTTGAGGGTCTGCTCGCGCTCGTCGTGGCCGCCGCCCATGCCGGCGCCGCGGTGGCGGTCGACGGCGTCGATCTCGTCGATGAACACGATCGCGGGCGCGTTCTCCTTGGCCTGCTCGAACAGGTCACGGACGCGGGAGGCGCCGACACCGACGAACATCTCGACGAAGTCGGAGCCGGAGATCGAGTAGAACGGGACGCCGGCCTCACCGGCGACCGCGCGGGCCAGGAGGGTCTTGCCGGTGCCCGGCGGGCCGTAGAGCAGCACGCCCTTGGGGATCTTCGCGCCGACCGCCTGGAACTTGGCGGGCTCCTGGAGGAACTCCTTGATCTCGCCGAGCTCCTCGATCGCCTCCTCACATCCGGCGACGTCGCCGAACGTGGTCTTCGGCATGTCCTTGGAGATCAGCTTCGCGCGGGACTTGGCGAACTGCATGACGCCGCGTCCGCCACCGCCTTGGACCTGGTTCATCAAGAACAGGAACAGCAAGATGATCAGCGCGAACGGCAGCAGCGTCGCGAGGATCGAGCCGAGCAGGCTGGGCTTGGGGACCTCGACGGTGTAGTCGTCGATCTTGCCGTCGTCGACCTGGGCCTGCACGAGGTTGTCGAGCTCGGCCTGGGTGCCGTCGAGCCAGAAGGCCGTGACCTTGTCGCCGTTGTCGAGCGTCGCCTTGATCTGCTGCTCACCGCCGTCGACGAAGGTCAGCTCCTTGACCTCGCCGCTGGTGATGTAGTCCCGCATCTTCGAGGCGTCGACCTCGTCGCCACCACGGTTGGGGGCGAGGTACTGCAGGGCCAGCAGCACGCCGACCACGGCGAGGACGATCCACAGCCAGGGACCCTTGAATATGCGCTTCACAGGCTTCTCTCGACACGGGGGTACGGTCCGTCCGGGGGCTGGCCGGGCGGACGCTCATCTGGACTGACGACGGTACACACCGTCGGCAATCGGCATTGTCTCAGGAAATGCCGGCTCCGGTGCAGTCGGCGTCCATCGCCGCGGGCCGGGCGGCGTCCGGGTCGCGGGTCGTGTGCCTGA
>NZ_DASWVI010000386.1:0-20632 GCF_036401255.1 Nocardioides sp. | reverse complement strand
GCCGGCTCAGGTGGCGCGGCCGGCGCGGGCGACTCCGGCGACCCGACCGGCGCGGCCGCCGGCTCGGGCGCGAGTGCCGGGAGTGGTGGCGCCCACGGCACGGGTGACAACTCCGCGACCGGCGACGTCGAGGCCGGCGGGTGCCAGGGGTTCGAGAACCAGACCGGCATCACCGACGACACGATCACGATCGCCAACGCCTCGGACATCTCGGGCCCCGTGCCCGGCATCTTCGAGTCGGCGCAGCAGGCAACGCGGGCCTACGCGGCGTACTTCAACGCCGGCAACGACATCTGCGGCCGCAAGCTGGAGGTGCAGCTCCTCGACAGCCGCGCCGACGCCGGCGCCGACCAGCAGGCCTACACCAAGGCGTGCGACGAGGCGTTCGCCGCGGTCGGGTCGATGTCGGCGTTCGACTCCGGCGGCGCCTCGGCCGCGCAGGCGTGCGGCCTGCCCGACATCCGCTCGACGACGGTGACCCCCGAGCGTCGCGACTGCTCGACCTGCTTCGCGGCGCAGGCGGTCGACCCGAGGCTGGTGCCGAGCGCGATGCCGCGCTACTTCCTGTCCCACGACAAGGAGGCCACCCAGCACGCCGCGCTGGTCTACATCAACGCGGGTGCCGCGCCCGTCAACGCCGAGGCGTTCCGTGCCGCCTGGGACAAGGCGGGCTGGCACGTCGACTACTTCCAGGGCATCGACGTCTCGGAGTTCAACTACTCGCCCTACGTGCAGCAGATGAAGGACAAGGGCATCCGGCTGGTCGTCTACGTCGGGCCGTACCAGAACACCGAGAAGCTCCTCGACGCGATGAAGCAGCAGGGCTTCGACCCCGACGTGTTCCTCCAGGACTCCACGATCTACGACCAGCGGTTCGTCGAGGAGGCCGGCGCCGACGCCGACGGTGTCTTCGCCTACTCGACGACGGCGCTGTTCGACGACTCCGAGATCTTGGAGATGCAGCTCTACCGATCCTGGCTGAACCAGGTGAAGCCGGGAGCGGTGCCCAACTTCTACGGCCTCTACGCATGGTCGGCGGCGCGGCTGTTCGTCGAGCAGGCGGTCGCGCTCGGCGGCAGGCTCAGCCGGGCCTCCCTCGTCGACGCGCTGAGCCGGGTCAAGGACTGGACCGGCAACGGCCTGCACGCCCCCCAGCTGGTCGGGTCCAAGACGACGGCGAACTGTCAGTCCATCCTCCAGCTCGACGACGGCACGTGGCGCAAGGTCTCGCCCGGGAGCTTCCTGTGCGCGCCGCTCATCGACAGCGGAACAGGAAGCTAACGATGTCCTCGATCCTGTCCTTCACGATCCTCGGCCTGTTCACGGGCGCGGCCTACGCGATCGCGGCCAGCGGCCTGGTGCTCACCTACACGACCACCCGCGTGTTCAACATCGCGCACGGCGCGTTCGGCATGGTCATGGCCTTCACGTTCTGGGACTTCAGCCAGCGCCAGCACATGCCGACCTGGCTCGCACTGGTGCTCGTCCTCGGCGTGATCGCGCCCGGCATCGGCTGGTTCGTGCAGCGGTTCGTCACCCGCGGCCTCGGCGAGGGTCCGGTGAGCGTGTCCCTGGTCGTCACCGTCGGGCTGTTCGTCGGCCTGATCGGCGTCGCGCAGTACATCTGGCCGCCCGCGCCCCGCACCGTGCCGCCGTTCCTGGCCGAGGAGGGTCTGCGGATCGGCGGCACCTACGTGACGGCCCACCAGATCATCACGATCGCGCTGTCCGCGGTGGTGGCCGCCGCGCTCTACGGGCTGCTCAACCGCACCCGCGTCGGCACCGCCATGCGGGCCTCGGTCGACAACCCCGTGCTGCTGCAGCTCTTCGGCGGCAAGCCCGACATGGTCGCCTCGCTCTCGTGGGCGATCGGCATCTCGCTGGCCGCGCTCGCGGGCATCCTCCTGACCCCGGTGATCGGGCTGTCCTACTACGACCTCACGCTGCTGGTGATCAACGCGTACGCCGCGGCGATGCTCGGGCGGCTCAAGAGCCTCCCGCTGACGTTCGTCGGGGCGATGGGCCTCGGCGTGCTGCAGTCCTTCGCGGTGGCCTACCTGCCCTCCGAGGGCAACCTGGCCGGTCTGCGCGCGGTGGTCCCGGCGCTGTTCCTGTTCGTCGTGATCGTGGCGATGCCCCAGGCCCAGCTGCGGATCGGGCAGGTCAAGGGCATCGTGTCCGCGCCCCTGCCGACCCTGCCGAGGTCCGTGGGCTGGGGCTCCGCCCTGCTGGTGCTGGTCGCCGTGCTCACCATGTCGATGGGGGACGCCGACCTGCTCCTGGTCGGCACCGCGGCGACGTACGCGATGGTGATGCTCTCGCTGGTGCTGCTCACCGGCTACAGCGGGCACGTCTCGCTGGCCCAGTTCACGTTCGCGGGCGTCGGGGCGCTGGCCTACGCCAAGCTCGACGAGCCGAACCTGTTCGGCCTGTTCGTCGCCGCCGCGATCACCGCCGGGGTCGGGGCGCTGGTCGCCCTGCCCGTGCTGCGGCTGACCGGGCTCTACCTGGCGCTGTCGACGCTCGCCTTCGGCATGCTCATGGACAAGATGGTCTTCCAGGCCGACTTCGCCTTCGGTTTCAACGGCACGCTGCGCGCCGAGCGGCTCTCGCTGCTCGGGCGGGAGATCTCCTCCACCGGGGCCTACGTGCAGGTGATGGCGGTGTTCTTCGTGCTGATGGCGCTCGGCCTGCTGCTGCTGCGCCGCGGCGTGCTCGGGCGGCTGCTCATCGCGATGCGCGACAGCCCCGCCGCGTGCGGCACGCTCGGCCTGGACATGCGGTGGTTCCGCGTCGCCCTGTTCGGCCTGTCCGCCGGCATGGCGGGCCTGGCCGGGGCCCTGTTCGCCGGTCTGCGCGGCACGATCGGCGCCGCCGACTTCCAGCTCTTCAACAGCCTGCCGCTGCTGCTGCTCGCCGTCGTCTGCGGCGTCACCTCGGTGACCGGGGCGGCGCTCGGCGGCGTCGGGCTGATGCTGCTGCCGGTGCTCCAGAGCTCGCGCCCCGAGCTGGCGGGGCTGGTGTTCGCCGTCCTCGGGTTCGGCGCCGTCGCCCTGGGGCGTGACCCCAACGGCCTGGCCAACCTGGTCTTCGGACTGGGCCGCCGTCTCGACGCCCGCTTCGGCGACCGGGTCCGCGCGGCGGTGCCCGTGCTGCCGCTCCCGCAGGCGCGCGTCGAGGACGACAGCGGCACCGCCGTACCCCTCGCCGGACCGGTGCTGATCGTGCCCGAGGGGGAGCCGAGCCCGCCGGGCCCGTCGATCCCGAGCCCGTCCAGCAAGGAGGCACCCGCCCATGTCCGCTGAGAGAGTGCTCCTCGAGGTCGACGACGTCGTCGTGCAGTTCGGCGGCGTCACCGCGGTCGACCACGCCAGCTTCGTCGCGCGCGCGGGGCGGATCACCGGTCTGATCGGTCCCAACGGCGCCGGCAAGACCACGTGCTTCAACGTGATCAGCGGACTGCAGAAGCCCAACCGGGGCACGGTGCGCTTCGCCGGCCGCTCGATCACCCGCCTGCCGGTGCACAAGCGCTCCCGGCGCGGCATGGGCCGCACGTTCCAGCGGCTCGAGGCGTTCGGGTCGCTGACGGTGCGCGACAACGTCCGCGTCGCCCGCGACATCCACCGCGGGATCGGCGGCCTGGTGCGCCCCGCGTCCGCCGACGTCGACGGGCTGCTCGAACGCGTCGGCATCGCGGCGTACGCCGGCGAGCGGGCCGACTCGATCCCGACCGGTGTCGCGCGGCTGCTCGAGCTCGCCCGCTGCCTCGCCGCGGACCCCCGGCTGCTGCTGCTCGACGAACCCTCCTCGGGCCTGGACGAGTCCGAGACCGACGCGTTCGGCGAGCTGCTCGCCGAGCTGGCCACCGAGGGCCGCGGCATCCTCATGGTCGAGCACGACATGGACCTGGTGATGTCGGTGTGCGACGACATCCACGTCCTCGACTTCGGCCGGGTGATCGCCTCCGGCCCGCCCGGCGAGGTGCGCGCCGACCCGGCGGTCCAGAAGGCCTACCTCGGCTACTCCGACGATGCCCCAGCTGAGCCGGCGCCGGTCGCTGGTGGTCACGCCCCTGACGACACGCACGTGATGGAGGCGATCCGCGCATGAGCGTCCCGATCCTCGAGGTCGTCGACCTGCACGCGGCGTACGGCCGCATCGAGGTGCTGCGCGGGGTCGACCTGCGCGTGCCGAAGGGTGCGGTGATGGCGCTGCTCGGTCCCAACGGCGGGGGGAAGTCCACGCTGGTTAAGGTCATCAGCGGGCAGAAGAGGGCGACGTCGGGCGACATCCACCTCGGCGGGGTGCACGTGCAGGGCGCCGCGCCCGAGGAGCTGGCTCGCCTGGGGCTGTGCACCGTGCCCGAGGGGCGGTCGGTGTTCCCGAATCTCACCGTCGAGGAGAACCTCACGCTGATGTCGTACGCCGGGGTGTCCGCCGACGCCGTGCTCGACACGGCGTACTCCTACTTCCCCCGGCTGCACCAACGCCGTCACCAGCTCGCCGGCACCATGTCGGGCGGTGAGCAGCAGATGCTCGCGATGTCGCGGGCGCTGGCCTCCGACCCGGCCCTGCTGCTCCTCGACGAGCTCTCCATGGGGCTCGCGCCGCTGATCGTCGACGAGCTGTACGACACCGTCGCGCAGATCGCCGAGAGCGGCGTCTCGATCCTGTGCATCGAGCAGTTCGCCCGCACCGCGCTGCGGGTCTCCGACTACGCGGCGGTGATGACCGGCGGCCGGATCGTGGCCACCGGCGAGCCCGCCGAGGTGCTCGCCACCATGTCCGACGTCATCCTCGGAGGTGCCGCATGAAGTCCACGAGAGCCTCCTGGAAGCGCCTCGCCGTCCCGATCTCGGCCGCAGCACTCGCCGGCGTCGTTCTGCCGGTGTCGGCGGGTGCGCCCGCGGCCGGGGAGGGCGAGCCCACCAAGCCCGCCTTCAGCGGCTACAGCTCCACCGCCTGGGCCGCGCCGGTGAAGATCGAGGTCTACGAGCCCACGATCCCGATCCCGGCGAACCCGCAGCTGGAGCTCGAGCTGGCCTACTCCAAGGTCGAGGCCGACTCCGGCAGCTCGCTCGGCCGGGCCAGCTGGCTGTGGCCGGGCGACTCGATCGGCGAGGGCGCCAAGACCGTCATCGAGAACCTCGGCCTGCCCGAGCAGATCTCCGGACCGCTCGCCGCTCAGGGCTACCCCGTGCAGGTCAACGCCTCCCAGCCCTCCGGGGAGGCCAAGCAGGCCGACGAGCCCTTCCCCGGCACGGTGATGCGCACCAGCGCGGGGGAGAGGACGACGGTCGCGCAGGTCGGGTTCTCCCCGGACGGCGAGGTCCGCGACGGGTCCGAGAGCAAGGACGACGGCGGCACGGGCGGCGGTGGCACGCCCGGTGTGCCGGGGCTGCCGGAGCTGCCCGGCGTACCCGGCCTGCCCGGTGCGGGGGACCTGCTCGGGCAGTTCGGCCAGGCCATCACCGGCTCGGCCGGGTCGTCGGCCACGGCCGGGGAGGACCCCGGCCCGGGCGGCGCGCCCGGGCTGCCGCCCGAGCTGGCCGCGCTCGTCGACGTCGAGGGCTACACCTCGACCAGCAAGAACGTCGCCACCGATCAGGCCGTCACCACGACCGCCCGCTCGGCGCTGGGCGACGTCTACCTGCTCGGCGGCACCGTCCAGCTCAACGGCGTGGTGGTGACCAGCACCAGCTCGAGCAACGGCACCAAGAGCACGGCCGGCGGCAAGGCCACGATCGGCGGTCTGACGATCGCGGGCCGGGAGTTCTCCTTCGGGCCCGGCGGGCTCGAAGGGGCCGGCCAGCACACGGATGTGCCGGCGCTGCCCGACCAGGCCACCGCCGCCCTCGACCAGCTGGGCATCAAGCTGACCCTCCCGAAGCCCGGCCTGAAGAAGAAGGGCGACCGGGCCAGCAGCGCCGTGGCCGGCCTCGTCGTCGAGATCGACACCGCCAAGCTGCGCAAGCAGCTCGACGCGCTGCCGCTCGACGACCTGGTCGACGCGTTCCCCAGCGACCCGCCGGAGCTGAAGAAGCTGCTCCAGACGCTCGTCGGGCTCTCCCCGCGGATCGTGGTGACGCTCGGCAACGCCGGCACCCAGGTCGAGACCGTGCAGGGCATCGACCTGCCGACCGGCGACATCCCCGACAACGACCCGGGCGGCGCCGGCGGCGCCGGTGGGCCGTCGTCGGGCGGCGGGCCGGCCGCCGTGTCCGACTCGCCGTCCGCGGCCGACCCCGGCACGGCAGGCGATTCGCCGTCCGCGGCCGGCGACCTCGGCGATGCCGAGCTCACCGGCTCGGGACTGCCGCCGCTCTACTCGATCCCCGGTGCCGTCCTCGCCGGCAGCATCGCCCTCGCCGCCGTCGGTGGCACCTGGCTGCGCCGGATCGGCGCGATCGCGCTGGGTGGCGGCGGCTCCTGCACCCATGGCCTCGACAGTGGCCTGCCCGACCTCCGAAAGGCCTGACCCATGACGACGATGACTCCTCCGATGGACCAGTCCGCCTCTGCTCAGCGGCTCTCGATCGGCCTGCCCCGCGCCGGGGGGCGCACCGGCTCCGGTGCCGCCCCGCTGAAGGACAACCACTACCAGCTGCTGCAGCTGATCCTGTTCTGGGCCGGGGCGATCCTGCTGCCGCTGGGCCTGGTCGTGATCGTGCTCGGCTGGTACGGCGCGGCCCACACGCCGTACCAGTACGACCAGCTGTCCTACGTCGTCTCCGGCGGCCTCCTCGGACTGGGGCTGACGTTCACCGGCGGGTTCCTCTACTTCGGCGCGTGGCTGGCCCGGATCGCCGCGGACGGCAAGGAGTCCTCCAAACGGCTCGCCGACACCCTGCTGGTGCTCGCGGACGTGACCTCGCGCTCGGCCGCCCGCAGCGACGACGGCGTGGACGTGTCCGCGCTGCCCGTCACCGCCGGCGACGGCACGACCATGCACCGCCGCGACTGCGCGCTCATCGCCCACCGCACCGACCTGCACCCCGTCGGCGAGGACAACGGCCACCTCACCTCCTGCCGCGTCTGCCGCCCCTGATCCGCGCCGAGTCGGCGCCAGTTTCCCCGCACTGGTGGCCGAGTCGGCGCCAGTTTCCGCGGGGTGGTGGCCGAGTGGGCGCCAGTTTCCGCGCGCTGGGGGCCGAGTGGGCGCCAGTTTCCCCGCACTGGTGGCCGAGTCGGCGCCAGTTTCCGCGGGGTGGTCGTCGAGTGGGCGCCAGTTTCCCCCGCGTGTCTCCCCAGGGCACCACGTGGGCAAGCGGGGCGGCCTCGGCGGCCGGAACCGGGAAACTGCCGCCGTCTCGGCGGGGGTGAGGGGGAAACTGGCGCCGTCTCGGCGGGGGTGAGGGGGAAACTGCCGCCGTCTCGGCGGGGGTGAGGGGGAAACTGGCGCCGACTCGCGCTCACTCCTGCTCGGCGGCGACCTTCTCCTCGGGCTTGGCGAGCAGGTAGTTCTCGATGTAGTGGCGGGCGCTCTCGAAGATGTCGACGGCGTGGCCGGCGTTCTCCGAGAGGTACCAGCGGTGCACGAGCATCTCGTGGAAGATCTCGGCCGGCTCGAGCTTGCCCCGGGCCTCCGGCGGGATCATCGCCATGATCGGCTCGTAGACCTGCGTCATCCACTGGGTGGCGACCAGGCTGCGGTCCTCGCGCCCGAGGTCGAAGTGGGCGGTGAACGCCGCGATGTCGTTGAGCATCCGCCGCGCCTGGGCGTCCTCGACGTTCAGGCCGGTCAGCGCCTGCAGCTCGCGGCTGTGGTGGCCCAGCTCCACGACCTTCGGCTGGATCCGGATCCGCTCGCCGTTCCAGTCGGTGACGATGTCGAGCTCGTCGACGTCGAAGCCGAGGTCGTTGAGCCGCTCGACGCGCTGCTCGATGCGCCACAGCTCACCGGTCGAGAACTCCTCGGCGCGGGTGAGCTCGTCCCACAGCGCGTGGTAGCGATCGGAGAGCATCTCGACGATCGCGTGCGCCTGGACCTCGTGGTCGAGCGACTCGGTGGCCTGCAGGTCCAGCAGCTCGGCGAACACGTTCTCCACGGCGACGGTGACGTCGTACTCCCGCAGGTTGTCCGACAGGGTCGGCTTGAGCTCGCCGGTCTCCGCGTCGACGAGGTACGCCGCGAACCCGCCCGCGTCGCGCCGGAACAGCACGTTCGACAGCGAGACGTCACCCCAGTAGAAGTCGGCCAGGTGGAGCCGGACCAGCAGCACGACCATCGCGTCGATCAGCTCGGGCAGGTTCGCCGCGGTGCGGCCGTGCGCGAACAGGCTGCGGTAGGGCAGCGAGAACTGCAGGTGCTCGGTCAGCAGCGCGGCGGGCAGCTCCTCGCCGTTCTCGTCGACCCGCCCGGTGACCACGCCCTGCGGGGTGACCGCCGGGAGGCCCAGCCGCTGGAGGTCGCGCAGCAGGCGGTACTCCCGGAACGCCATCTCCTCGACGGTCTCCTTGACCGCGTAGGTGTTCTCCTCGAGCCGGACGATCCGCACGACGTGCCGCGAGAGGCCGCGGGGCAGCGGCACGACGTGCTCGGTCCACTCCTCGACCGGGGTCGCCCACGGCAGGCGCAGCAGCGCGGGGACCGGCCGGTTGGTGACGATGCGGAGCGCCATGGGCCCATTATCCGTCCCGACCGAACCTAGAACGTGTTCTAGGTTCGGTGGTAGCGTCCCCGCGTGCAGCTCACCGACGGCGACCGGATCCGCGGCCTGCTCGGCACCTACTGCCGGCTGATCGATGCCGGCGACTTCGCCGGGGTCGGCGCGCTCATGGCCGACGCCGTGCTCCGCGCGGAGGACGGTACGCCGCTGGCCACGGGGGCTGCCGAGGTCGAGCGGCTGTACGCCGGCCTGGTGCGGCTGCACGAGGACGGCACGCCGGGGACCCAGCACGTCGTCGCCAACACCGCCTTCGCCGAGCCGGCCGCGGACGGCTCGGTCGTCGCGACCTCGGCGTACCTCGTCTTCCAGGCCGTCGCCGCGGTGCCGCTCCAGCCGATCGTGACCGGGACCTACGTCGACACGTTCGCGCCCGACCACGGCGGGATCGGCTGGCACTTCGCCGAGCGCCGGTTCGGCGTCGGGCGCTCGGGCGTCCTCGACCACCACCTCACGATCGAGCTCTGACCCCGGAAAGGCCCCCCATGAACGAGCCAGGCAGCCGCGTCGTCGTCGTCACCGGAGCCGCATCCGGCATCGGACATGCCACCGCGGCGCTGTTCCGCGACCTCGGCGACACCGTCTTCGGACTCGACGTCCGCCCGAGCGTGCCCGACGGCGTGACCTATGTGGAGTGCAACGTCGGCGACCGCGCGTCCGTGTTCGCCGCCGTCGAGACCTGCGCCGCCGAGGGGCGCATCGACGTGCTCGCGAACGTCGCGGGCATCGTGCAGTTCGGCCGGATCGAGACCGTGACCGAGGAGGAGTGGGACCGGGTCCACGCCGTCGACCTCAAGGGCCCGTTCCTGCTCATCCAGGCCGCGTTGCCGCACCTGCGCGCCTGCGGCGGCAACATCGTCAACGTCTCGTCGGTGGCGGGCAACAAGGCGCAGCCCTACGCCACGGCGTACGCCGCCGCCAAGGGCGGACTCACCCAGCTCACCCGCGCGCTCGCCCTCGAGCTCGCGCCCGAGGGCATCCGCGTCAACGCGATCTGCCCCGGGACCGTCGACACCCCGATCGTCGAGCAGGTGTTCCACAAGCTGACCGACGACCTCGACACCCGGGTGGCCGACCGGCTGATGATGATGCTGCCGGGCGGCGCGATCCGGCCCGACGAGATCGGCTCGGCGATCGTCTACCTCGCCTCGCCCCAGGCGCGGATGATCACCGGCGAGATCCTGGCTTTCGACGGTGGCATGAGCTGAGCGGATCGCCTGCCCGTAGCATGTGGCGTCGCCGCGGGTACTTGCCGTGGCGCGGCCGCGTTAGCTCAGCTGGTAGAGCATCCGCCTTGTAAGCGGACGGTCAGGAGTTCGACTCTCCTACGCGGCTCCGAGCAGTGGTGGATCACTCCCGCAGCAGCCGCCGCATCTCCTCGACCTCGGCCTGCTGGGTGGTCACGATCTGCTCGGCGAGCGCGACCGCGGGCGGGTACTCGCCCTGCGCGATCTCGTGCCGCGCCATCGAGATCGCGCCCTGGTGGTGCACGATCATCGTGCGCAGCCAGCGGTCCTCGAAGTCCGCCGCCCGCGAGGCCCGGACCTCCTGCACGTCCGCGGCGCTCAGCGCCCACGGCCCCATCCGGGTGCGCACCAGGCCGCGCAGCGCGCCCGTGGCGGAGCGCTGGCTCAGCAGGGTCTCGTCCATCGGCTCGGCGGTGGGGGTCGGCTCGTCCCACCGGGTCAGCCAGCCGGTGAGCTGCTCGAGGTCGGCGGACTGACCCGTCTCGATGTGCGCGGTGAGCGCGGCGAAGCCCGCGGTCACGTCCCGGTCCGCGGCAAGTGCGACCAGGCGCAGGCCCTGCTCGTGGTGCGGCACCATCTCCGCGGCGAACGCGACGTCGTGCTGGTTGTGCGCCGGCTCCGCGGAGACCGACATCGTCGGGGTGACGGCGGTGTCGCAGCCCGTGAACGCCAGCGCGGCGAGCGCCAGACCGGTGCCCACGGCCGCGGTCAACCTGGTGGTCAGGGCGCGTCGTCGAGCCGGCTGACGGGGGGTGGCCATGGGCCGACGGTACGTCCGGCTACCGCTGGGTAACCCGGGGCGAAGGTCCCGACCTGGCTCGGGGTGGCCCATCTCACCCGGTCAGCGCAGGCGGCGTACGGCGAACCGCGCGGGCGGGTGTGCGATCGCCTCCTGGGCGGCCACCAGCTGGATCTCCCGGGTCCCTGCCGCGAGGGTCTCCTCGAGGATCGCGAAGACCGCCGAGGTCGTCCGCTCCAGCGCGACCTGCGCGGAGCCGGTGGTCCGCAGGTGCGCGAGGTAGAGCGCGGCGGTCACGTCGCCGCAGCCGTTCGGGGTGATCGGCAGCAGCGGCGTCTCCACCGCCCAGGCGCCCGCGTCGGACACCGCGACCACGTCGATGCGGCCCTCGGGCACCTCGCCGTGGACGACGCTGGTGACCAGCACGTCGCGCGGCCCGCGCTCGCGCAGGACGTCGACGGCGTCGACGATCTCGGCCAGCGTGCGGGTCGGGCGGCCGACGAGGAAGTCGAGCTCGAAGTGGTTCGGCGTGAGGATGTCGGCCCGCGGCACCACGGTGTCGCGCAGGTACTCCGGGATGCCGGGACGCACGAACATGCCGCGGCCGACGTCGCCCATCACCGGGTCGCAGCAGTAGAGGGCGTCCGGGTTGAGCTCCTTCACGCGAGCGACCGCGTCGAGGATCACCGCGCCCACCGCCGGGTCGCCCTGATAGCCGGACAGCACCGCGTCGACCTCCGCCAGCGCCCCACGGTCGTCGATGCCGGCGATCACCTCGCGCACGTCCGACGGGTCGAGCAGCGGGCCGCGCCAGGCGCCGTACCCGGTGTGGTTGGAGAAGTGCACCGTGTTCACCGGCCAGACCTCGTGGCCCAGGCGCTGCAGCGGGAACACCGCCGCCGAGTTGCCGACGTGTCCGAAGGCCACCGAGGACTGGATGGAGAGGATCTGCACCGGTGCAGTGTGACGCACGAGCGGCGACTCCTCAGCCCCCGCTCGATGTAACGCGGGGTTAGTGGATCTAGGAACCCTGTTGTAAGGGGGTGACCAGATCCAACAACCCCGCGTTACAGGCGGGAGGCCCACCCCCTGGCTCGGACAACTAGAACACGTTACAGTGTGGCCGCGCACACATTCCCGCGGTATGCCGCCCTGCTCCAGCGAGGTTTGACCCATGGCCAAGACGCCGTACAAGAACGAGGCCGACTACGTCGTGGTCGGGTCCGGCAGCTCCGGGGCCGCGATCGCGGGCCGGCTGGCCCAGTCCGGGGCGAGCGTGATCGTGCTCGAGGCCGGCAAGAGCGACGAGCAGTACCTGGTGAAGAAGCCCGGCATGATCGGGCCGATGCACTCGGTGCCCGAGATCAAGAAGCGGGTCGACTGGGGCTACTACTCCACCCCGCAGAAGCACATCCTCGACCGCAAGATGCCGGTCCCGCGCGGCAAGGTCGTCGGCGGGTCGAGCTCGATCAACGGCATGGTCTACGTGCGCGGCAACCGGGCCAACTACGACGCCTGGGCCGCCGAGGGCTGCGCCGGCTGGTCGGCCGACGAGGTCAACGCGGCCTACAAGCGCATGGAGGACTTCGAGGACGGCGCCAACGACTACCGCGGCGCGGGCGGTCCGATCAAGGTCACCCGCAACGCCGCCCCGCAGGAGGGATCGCTGCAGTTCATCCAGGCGACCTCCGACGTGCTCGGCGTGAAGGTCCTCGACGACTACAACGCCGAGTCGCAGGAAGGCGTCAGCCGGATGCAGCAGAACGCTGCGAACGGCCTGCGCTACAGCGCCTCGCGCGGCTACCTCCACCATCTCGACGTCCCCACGCTGCAGCTGCAGACCGAGGTGCTGGTGACCAAGGTCGTCATCGAGAACGGCCGCGCCACCGGCGTGGAGGTCACGGACAAGGATGGCAGCCGGCGCACGGTCCGGGCCGGCAAGGAGGTCATCCTCTCGGCCGGGTTCGTCGGCTCCGCCCAGATCCTGATGCTGTCGGGCATCGGGCACGCCCAGCACCTGCGCGACCACGGCATCGAGGTGCTCGCGGACCTGCCGGTCGGCGACAACCTGCACGACCACATGTTCCACGCGCTGACGTTCCACACGACGTCGACGAAGATGCGCGGCAACGCCTTCTTCTTCGGCAAGGGCGTGCTCAAGGAGGCGCTGCGCCCGGGCAAGACGTTCCTGGCGAACTCCGTGTTCGAGGCGGTCGCGTTCCTGCGTACGTCGCAGGCCACCGACGTGCCGGACCTGCAGCTGCACCTGTTGCCCTGGTCCTACGTCTCGCCCAACCAGGACGAGCCGATCCGCCACGAGGTGGACCCGCGTACGTCGATCACGCTGCTCTCGACGCTGATCTACCCGCGCAGCAGGGGCACGCTGCGGCTGGCGTCCAGTGATCCCACTGCCCCGCCGCTCATCGACTTCCAGTACCTCGCCGACCCCGGGGACCTCGAGGTCCTTGCCGAAGGCTCGGAGATGGTGCGCGAGATCATGGCCGGGGCCGCGTTCGGCGGAGCCGTCAAGGAGGAGATCCACCCCGGAGCCGGCCTCAAGGGCCAGGCGCTGCGCGACGCGATCCTCAACCGCGCCACCTCGGTCTACCACGGCGTCGGCACCTGCCGGATGGGCACCGACGAGCTCGCGGTCGTCACCCCCGACCTCAAGGTCCGCGGCATCGAGGGCCTCCGGGTGTGCGACGCCTCGATCATGCCGTCGATCACCGGTGGCAACACCAACGCGCCGGCGATCATGATCGGCGAGCGCGGCGCCGACTTCGTACTGGGCCGGGTGTGATCGCGATGGCACTGCAGCGACCGGCGTCGATCACCGACGCGTTCTTGGACCGGCTCGTCTCGCGGGTCCCGTCGACCAGCGGCGGCACCTGGAAGCTCACCGAGGTCTACACCGGTGACGTGCTCGTGGAGCTGCCGCAGTCGACCCCGGCCGACATCGAGGCGGCGTTCGCCACCGCCCGCGAGGCCCAGCGGTCCTGGGCGGCCCGGCCGCTGAAGGACCGGCTCGAGGTGTTCAAGCGCGCGCACGCCCTGTTCATCGACAACGCCCACACCACGACGGACCTGATCCAGGTCGAGAGCGGCAAGAACCGCCGGATGGCGATCGAGGAGACCTGCGACCCGGTGATGGTGATGAGCCACTACCTCAAGCGGGCACCGCACCTGCTCAAGCCGGTCAAGCGCGGCGGTCCGGTGCCGTTCTTGAGCACGTCGACCGAGATCCGCCGGCCCAAGGGCGTCGTCGGCATCATCGCGCCCTGGAACTTCCCGTTCGCGACCGGCATCTCCGACTCGATCTCCGCGCTGATGGCCGGCAACGCGATCGTGCTCAAGCCCGACAACAAGACCGCACTGTCGCCGCTGTACGGCGTGCAGATGCTCGAGGAGGCCGGCCTGCCGAAGGGTCTGTTCCAGGTCGTGTGCGGCGAGGGCCCCGACGTCGGCCCGACGCTGATCGACAACGCCAACTACGTGATGTTCACCGGCTCGACCGCCACCGGGCGGGTGATCGGCGAGCGGGCCGGCCGCAACCTGATCGGCTGCTGCCTCGAGCTCGGCGGCAAGAACCCGATGATCGTGCTCGAGGACGCGAACATGGACGAGGTCGTGCAGGGCGCGCTCTTCGGCGCGTTCGGCAACACCGGCCAGATCTGCATGCACATCGAGCGGATGTACCTGCCCGACTCCCGCTACGAGGAGTTCAAGACCAAGTTCGTCGCGGCGACCGAGGCGCTGACCATCGGCGCGGCGTACGACTTCGGCCCCGACATGGGCTCGCTGGTCTCGCCCGACCACATGGAGCGGGTCAAGGCGCACGTCGAGGACGCCGTCGCCAAGGGCGCGACGGTGCTCACCGGTGGCAAGGCGCGCCCCGACCTCGGGCCGGCGTTCTTCGAGCCGACGATCCTCGAGGGGGTCACGAAGGACATGCTGTGCGGCGTGACCGAGACGTTCGGGCCGGTCGTCGCGCTGCACAGGTACGAGACCGTCGACGAGGCGGTCGCGCTCGCCAACGACACCGACTACGGGCTGAACGCCTCGGTGTGGGGCGGCGACGTCGCGACCGCCTGCCAGGTGGGCAAGCGGATCGAGTCGGGCAACGTCAACGTCAACGACATCCTCGCGACCGCGTTCGCGTCGAAGGGTACGCCGTCGGGCGGGGTCAAGCAGTCCGGCGTCGGCGCCCGGCACGGCGACCAGGGCCTGCTCAAGTACACCGACGTGCAGAACCTCGCCGTGCTCAAGAAGCAGGTGATGGGCGCGCGTCCGGGCCAGGACTACGACAAGTACGTCAAGGGGATGCTCGGCGGCCTGAAGATGATGCGCAGGACCGGCATCCGCTGACCTCAGTTCGGGGCGTAGCCCAGCATCAGGTGGTCGCGGTGGCTTCCCCAGGTCAGGTCGAGCGACCAGCAGCCGGCTGACGGCAGGTCGATGCCGGACGGACCGGGTGCCGGGCTGACGGTGCGGGCCACCGTCTGCCCGCTGCCCTCGAGCGTGGCCCGGATCTCCAGCGGCCCGTCGCCCGGCCCGACCCGGGCGACCCACAGGATCTTGTTGTTCTCGCCCGCGGCCGGCGGCGCCTCCAGTGGATGGTGGGTGTCCCACAGGATGGCGACCAGGTCGCCCTCGTCGCCGAGGACGTAGGGCATGGCCTGGTCCGGGGGCGTGAACCCCGCCCGCGCCCACTCGGGGAGCGGCGCCGCCTCGTAGTCGAGCCGACAACCGGCGGTCGACCCGGCCGGGGAGGCAGGTTCGGAGTCGTCGCGTCCGATGACGGCGGCGACCCCGACGAGCGCGACCACCGCGATCGCCGCAGCCGCGGCGAGCGGCACGATCCACCGCCGCTTCGGGGCGGGAGGGAGCGACTCGCCCAGCGGTCGCGTGGCCGACTCGGCGACCCGCCGCATCGTGGCGGCGATGAACTCGTCGGTGTCCAGGTGCGTGCTCATGTCTCCATCCCTCGATCCGTCGACTCCGAGGCCCGGGCGGCCTCGGCGGCCCGCCGCAGCGAGTCGCGGCCGCGGGCCAGGTGGGTCTTCGCGGTCGCCACGCCGCAGCCGAGGACCTCGGCGACCTCGGCGATCGGCCGGTCCTCCAGGTAGGTCAGCGCCACCGCCACCCGCTGTCGGTGCGGCAGCGACCGCATGGCGTCGTCGAGCCACGCGTCCAGGCCCCGTGATCCCGCCTCGTCCCGCGTGGCCGGGTCGGGTGGGACGGCGACCAGCACCTCGCGCCGTCGGCGTCGCGCGTTCTTGTGCAGGTTCGCCAGCGTCGTACGCGCGTAGGCGGCCATGTTGTCGTGGTGCGCGAGCCGGCCCCACCGAGCCGACACCCGCGTCAACGTCTCCTGGGTCAGGTCCCACGCGTCGTGCTCGTTGCCGCACAGCACCCGCGCCAGGCCGAACAGCCGGGTCGTCTCGACCGCGGCGAACTCGTCGAACCCCAGCTCCATGGTGGCGCCGCCTTCTCTCACACTCCTACAACACCCGGAGGGCTGCTTCGGACTACACGATCGCCGTACTGTCGAGCCATGTCCCTGCCTCGTCCCTACCCTCCGGACACCTACCACGGCGAGGGCGGTGAGGCCTCGGCGTGGCTGCGCCGTGGCGACGAGCCGCCCGAGATCACCTACCGCAGCGGCGGCACCTGCGAGTACATCGCCACCGGCGACCAGACGGCCGGCCGCTTCGGGCTCTACCGCTGGACCTTCGGTGAGACCGAGACCGGCCCCGACCCGCACTTCCACCGCTCGATCTCCGAGCAGTTCTACGTGCTCTCGGGCGAGGTGCGGCTGTACGACGGGCGCGCCTGGGTCACGGCTCGTCCCGGTGACTTCCTCTACGTGCCCGAGGGCGGGCTGCACGGGTTCCGCGGCGGCGGGGGCGCCTCGATGCTGTTGATGTTCGCCCCCGGCGGCCCCCGGGAGGACTACTTCGAGACGCTGGCCCGCGGTGAGCAGATGTCGGAGGAGGAGCGCGCCGAGTTCATGCTCCGCCACGACACGTTCTGGGTGTGAGGCGGGCCGTCGTACCTGACGGAGCTGTCGCGGATCAACGGGCGAGGCAACCGATTCGTCGGGTGCGTCGACTCACGCAACCTGGAGCGACCGCTTCGAGAGGCCCATCCAGAAGCCGTCGATGACCTGCAGGCCGGGCTCGGTGGGGTCGGTGGCGGCGCCGAGGGTGACGAACAGCGGGGTGTAGTGCTCGACGGTCGGGTGCGCGTAGGGCATGCCCGGCGCCTGCGCGCGGTAGTCCGCCAGCGTGTCCACGTCGCCGCGGGCGAGCGCCTCGCCGGCCCAGGCGTCGAAGTCGCTCGACCAGCCCGGAGCGGCCGCGTCGATGCGCCACTCGCGCAGGAACGGCAGGCCGTGGGTGAGGAAGCCCGACCCGATGATCAGCACGCCCTCGTCGCGCAGCGGGCGCAGCCGCTCGCCGAGCCTCAGCAGCCGCACCGGGTCGTGGGTCGGCAGTGACATCTGCAGCACCGGGATGTCGGCGTGCGGGTACATGATCTTCAGCGGCACCCAGGCGCCGTGGTCGAGGCCGCGGCTGGCGTGCTGGTGCACGGGCTCGCTCGCCGGCATCATCGCCGCGACCCGCGCGGCGAGCGCGCTCGCGTCCGGGGTCTCGTAGGTCATCCGGTAGTACCGCGCGTCGAAGCCGCCGAAGTCGTAGACGAGGGGAGCGCGGCTCGCGGTGAGGCTGACCGGCGCCGACTCCCAGTGGGCGCTGACGATCAAGATGGCCTTCGGCCGCGGCAGGTCCGCCGCCCACGCGGCGAGCTGGCCCGACCAGACCGGGTCGTCCAGCAGCGGCGGGGCACCGTGGCCGATGTAGAGAGCCGGCATGCGCACGTCGTCCATGATCCCCCAAATGGTTGGATCTTCAACTTTATTCCGGCGGGAGGGTCCAGTCGAGGGGCGCGGCCCCCTGCTCGGCCAGCAGGTCGTTGGCTCGGCTGAAGGGCCGCGAGCCGAAGAACCCCCGGTACGCCGACAGCGGGGACGGGTGCGGTGACTCGACGACGGGGGTCGCGCCGAGCATCGGCTTGAGGTTGCGTGCGTCGCTGCCCCAGAGGATCGCCACGAGCGGGCCGCCCCGCCGGGCCAGCGCCTCGATCGCGCACGCGGTGATCGGCTCCCAGCCCTTGCCGCGGTGGCTGTTCGAGGCGCCGGGCTGCACCGTCAGGCACCGGTTCAGCAGCATCACGCCCTGGTCCGCCCACGCGGTCAGGTCACCGTGGCGCGGCGGCATGACGCCGAGGTCGTCGCGCAGCTCGGTGTAGATGTTCACCAGGCTCGGCGGCAGTGGCCACACGTCGCGACGTACGGCGAAGCTCAGCCCGATCGGGTGCGCCGGGTTGGGGTAGGGGTCCTGCCCGACGATCAGCACGCGCACGTCCGCGAGCGGGCGCTGGAAGGCCCGGAAGACCCGGTCTCCGGCGGGCTGGTAGGACCGACCCGCCGCGAGCTCCTCGCGCAGGAAGCGTCCCATCGCCGCGACCTGCTCGTCGACCGGCGCGAGGGCCTCGGCCCAGTCCGGTGCCATCAGCCCCTTGTCGACCAGTCCCGTCAGCGCGCTCACGGTCGGCAGGCTAGCGGCCGCCGACGCGCCGGTCAGAAGCCGGCGCGACGCGGCAGGTACGCCGGGCGGCCGGGCTCGCCCACGTGGACGTCGAGGACCGCCTGGTGGGTGGCGTCCCCGGCCACCGCGGACTGGTTGGCGACCAGGACGCTGCGGCCGAGGAACGTCGCGCTGCACGGGGTGTCGAACGGGACCGGCGAGCCGTTGTCGCCGGTGAGGGCGGTGCCGAACCGCCGCACCTCGCGGCCGGCCGCGGTCAGCTCGACGAGCTGGTTGGCCAGCCCCGCGAGCGCGACGTACACGTGCCCGGAGCGGCCTATCCCGAAGCCGTCGGGCAGGTCGCCGGGCTGGGAGGTCCACAGCGTCTCGATCGCCCCGGGGCGGCCGCGGTCGCCGATCGGCAGCCGGTACAACGCACCGTCGGTCGGCAGGTCGCTGCCGTCGCTGACGGTCTGCTGGGTGATCAGGAGGTCGCCGCGGCCCGGACGGTAGCGGATGCCGGTGGTGCCGAACCCGACCGCGCCCTCGAGCGCCGGCGACGCGAACCACCGGCGCGGCGTCCGCGACCCGTGCGGCACCTTCCAGATCACGCCGTCGGCGTAGTCGGTGACGAACAGCGCCCCGCCGGGTCCCCACGTCGCGTAGTTGGGCACCGCCCCGTCGGGGAACCGCACGACCCGGCGGAACCGGCCGGTGCGGACGTCGAGGGTCAGCACCGACGCGGTCGAGGTCTCGAGCAGCACCAGCTGGCCGTCGCGGGTCTGGTTCGCGACCTGGACGCCGTGGTCCTCGTCGACCACCTGGCCGGGCACCGTCCACGACCGCAGCAGCGTGCCGTCGGCCGCCCACTCGAAGACCCGCGAGGGCGTGGTGCTGCCGGTGTCGACGTAGCTGCCGGCGTACACGCGCCCGTTGGTGTGCGCGTGGACGTACGCCGGGAACCCGGGCGCGGGCACCAGGGCGAAGACCCGGGCGTCCCCGTCCTCGCGAACCTGCGCGGACGCCGGCCACGCGGTGGCCGCCAGCACCACGACGGCGAGCGCCGTCAGCAGTCGCCTCACCGACGCTCACCGACCTCGACGGCGGCGCGCTCCCCGGCCCGGACGGCGCCGTCCATGTAGCCGGTCCAGTACGTCGAGGTCTCGGTGCCGGCCCAGTGCACCCGGCCGAACGGTCGCCGGATCGCCGACCCGAACTGCACCATCGTCCCCGGGGCGTAGTTGGCGACCGGCCCGCCGGTGGTCCAGCGCTCCTGGGTCCAGTCCTGCTCGGTGTACTCGATGGGGTGCAGCGCCTGCTCGCCGAACATCGCGGCGAAGCCCTCGAGCACCGCGCGGCGCCGCTCGGCACGCGGCAGCACGCCGTACTGCCGCCAGGTCGACCCGCCGACGAACGCCAGCAGCACGCCCGGCTCACCCTCCCGCGGGGAGTTGTCGAACACCGCCCGCGCCGCGCCGGAGTCGTTGATGCCGAAGCCGTTGAGCCCGGCCGCGCGCCAGAACGGTGTCGGGTAGACCGCGTCGCACTTCATCAGCTGGCCCATGTCGAGGTGGCGCAGCAGTTGCAGCCGGCGGGCCGGCAGCCGCGGGAACCACTCGATGCCGAGCACGAGCGGTGGGGGAGCGGCCACCACCACGCGGCGGGCGCGCACGGTGCCGCGGGCGCTGTGCACCAGCACGTGCCCGTCGCGCTGCTCGATGCGGCGCACCGGCGCGCGCAGCGCCACGA
Source organism: Nocardioides sp. (assembly GCF_036401255.1). Taxonomy (GTDB): domain Bacteria; phylum Actinomycetota; class Actinomycetes; order Propionibacteriales; family Nocardioidaceae; genus Nocardioides. The sequence goes on along the minus strand of NZ_DASWVI010000386.1, from coordinate 642 downwards.
TGTCGCCGAGCCGGCGCGCGAGCCGCAGCGGGATGAGCTGGGAGCCGCCGACGAAGCGCCGCTCCTGGGCGCCGTTCGCGGTGTCAGAGTTGCGGGAGAACGTGCCGACGTGGCGCTCGTCGCCCGAGCAGGCGACGTACCAGAGCACGTAGAGGAGCGACAGCTCGTTGGGGTCGGCGCCGAAGCCCGGCTGGGTCCAGCACTCGATGAGGTTCTCCACGCCGTCGCCGTTGATCGCGTTGGCCCGGATCCACTCACCGAGCGTCATCGCGTCCCACTCCGCGGCGCGCGGGTGGCTCCAGGGCGCGTCGACGGCGATCTCGGCGGCCATGTTGTCGATGCGGGTCAGCAGCACCGCCGCGTCGGGGAGGATCGTGGGGTCGGGCGGCACCGTGCCGGAGTACTCCTGGCGCCCGGTCAGCGACGAGACGTAGACGCTGTTGCCCTCGTTGTACTCCGGGAACGTCGGCACCCCCAGCTCGCGCGCCAGCCGCCGGATGTGGCCCTGGGTCGGGCCGACGAACGCGCCGCCCGCCTCGATCGTGGCGCCGTGGGCGCCCGGCGCCCGCAGGTGGTGGTTGAGCACCCGCCCGCCGACCCGGTCGCGCGCCTCGAGGAGCAGTACGTCGAGCCCGTCGCGGG
>NZ_DASWVI010000385.1:0-4731 GCF_036401255.1 Nocardioides sp. | reverse complement strand
GGCGGACCGCGGCGGTTGGGAGGTCGGTGGTGGGCCGGCGTCGGTCGACGCCACGGCCTGGGACGCCGCGCGGGGGTACGCCGTCACGAGCGCCCCCTCCCTGCGGATGGTCGTGTCGCTCGCGGACCTCGACGCCTCCCGCTGGATCAACCTGACCGGTGTCTCGGGGCACCCGTTCGCCGCGCACTACACCGACCAGACCGACCTCTGGGCCGACGGCGAGACGCTGCCCTGGCCGTTCACAGCCGCGGCCGTCGGCGACGCCGGCGAGGACGTCCTCACCCTCGAGCCGACCGCGGGCGACTGATCCCACGTTGACCCGCCCGAGAGTTTCGGGCGGGTCGACCTCGGATCAGCCGAGGCGGACGACCCCGGACGGGCTGGCGGCCCAGCCGACCGGCCGGTCGTGGGGCTCCACGGGCACCTCGATCCCGACCTCGTCGTCGTAGAGCAGCACGCAGGTGAACGTCCCCACCGGCACCCGCCCCAGGGCGCGGTCGTAGCAGCCGCCGCCCTGGCCCAGCCGCACCCCGGAGCGCGACACCGCGAGCCCAGGCACCAGGACCGCGTCCGCGGTGGCGATCGCGTCCGGGCCCAGCCGGGCCCCGGGCGGCTCGAGCAGTCCCCGGCGCGCCGGCACCAGGTCGCCGTCGTACACGGCCCAGTCGAGGTCGAGGTCCGGCAGCACCACCGGCAGCAGCACCCGCTTGCCGGCGGCTCGCAGCGCGTCGAGCAGGACGCCGGTGCCGGGCTCGCCGCCGATCGAGGCGTACGCCGTGACGGTCGCCGCCCGGCGTACCTCCGGGACGGCCATCAGGTGCTCGGCGATGGCCCGGCCGGCCTCGCCGACCTCGCCCACCGGTCGCCGGTGCCGGGCGGTCAGCAGGCGGTCGCGGACGGCGGTCTTGGCGAGAGACCGGCCGGGTGACTGACCGGGTGACTGACCGGGTGTCTGGCCGGGTGATTGGGAGCCGCTCACGGGGGAAGCCTACGATCGTGATCATGGGTAGCGCTGGCTTGAAACGGGCACGCGACAAGATGGCCTCGGCGGGTGTGGACGAGGTCGCCATCGAGACGTTCGCCCACTACTACCGGCTCCTCGAGCACGGCGAGACGGGCATGATCCCGGAGTCGTCGATCGAGCCGGTGGACATGGAGTCGCTGGCCGCGGTCGCGGTCTCCGACGAGGACGCGGCGCAGGCGATCCGCACCACCGCGGTGATCAAGCTCAACGGCGGGCTCGGCACCTCGATGGGCATGGACCGCGCCAAGTCCCTGCTGTGCGTGCGCCGCGGGCTGTCGTTCCTCGACATCATCGCCCGCCAGGTGCTGCACCTGCGCACGGAGTACGGCGCGACCCTGCCGCTGACCTTCATGAACAGCTTCCGCACCTCCGACGACACCATGGCGGCGCTCGCGCGCTACGAGGACCTGCCGGTCGACGGGCTGCCGCTGGAGTTCCTCCAGAACAAGGAGCCCAAGCTCCTCGCGAAGGACCTCTCCCCGGCGAGCTGGCCCAAGGACCCCGACCTCGAGTGGTGCCCGCCCGGGCACGGCGACCTCTACACCGCGCTGCGCGGCACCGGCCTGCTCGAGCGGCTGATCGAGGCCGGCTACGAGCGGGTGTTCGTGTCCAACTCCGACAACCTGGGCGCGGTCCCGGACGCTCGGGTCGCGGGCTGGTTCGCGACCTCGGGCGCCCCGTTCGCGATCGAGGCGGTCCGGCGTACTCCCTCCGACCGCAAGGGCGGCCACTTCGCCCGGCGCAAGATCGACGGCCGGATCGTGCTGCGCGAGACCGCGCAGACCCCGGCGCAGGACCAGGAGGCGCTCGCCGACCTCGACCGCCACCGGTTCTGCTCGACCAACAACCTGTGGTTCGACCTGGCCGCGATGAAGCACGCGCTCGACGTGCGCCAGGGCATCCTCGGCCTGCCGCTGATCCGCAACGTCAAGACGCTCGACCCCAGCGACCGCTCGACGCCCGAGGTGATCCAGATCGAGACCGCGATGGGCGCGGCGATCGAGGTCTTCGAGGACGCGCGGCTGATCGAGGTCGGTCGCGACCGGTTCGTGCCCGTCAAGACCACCAACGACCTGCTCGTGCTGCGCTCGGACGTCTACGACCTCGGCCAGGACTTCGTGCTCGACCAGTCCGCCCCCGAGCTGCCGTTCATCGACCTCGACGAGGACTACTACAAGCTCGTCGGGGAGTTCGACAAGCGGTTCCCCGACGGTGCCCCGTCGATGAGGAAGGCCAGCTCGCTGCGCATCGAGGGCGACTGGACCTTCGGGCACGGCGTGCAGGTCGTCGGTGACGTCGCGTTGTCCGCATCCTCCGCCCAGCGCATCGACCCCGACACCGTCCTCACCGATGGCTGAGGGGCTCACCTCGGTCGACGACCACCTCGCCCGGATCCTCGCGGCCGTCGAGCCGCTGCCGGACTTCCCGCAGCCGCTGATGGACACCCTCGGCCTGGCCGCGGCCGAGGACGTGGTCGCGCCGATCGGGCTGCCGTCGTTCGACAACTCCGCGATGGACGGGTACGCCGTACGCCACGAGGACGTCGTCACCGCGACCGAGGAGACCCCGGTGCACCTGCCGGTGGTCGGCGAGATCGGCGCCGGCCAGGCCCAGCTGCTCGCGATGTCGCCCGGCACGGCGGTCAAGATCATGACCGGGGCGCCGGTGCCGGCGGGCGCCGACAGCGTCGTGCCCTACGAGTGGACCGACCGGGGCGTGGCCCAGGTCCGCATCGAGCAGGCACCCACCCGCGGCCAGCACGTCCGCCCGGCGGGGGAGGACGTCGCCGCCGGTGACGTCGTCCTCTCGCACGGCACCGTGCTCGGCCCGCGACACCTGGGTCTGCTCGCCTCGGTCGGCCGGGCGACGGTGCGGTCGCGGCCGCGTCCGCGGGTCGTGGTGATCTCGACCGGCTCGGAGCTGCGCGAGCCCGGCACCGAGCTCGGCCACGACTCCATCTACGACGGCAACTCCTTCCTGCTCGCCGCCGCCGCCCGCGCGGCCGGCGCGATCGCCTACCGGGTCGGGATCGTCCCCGACGAGCCGCGGGCGTTCCTCGAGGCGCTCTACGACCAGCTGGTCCGCGCGGACCTCGTGGTCACCAGCGGCGGGGTCTCCCAGGGCGACTTCGACGTCGTCAAGGAGGCGCTGAGCCCGCTGGGCACCGTCTGGTTCGGCGGGGTGGCGATGCAGCCGGGCAAGCCGCAGGGCTTCGGGCACGTCGGCGAGGACCGCACCCCGATCTTCACGCTGCCGGGCAACCCGGTGTCGTCGTACATCTCCTTCCAGCAGTTCGTGCTCCCGGCGATCCGCAAGCTGATGGGCCGCACGCCGTATGCCCGCCCGGCGACCGGCGCCCGCCTCACCCACGACCTGCGCTCCCCGCTGGGCAAGCGCCAGTTCGTGCGGGCGGAGTACGCCGTCGACCGTTCGGGGCCGTCGGTGACCCCGGTCGGCGGGCACGGTTCCCACCTGATCGGCGATCTGGCATCGTCCAACGCGCTGGTCGTGGTGCCCGACAGCGTCACCGCGCTCGCGGCCGGCGACCAGGTCCAGGTCCTGAGGCTCGACGAGGAGTTCTAGACGATGCCCGATTCGCCGCAGCGGCTCACCCACGTCGACGAGTCCGGGGCGGCGCGGATGGTCGACGTCAGCGGCAAGGACGTCACGGCCCGCACCGCGACCGCGTCCGGGCGGGTGCTCGTCTCGGCGCGCGTGGTCGCGCTGCTGCGCGGCGAGGGCGTGCCGAAGGGCGACGCGCTCGGCGTCGCCCGGGTCGCCGGGATCATGGCCGCCAAGCAGACCCCGGCGCTGGTGCCGCTGTGCCACCCGCTGGCGATCTCCGGGGTGACGGTCGACCTGACCGTCGCCGACGAGCCCGAGCCGTGCGTGGAGATCCGCGCCACCGTGCGCACCACCGACCGCACCGGGGTGGAGATGGAGGCGCTGACCGCGGTCTCGGTCGCCGCGCTCACGGTCGTCGACATGGTCAAGGCGGTCGACAAGGCCGCGGTGATCACCGACGTGCGGGTCGAGACCAAGTCCGGTGGCCGGTCCGGCGACTGGAGCCGCGGATGAGCCTGCGCGCCGAGGTCGTGGTGGCCTCCAACCGCGCGGCGGCCGGCGTCTACGAGGACACCACCGGCCCGCTGATCGTGACGTTCCTGCAGGAGCTGGGGTTCGCGGTCGACGCGCCGGTGGTCGTCCCCGACGGCGATCCCGTCGGCGCCGCGATCGCGGCCGCCGTGGAGGGCGGCGCCCGGGTGGTGCTCACCACCGGCGGCACCGGGCTGACGCCGACCGACCTCACGCCGGAGGTGACGCGGCCGCTGCTGGACCGCGAGGTGCCCGGCATCGCGGAGTCGATCCGGGCCCACGGCGTCGCCCAGGGCGTGCCCGCCGCCGCGCTGTCCCGCGGGCTGGCCGGCGTCGCCGGGACGTGTCTCGTGGTCAACCTCCCCGGCTCGCGGGGCGGGGTGAAGGACGGTCTCGCCGTGCTCCGGCCCATCGTGGTGCATGCCGTGGAACAGGTTGCCGGAGGCGACCATTGAGGCCGAGCGTGGGGAGCGACCACTGAACGGCTGGCCGGCCCGGCTGACCAGCGACGAGGTCACCGTCCGCCCGCTGGCGTTCTCCGACGCCGCCGCCTGGCGCGACGCGCGGCGCCGCAACGTGGCGTGGCTGCGGCCGTGGGACGCCACGGTGCC
>NZ_DASWVI010000384.1:0-13392 GCF_036401255.1 Nocardioides sp. | reverse complement strand
GCGCGAGGTCGTCATGTCGCTGACGATCAACGGCGAGGGGCGCTCGGCCGGCACCGGCGCCGCCTGCCTCGGCGACCCGCTCGAGGCGCTGCGCTGGCTGGCCGTCCAGGCCGCCCGCTTCGGCGACCCGCTGCGGGCCGGCCACCTGATCCTGTCCGGGGCCCTGGGCCCGTTCGTGCCGTTCGTCCCGGGCGACCGGGTCGTCGCGACCATCAGCGGCTTCGCGCCGCTCAGCGTCACCTTCGAGGAGTGAGATGACCAGCAAGTCGACCGCAGCCATCGTGGGGCCGGGCAACATCGGCACCGACCTGATGTTCAAGCTGCTGCGCAGCGACCTCATCGAGCCACGCTGGATGATCGGCGTCGACCCGTCCTCGGAGGGCCTCAAGCTCGCCGCGGCCCAGGGGCTCGAGTCGACCCACGAGGGCGTCGACTGGCTGCTCAAGCGAGACGAGCTGCCTGACCTGATCTTCGAGGCGACCTCGGCCTACGTGCACCGCGAGTACGCCCCGCGCTACGAGGAGGCCGGCATCCGCGCCATCGACCTCACACCCGCCGCGGTCGGCCCCGCGGTGATCCCGCCGGTCAACGGCGAGCAGCACTGCGGTGTCGGGGGCGCGATGAACGTCAACATGATCACCTGCGGCGGCCAGGCCACGATCCCGATGGTGGCCGCGGTCTCCCGCGCCGCGACGGTGTCCTATGCGGAGATCGTCGCGTCGGTGTCGAGCATGTCCGCCGGCCCCGGCACCCGGGCCAACATCGACGAGTTCACCCGCACCACGGCGGCCGGCGTCGAGAGCATCGGCGGCGCGGAGCGCGGCAAGGCGATCATCATCCTCAACCCGGCCGAGCCGCCGATGATCATGCGCGACACGATCTTCTGCGCGGTCCCACCCGATGCCGACCGCGACGCGATCGTGCAGTCGGTGTTCGCGATGGAGAAGGCGGTCCAGGAGTACGTCCCGGGCTACCGGCTGCTCCAGGAGCCGCAGATCGACGACCCGTCGCCCGCGACGCAGGGCCGGACGAAGGTCTCGGTGTTCGTCGAGGTGGAGGGCGCGGGCGACTACCTGCCGCCGTACGCCGGCAACCTCGACATCATGACCGCCGCCGCCACGCAGGTCGGCGAGAACATCGCCCGCTCGCTCCTCTCCTCGGTGGTCGAGTAGCGGTCGCGAGGGACGAGCGACCGCGTATCGAGACCCCGGCACCCGAAAGGCAGCCCGATGAACGACCTCAACACCCTGACCCGCACCTGGTCCGGCACCCACGGCACCGAGCCCTGGGGCGACCTCGACCTGCGCCTGACGGACACGTGCCTGCGGGACGGGTCGCACCACAAGCGACACCAGTTCACCGCGCAGGAGTGTCACGACATCGTCGCGGCGCTCGACGCCTCGGGCGTGCCGGTGATCGAGGTGACCCACGGCGACGGGCTCGGCGGATCGTCGTTCAACTACGGGTTCTCCAAGACCTGGGAGCAGGAGCTGATCCGGATCGCGGCCGAGACGGCCAAGCGGGCGAAGATCGCGTTCCTCATGCTGCCCGGCGTCGGCACCAAGGACGACATCCGCGCCGCGCAGGACAACGGCGGCCAGATCTGCCGGATCGCCACGCACTGCACCGAGGCCGACGTCTCGATCCAGCACTTCGGGCTGGCCCGCGAGCTCGGTCTGGAGACCGTCGGGTTCCTGATGATGAGCCACACCCAGCCGCCGGAGGTGCTGGCCAAGCAGGCCCGGATCATGGTCGACGCCGGCTGCCAGTGCGTGTACGTCGTGGACTCGGCCGGAGCGCTGATCATGGAGCAGACCGCCGACCGGGTCGCCGCGCTGGTCGCCGAGATCGGCGACCAGGCCGACGTGGGCTTCCACGGCCACGAGAACCTCGGGCTCGGCGTCGCCAACACGATCATCGCCGCCCGCGCGGGCGCGACCCAGATCGACGGGTCGGTGCGGCGCTTCGGCGCCGGGGCCGGCAACACCCCGCTCGAGGCGTTCGTGGGTGTGTGCGACAAGCTCGGCTGGACGACCGGCGTCGACTTCCTCCAGATCGTCGACGCGTCCGAGGACGTCATCAAGCCGGCGATGCCCGAGGAGTGCCAGCTCGACCGGATGACGCTGATGATGGGGTACGCCGGGGTGTACTCGAGCTTCCTCAAGCACGCCGGCAACGCCGCCGACCGCTACGGCGTCTCCGGCGCGAAGATCCTGCTCGAGGCCGGTCGCCGCAAGCTCATCGGCGGCCAGGAGGACCAGCTCATCGACATCGCGCTGATGTTGAAGGCCCAGGCCGACAAGGAGGCGGCGAACTCCTAGCGCGACCGCAGCCACGCCACGATCGGGTCGACCGCCACGTCGGCGGCGAAGATGCCGAGATGGTCGGTCCCCGGCACCAGCTCGACGGTGGTCGGGTGACCGGCGGCGTCGAGTGCCTCGGCGAACTGCGTGGTGAAGTCGACCGGCAGCACGTCGTCGTCCTCGCCGTGCAGCAGCAGCACGGGAACGTCCGGTCGCAGGGCGGCTCGCTGCACCGGGTTCGCCGCGTGCCAGGTCGCCCGGTCCGCGTCGGGTTCGGTGCCGAAGAGCGGCGCCGCGACGCCGGGCAGCCGGCTGACGTCGTACGGGCCGCTGAGCCCGACGAGGGCGTCGGGCTCGACGACGGGTGAGGAGCAGCCTGGGTCGTAGTCCTCGAAGGCGAGGACGGCGAGCGCCGCGAGGTGGGCACCCGAGGAGTGGCCGAGCACGGCCACCGGCCCGGGGCTGACGCCCGCCGCGCGGGCGTTCGCGACGGCGCTCGCGACCGCGCAGAGCACGTCCTCGACGGGCACGGGATAGACGACGTCGTCGGAGGCTGCCCGCAGGTGCGCCGTGGCCGCGACGATGCCCCGTCCGGCCAGGCCGGCGGCGAGCCCCGCCAGGCCCGTCGGGTCCGCGGTCTGCCACGAGCCGCCCGGGACCAGGACGACCAGCGGTGCCCGGCCGGTCGTCGCCGGGAGGTAGAGGTCGATCGTCAGTCCCGGTGCGTAGGTCACGGTGGTGTCCGCGGCACGTGCGGCCGCCCCCGGGCCAGAGGGGCCGCCCCCGCAGGAGGTGGCGAGCACGACCGTGGCCAGCACCGTGGCCAGCACCGTGGCCAGTGCCGCGGCGCTGCCGGTCCGGCGTCGACCGTCCATCGACCCACCTCCGCACGGCCAGTGTCGAACGGCGGCGCCGTGGGCGACAGGGGAGTACGTCCCGGCCCGGCGATCGGGGACCAAGGTCCCGTTCCAGGCCGCCCCGATCGGGTTAGCGTGCGAGAAGGGTAGGAAGGGAGTCACGACAATGATGTCGGACATCGAGATCGCCACTGCCGCCACGCTGCGGCCGATCACCGAGATCGCCGAGTCGCTCGGCATCGCCACCGAGCACCTGGTGCCGTACGGACACGACAAGGCGAAGGTGGACCCGGTCTACCTGGCCTCGCTCGCGGACCGGCCCCTGGGCCGGCTGATCCTGGTGACGGCGCTGTCACCGACGCCGGCGGGGGAGGGCAAGACCACCGCGTCGGTCGGCCTGACCGATGCGCTCCACGGGATGGGGCACCGGACGGTCGCCTGCCTGCGCGAGCCCTCGATGGGACCGGTCTTCGGGCTCAAGGGCGGGGCGGCGGGTGGCGGCTACAGCCAGGTGGTGCCGATGACCGACATCAACCTGCACTTCACCGGCGACTTCGCGGCGATCGCCGCCGCCAACAACCTGCTGGCCGCGCTGATCGACAACCACGTCCACCACGGCAACGAGCTCGACATCGACGTGCGTAGCGTGACCTGGAAGCGGGTCCTCGACACCAACGACCGCGCGCTGCGCGAGGTCGTCGTCGGTCTCGGTGGTCCGCTCAACGGCTTCCCCCGCGAGGACGGCTTCGACATCGTCGTCGCCTCCGAGCTGATGGCGATCTTCTGCCTCACCGAGTCGTGGGCCGACCTCAAGCGCCGCATCGGCGACATCGTCATCGGCTACTCGCGGGCCGGAGCGCCCGTCACCGCCCGTGACCTGGGGGCCGACGGGGCGATGGCCGTGCTGCTGCGCGACGCGATCGCGCCGAACCTGGTCCAGACCCTCGAGGGCGCTCCGGCGTTCGTGCACGGCGGCCCGTTCGCGAACATCGCCCACGGCTGCAGCTCGGTGATGGCCACCCGCGCCGGACTCCGGCTGGCCGACTACGTCGTCACCGAGGCGGGCTTCGGCGCCGACCTGGGCGCCGAGAAGTTCGTGGACATCAAGTGCCGCATGTCCGGGCTGCGCCCGGACGTCGCCGTGGTCGTCGCCACGGTCCGGGCGCTGAAGTACCACGGCGGCGTCGCCCTGGCCGACCTGGAGACCGAGGACCTCGGCGCGATCGAGGCCGGCATGGTCAACCTGCGCCGGCACCTGGACAACCTCCGCGAGGTGCACGGGATCCCGTGCGTGGTCGCGGTCAACCGCTTCCCGAGCGACACCGACCTCGAGGTCGCCAAGGTCGTCGAGCTGACCGAGGGGTACGGCGTGCCGGCCTACGCGGCCACGCACTTCACCGACGGCGGGGTGGGTGCCGAGGACCTCGCCAAGGGCGTGCTGCAGGTGCTCGACGAGCCGCGGCCCTCGTCGTTCTCGTTGACCTATCCCGACGACGCCACGCTGACCGAGAAGGTCGAGGCGGTCGCCGGCCGCGTGTACGGCGCCGGCCAGGTCACCTGGGACGGGAAGGCCCGCAAGCGGCTCGCGCGCATCGAGCGCGACGGGTTCGCGCACCTCCCGGTCTGCATCGCCAAGACGCAGTACTCTTTCTCGACCGACCCGAGCCTGCTCGGCGCCCCCACGGGGCACGAGCTGCGGGTCCGTGAGGTGCGGCTGTCGGCGGGAGCGGGGTTCGTGGTGGTGATCTGCGGCGACATGATGACGATGCCCGGCCTGCCCACGCACCCGGCGGCGAACCGGATCGACCTCGCCGACGACGGAAGCATCATCGGCCTCTCGTGAGCCGCGCACCCAGGAGGCTCGGGCCGGCGACGCTGCGCGCAGCGCTCGCCGGGCTGGTGCTCCTGGCGGCGTACCTCCCCGAGCCGGCCGCCGGCACCGGCGACCGGGAGCCGGGGCGACAGGCCGCCGCGCGCTCCGACCGTGCGCGCGTGCTCGCGCTCATGGACCGGATGACGCGCAAGCAGAAGGTCGGGCAGCTGTTCGTCGTCGAGGTCGCCGGTCGCGACGCTCAGGACGTGAGCGACGAGGCGAGGGCCGTCAACCAGCGGCTCTACGGCGTCGACACCCCGGCTCAGGTGATCGCGAAGTACCAGCCCGGCGGGGTCATCTACTTCACGACCCGCAACGGCGACGACAACATCGGCTCGCCCGGCCAGGTCGCGACGCTGTCCAACGGGCTGCAGGCCGCGGCGCGGGCGCTCCCGGGCCGGATCCCGCTGCAGATCTCGGTGGACCAGGAGGGCGGGGCGCTGGTGGCCCGCTTCGGCGCGGCGACGGGCGCCACGCAGCTGCCCGGCAACATGGCGCTGGGTGCGGGTGCCCTCGGGGCCGGCGGGTCGGCGGCCGATGCGCGACGCTCCGCGCGGTTGATCGGCCGCGAGCTCGCGGCGGTCGGGGTGACCCAGGACTACGCGCCGGTCGCCGACGTCAACGTCAACCCCGACAACCCCGTCATCGGGATCCGGTCGGTCGGCGCGGACCCGGCCCTGGTCTCCGACCTGGTGGCCGCGCAGGTGCGCGGCTACCACCGCGGTGGCGTCTCGGCGGTGGCCAAGCACTTCCCGGGCCACGGGGACACCGGCGTGGACAGCCACTTCGGACTGCCCGAGGTGACCCACAGCCGTGAGCAGCTCGAGGCGATCGACCTGCCGCCGTTCCGCGCCGCGATCGCCGCGGGCGTCGACACGATCATGACCGCCCACGTGGTGCTGCCCGCGATCGACCCGGGCGTCCCGGCCACGATGTCGCACAAGATCCTCACCGGTCTGCTGCGCCGCGAGCTCGGCTTCGACGGGCTGATCGTCACCGATGCGCTCGACATGGGCGGTGCGACGGAGACGTTCCCGCCGGACGTCGCCCCGGTGCGTGCGCTGCGCGCCGGCGCTGACCAGCTGCTGATCCCGCCGGACCTGGACACGGCCTACCACGCGGTGCTCACGGCGGTCCGGCGCGGCGACATCAGCGCCCGGCGCCTCGACGCGTCGGTCTACCGGATCCTGCTGCACAAGGTCCGTCGGGGCCTGTTCGCGGACCCGTACGTCGACGCCGCCACCGCCCCGCGGGTGATGGGCGCGCCGGCCCACCGGGCCGCCGCCCAGGCGATCACCGACCGCACGACGACGCTGCTCGCCAACGAGTCCGGGCTGCTGCCGCTGGCACCCGCCCCGCGCCGGGTCCTGGTCGCGGGCTGGGGAGCGACCACGACGCAGGCGCTCGCCGCCGGGCTCGCCGCACGGGGCGCGACGACCCAGGTCCTCGAGTCGGGCACCACACCCACGCCCACGGCCGTCGACGACGCGACCACGGCCGCCCGCGACGCCGACCTGGTCGTGGTGACGACGAACAACGCCTACGCCCGTGATGCGACGACGGGGGAGCCCACCGCCGCCGCGGCGGCCCAGACCGAGCTCGTGCGAGCGCTGCTCGCGACCGGGACCCCGGTGGTGGTCGTGGCCGTGCGCAACCCCTACGACGTCGCCTCGTTCCCGGAGGCGCCGACGGTCGTGGACACCTACGGCTACACCGCGGGACAGGTCGAGTCGCTGGTGCGGGTGCTGTATGGCGAGATCGACCCGGCGGGCCGGTTGCCGGTCGCGATCCCGGGACCCGCCGGGACCGGCGAGCTCTACGAGCTCGGCCACGGTTTGGGCTACTGACGGGACCTACTTCTGCACGTCGGGGACCGAAGGCACCCGAGGTCGGGACCTTCCGCCGCTACGTTTCCGGCCCGCAGCGCCGATGCTTGAGGTGTCAGGAAATCCCACCCCCGTCCACCAGGACCCGCCATGACCCTCAGCACGCTGATCGCCCCCGCCACCCTCACCGAAGCCGTGCTCGCCGCGGTCGGCAACGGCGCCTGGTCGCCCTGCGAGGTGCTCACCGCCGTCGCCGACCAGCACGCCGACCGCTGTGACGTGATCGCGACGCTGTGGGACCTCGTCGACGCCGGGAGCCTGGAGTACGTCGCCGGGCTGGGCTACCCCGCCTTCCGCATCGCCCGCCCCTGAGCGCCCTGATCGCCCCGAGCGCCCCGCGCGCCGAGCGCGCTCCGATCGTCCTGCTTCCTGGCCCGTTCGCCGGCTCGTGCCGGATCCGTCTCGACCAAAACGAGAACGTGTTCTAGTATCGTCTCCGTAGTCCTACGTGACAGGAGATGCGATGTCCCAGGCTGTTCTCGACGGCGTCCGTGACCTGCTGCCCGGCTTCCGGGAGCGGGCCGACGAGGCCGAGCGACTTCGCGTCGTCCCCGAGGCGTCGATCAAGGAGCTGGACGAGGTCGGGTTCTTCCGGCTGCTCCAGCCGCGCCGGTTCGACGGCCTCGAGGCCGACCCCGTCGACTTCTACACCGCGGTGCGCGACATCGCGGGGGTGTGCGGCTCGACCGGCTGGGTCTCCAGCGTGGTCGGGGTGCACCCGTGGCAGATCGCGCTGTTCCCCGACGCGGCCCAGCAGGCCGTCTGGGGCAGCGACACAGCGACCCGGGTGAGCTCGTCGTACGCCCCGACGGGCAAGGCCGTCGTCACCGACGGCGGCTACACGCTCTCGGGCAAGTGGAGCTTCTCCTCCGGTTGCGACCACTGCAGCTGGGTCCTGCTCGGCGGCCTCGTCTTCAACGGCGAGGGCCAGGTCGTGGACTTCAAGACGTTCCTCGTGCCCCGCGAGAACTACGCGATCAACGACGTGTGGAACGTCGTCGGGCTGTCCGGCACCGGCTCCAACGACATCGTGGTCGACGACGTGTTCGTGCCCGAGGACTTCACGCTGTCGATGGGCGACACCGGCCGCTGCTACGGCCCGGGCCAGGAGCAGAACACCTCCGACCTCTACAAGCTGCCGTTCCACTCGATCTTCACCGGCACCATCACCACGCCGATCATCGGCATGGCCCTGGGCGCCTACGCCGAGCACGTCGAGATGCAGCAGAAGCGCGTGCGCGCGGCCTACCTGGGGGAGAAGGCCTCGCTCGACCCGTTCGCCGCGGTCCGCATCGCCAAGGCCTCCTCCGACATCGACGCCGCCTGGGCGCTGCTGGTCAACAACATCCGCGAGGAGCAGGCCTGCGTGGCCCGGGGGGAGAAGATCCCGCTCGGGCTGCGCCTGAAGGTCCGGCGCGACCAGGTGCTCGGCACCCAGCGTGCGATCGACGCGATCGACTCGCTGTTCGAGGCCTCCGGCGGCCGGGCGCTCGCGACCGGCACCTACCTGCAGCGCGTCTGGCGCGACGCCCACGCCGGGCGCGTGCACGCCGCCAACGACCCCGAGCGGGCCCTGCAGATGTACGGCGCGCACGAGTTCGGCCACAAGATCGACCCGGGGATGTACTGATCGATGAGCCTCACGAAGGAGTCGGTCCAGCACTCCGCCAAGGCCGGGGACATCACCCTCAACTACTACGAGGCCGGTCCGGACACCCAGCCCGGCCAGGTCGGTGGTGGCCTGCCGCTCGTGATGCTGCACGGTGGCGGTCCGGGCGCCTCGGCGTGGTCCAACTTCGGCCGCGCGCTGCCGACGTTCGCCGCGACGTTCCGCACCCTGCTCGTCGACCAGCCCGGGTTCGGCGGCTCCGACAAGCCCCCGGTGGTCGGCAACTACTACCGGCACGCGGCCGACTACGTCGTCCGGCTCCTCGACGAGCTCGGCATCGAGCGCGTGCACCTGCTCGGCAACAGCCTCGGCGGCGGTACGGCGATGCGGCTCGCGCTCACCTACCCCGACCGCGTCGGGCGGCTGGTGCTGATGGGGCCTGGCGGCCTCTCGCTGAACCTGTTCCACGCCGACCCGACCGAGGGCGTGCAGCGGCTCATGGACTTCGGCGCCGACCCGACCCGCGAGAAGCTCCGCGCGTTCATCTCGACGATGGTGGTCGACCAGTCGCTCGTGACCGACGAGCTCGTCGAGGAGCGCTACGCCGACGCCACGGCGCCGGGGGCCCAGGAGGCGATGCGCGCGATGGGCATGTCGTTCTGGGACCCCGAGACCGCCGAGGACGGGATGCTCTGGCGCGAGGCGCACCGGCTGCGCAAGCACACGCTGCTCACCTGGGGCCGCGAGGACCGGGTCAACCCGCTCGACGGCGCCCTGGCCGCGCTCAAGCTGATCCCCAAGGCGCAGCTGCACGTGTTCCCCAACTGCGGCCACTGGGCCCAGATCGAGGCCGCCGAGGAGTTCGCCGAGGTCGCCACCGCGTTCCTCGCCCGCCACGTCGAGAGGAGCCGGTCGTGACGATCGAGATCAAGTCGATGGGCTACGTCCGCGTGGCCAGCACCGATCTCGATCGGTGGCGGACGTTCGCCGGCAAGGTGCTCGGCCTCGGCGAGGGGCGCGGCCCCGACCCCGACCACCAGTACTGGCGCATCGACCAGGTCTCGGCGCGCCTCGTGGTTTTCCCCTCCGACGTCGACCAGCTCGACGCCACCGGGTGGGAGGTCGCCGACCACCAGGCCCTCCAGGAGGCCCGCGAGCACCTGTCCAAGGCGGGGGTGGAGTTCGAGGAGGGCACCCGGGCCGAGCTCGACGAGCGCCGGGTGCAGGAGATGGTGCGGTTCCGCGACCCGTGGGACAACGTCTTCGAGCTGTTCCACGGCATCACCTACGAGTCCCGCCCCGTGGTGACGCCGTACGCCGCCAGGTTCGTCACCGGCGACCAGGGCATGGGCCACATCGTGGTGCCGGTGCTCGACGACGTCGAGGCGCTGCGCTTCTACACCGACGTGCTCGGGTTCCGGCTGCGCGACTCGATGAGCATGCCCGGGGAGTTCGTCGGCAAGGAGCCCGGCTCGAAGGTGTGGCTGCGGTTCCTGGGGGTCAACCCGCGGCACCACTCGCTGGCGTTCCTGCCGATGCCGAACCCCGCCAAGTGCGTCCACATCATGCTCGAGGTGGACCAGCTCGACGACGTGGGCCGCGCCCTGGAGCGGGTCCGCAAGCACGGAGCGCCGCTCTCGGCGACGCTCGGGCGGCACATGAACGACGAGATGATCTCGTTCTACGTCAAGTCGCCCGGCGGGTTCGACGTCGAGTTCGGCACCGACGGGCTCACCGTCGACGACAGCCGCTGGGTGGCCCGAGAGTCGACCGCGGTGTCCTACTGGGGCCACGACTTCGGTGCCGGGGCCCGTGAGTGATTCGCGGCGGAGTGGGAAACTGGTGCTCATGACCGCGGAGCCCCACCCCGACATCCCGGAGGGGATGAGCCCGGACGCCCGGGAGACGTGGCCGAGTCCCGAGCTGATCAACTCCTGGCTCGGTGACCAGGACGTGGACTTCGAGTTCCGCCCGGGCGAGGACGTCGCCGTCCACGACGACCCCGAGACCGTCGCCGCGGCCCGCCGGTTCCGCGACGTGCTGGGGCGCTTCGGCTCCGGTGTCACGGTCGTGACCGGCGTCAGCGGCGACGAGCCGGTGGGGCTGACCTGCCAGTCCTTCTCCAGCGTCTCGCTCGACCCGCCGCTGGTGCTGTTCATCCCCGCGAAGACCTCCCGCGCCTGGCCGCTCATCCAGCGCTCCGGCAAGTTCTGCGTGAACTTCCTCGCCGCCGACCAGGCCGAGCTCTCCAACACGATGGCCAGCCGCGGCATCGACAAGTTCGCCGAGGTGAAGTGGATCCCGTCGCCCGGCACCGGGTCCCCGATGCTCGAGGGGGCCCTGGCCCACGTCGACTGCACGATCCACACCGTGCACGAGGCCGGCGACCACTACGTCGTCATCGGCCGCGTCGTCGACCTGGTGACGCCCGACGGGGCCGTCACGGAGCCGTTGCTGTTCTACCGGGGCGAGTACCGCACCACCGACCGCTGAGCACGACCGCCACCCTGGGCGTTCCCTCACCCGGCTGCGGGTCGGTGGCCTAGCATCGGAGCCGGGGGAAGTCGGGTCGGAGGGTCGACATGGGTGCGCCGGGCACGGGGGACAAGGGCTACCAGGTCTCGTGGAACGACGAGCTGCAGATCGCGAGGATCGACTGGGCGCCCGGTGCCTGCTGCGACCTGGCCACCGCCCAGCAGGTCGACCGTGACGTCCAGCACCTGGGGCGCGGCAAGGTCCGGCTGCTCGTGGACCTGCGCCCCAACGCCTCGATCGACCGGGAGGGGCGGCACTTCTTCATCAACCTCCACGCGCACTACCTCGCGGTCGCCCTGCTCGCGGGCTCGCCGGCCACCCGGATGCTCGCGAACTTCTTCCTGGGCATGAAGCGCGGCACCATCCCGGTGCGGCTGTTCACCGCGGAGGACGAGGCGATCGACTGGATCCGGAGCGTGGCGTGACCGACCCACGCCCGGGCATCGAGGTCGTCATCGACCTGCTCACGCGACTGGCCCAGGGCGACTACGACGCGCGCGGCGACCGGACCGGGCTCGACGACGACTTCGAGGCGGTCGTCGTCGGGATCGAGATGCTGGCCGAGGAGCTGGCTGCCCAGCGTGCGGAGCTCGAGGCGCGGGTGCGGGCCCGTACGGCCGAGCTGGAGGTCGCCCGCAACCAGGCGGTCGAGGCCTCGCGGCTGAAGTCGGAGTTCCTGGCGACGATGAGCCACGAGATCCGCACGCCCCTCAACGGCGTGATCGGCCTCGGCGGCCTCCTGCTCACGACCGGGCTCGACGCGGGGCAGCGGCGCTACGCCGAGGGGCTGATGGAGGCCGGCGAGGCGCTGCTCGCGGTGATCAACGACATCCTCGACTTCTCCAAGCTCGAGGCGGGCATGGTGGAGATCGAGCACCGCGACTTCGACGTGCGCCAGCTGGTCGAGGGCGTCGCCGGCATCCTCGGCACGCCCGCCGCGGCGAAGGGCGTGGAGCTGATCGCGCACTGCGAGTCCGACGTGCCCCAGCGGCTGGTCGGCGACCAGGCCCGGCTGCGCCAGATCCTGCTGAACCTGGGCTCCAACGCCGTGAAGTTCACCGAGCGTGGCGAGGTCGTCATCTCCGCCCGGGTGGCCGGGCAGGAGGGTCGTCGCCTGCTCGTCCGCTTCGAGGTGACCGACACCGGTATCGGGATCGACGCCGAGGCGCAGCGCACGCTGTTCGACTCCTTCACCCAGGCCGACGTCTCCACGACCCGCCGGTACGGCGGCACCGGGCTGGGGCTGGCCATCTGCAAGAGCCTCACCGAGGCGATGGGCGGGGCGATCGGGGTCGTGAGCGCCCCCGGCCGCGGCAGCACCTTCTGGTTCGAGGTGCCGATGCCGGTCGCGGCGGAGCAGCCGCGACGCAGCCCCGAGCCGCACCGTCTGCACGGCCAGCGGGTGCTCGTCGTCGACGACAACGCGACCCACCGGCTGGTCCTGCAGTCCCAGCTCGCCGAGTGGGGCCTGCGCCCGGACGTGGTCGGTCACCCCGGGGCCGTGGTGCCGCTGCTCCACGCGGCCCGCGCAGCCGACGACCCGTACCCCGTCGCGGTGCTGGACCTGAGCCTGCCCGGCGCCGACGGGCTGGCGCTGGCCCGCCAGGTCACCGCCGATCCGAGCCTCGCCGACACCCGCATCGTGCTCCTGTCCTCGGGTGTCGAGCTCGACGCCGCGGCGCTCGAGCGGTCCGGCGTCGAGCATGTGCTGAGCAAGCCGGTGCGCAGCTCGGCGCTGCTCGACCTGCTGCTCGAGCTGTTGCCCACGACGCCGGCCGCCACCCCCGAGCCCGCGACACCCGCGACACCCGCGGCACCCGCGGCACCCGCGGCACCGGCGGAGCCGCCGGGCGACCGGGGTCGCGTGCTCGTGGTCGAGGACAACCCGATCAGCCAGATGGTCGCCCAGGGCCACCTCACCGAGCTCGGCTTCCGGGCCGACGTCGCGAGCAACGGCGCCGAGGCGGTCGAGGCGGTGGCGGCCGCGGACTACGCCGTGGTGCTCATGGACCGCCACATGCCGGTGATGGACGGGTTCGCGGCGACGGCGGAGATCCGCCGCCGGCAGGGCACGGGACCGCGCGTGCCGATCGTCGCCCTCACGGCCGCGGCGACCCGGGAGGAGCGGGCCCGGTGCCGCGAGGCCGGCATGGACGGCTTCTTGGCCAAGCCGCTCGACCCGACCGAGCTCGAGGCGGTGCTCGACCGGTTCGGGAGGTCGTCTCGCTCCGCTCGGCCGGCCGACCCGCCGGCCGGCCCGGTGGACGGCCCGGTGGACGGCCCGGTGGACGGCCCGGTGGACGACCGCGCCGTCCTCGACCCCGAGCGG
>NZ_DASWVI010000383.1:0-6223 GCF_036401255.1 Nocardioides sp. | reverse complement strand
GCCCGCGTTCCCGCGGCCCGCCGAGGTGCGCGACCGGGTCGGGCCGGGAGCCGCCGCACGCTGACCCCCTCCGCTGAGGGCTGGGGCGGGCGTCGCGTTCGTCACACCGGCCCCGTCGGCGTACGGTGCAGCGGCCCGGGTGGCCGAGAATGGGCGGGTGATCGAGCGTGCCCCCGCCCGGCGCGGCCCCCGGCCCGCCCGAACGGCCAGCGGCCGTCCGCTGTCGGAGACCCGGACCGCGCTGCTCGAGACCCTCGAGGCGCAGCCCGAGCCCACGAGCGTCCAGGCGCTCGTGACGCTGACGGGCCTGCACACCAACACCGTGCGCGAGCACCTCGACGGCCTGCTGCGCAGCGGCCACGTGTCCCGGCGCCTGGCCCCGGCCAACGGCCGCGGGCGTCAGGCCTGGCTCTACGAGGCGGTCCGCCCCGACCGCGGCACCGGCGCGGAGTACGCCGGGCTCGCCGCGACCCTCGCGACCATCGTCGTGCGCTCGAGCCCGGACCCCACCGAGGAGGCCGGCCGGGCGGGCCTGGAGTGGGGCCAGCGCCTGGCCCGGGAGACCCCGGACCCCGAGGGGGTCGACACCACGGCTCCGGCGGATGCGCACGTCGTCGCCCGTCGCAAGGTCGTCGGCCTGTTCAACGAGCTCGGCTTCGCCCCCGAGGCCGACGACGACGCCGGCGAGGTCCGGCTGACGCGGTGCCCCCTCCTCGAGGCGGCCCACCAGCAGCCGGACGTGGTCTGCTCGGTGCACCTCGGCATCGTGCGCGGCGCGCTGGAGACCTACGGCGGCGACCCCTCGGGCGCCGAGCTGCTGCCGTTCGCCGAGCCCGGCGCCTGCCTGCTCCACCTCGCCCCGCATTCCTGAGCACCCCAGGACCGCGTCAGGACGAAGGTCTGCGGTCCGGACCGGGACGAAAGTCCCGTCCCCGGGGCCTAGGTCCGGCCGAACGAGCGGTTCTTCCCGGGACTTCGGTCCCTGAGTTGCACGGGGGTTCGCCGGTGACGATGTCCGGGCCGCCCCGGACCGGGGGCGGCTGGACCGCACGATCGCCGTGGAGGCACTGATGACCAGCCTGCTCACGCCGGAGACCTCTCCGGCCCCCGCCTCGCCGCCCAAGCGCGGCAAGGAGTGGCTCACCGACTGGGACCCGGAGAACGCCGAGACCTGGGACCGGAGGCTCGCCTGGCAGACCCTGTCGATCACGACCGGGACACTCACCCTGGCGTTCGTCTCCTGGTTCATCGCCAGCGCCATCGCGCCGAAGCTGACGAACCTCGGCTTCGACCTGAGCAAGGACCAGCTCTACTGGCTCACCGCGATGCCCGGGCTCTCGGCCGGCGTCCTGCGGCTGGTCTGGATGACGCTCCCGCCGGTGCTGGGCACGCGCAAGCTGGTGGCGCTCACCACGCTGCTGATGCTGATCCCGCTGCTCGGCTGGGGGATCGCGGTGCAGAACCCCAACACGTCGTTCACGACGTTCCTGGTCCTCGCCGCCCTGTCCGGCATCGGTGGCGGCGCGTTCTCCGGCTTCATGCCGTCGACGTCGTACTTCTTCCCGCGCCGGATGCAGGGCACGGCGCTCGGACTCCAGGCGGGCATCGGCAACTTCGGCGTCTCGCTCGTCCAGTTCGTCACGCCCTGGATCATCGGGTTCTCGATGGTGGGCTTCCTCGGCAGCTCCCAGAGCCAGTCGTTCCCGGGCAAGCCGGCGACCGAGGCCTGGTACCAGAACGCCGCGTTCGTCTATGTGCCGTTCGTCCTGGTCGGCGCCGTGCTGGCGTGGACGATGCTGAAGTCGGTGCCGGTCACGGCCAACGTGCGCCAGCAGTTCGACATCTTCAACAACCGCGACACGTGGTACATGACGCTGCTCTACATCATGACCTTCGGCACGTTCTCGGGTCTCTCGGGTCAGTTCGGGCTGCTGATGAAGAACCTGTACGCCGGCGGCAACACCGAGATCGCCAAGACCCTCTCGGACGGTACGACGCAGGTGCTCGTGCACGGCTACTCGATCCCCGACCCGGTCAAGTACGTCTTCCTCGGCCCCCTCGTCGGCGCCGGTGCGCGGGTGCTGTTCGCGCCCCTCACCGACCGCTTCGGCGGCGCCAAGTGGACGCTGGTCTCCGGCATCGGCATCCTCGGCTCGGTCCTCTACACGATGACGACGCTGACCCCCGACGTCTCGGCCGGCGCCGTCTCCCTGGACGCGCAGTTCCACCACTTCCTGTACGGCATGCTGGCGATCTTCTTCTTCACCGGGGTCGGGAACGCCTCGACCTTCAAGCAGATGCCGATGATCTTCGAGCGCCGGCAGGCCGGCGGCGTGATCGGCTGGACCGCCGCGATCGCGGCCTTCGGCCCGTTCTTCTTCGGCATCGGCCTGACGATGGTCAGCCCGGTCGCGTTCTACGCCGTCGGCGCGGCGTTCGCGGTGCTGTGCATCGTGATCACCTGGGTGCGCTACGCCCGGCCGGACGCTCCCAAGCCGTCCTGACGACCGCGGCCCGGTCCAGGCCCCGTCCGGACGCGGGCGCCCTCTCGGAGACGAGAGGGCGCCCGGTGCCGGGATCCCATCCTGAGGAGACCAACTATGCTGGCCGCGATGCAGTATCAGGTGCCTGGCTCGATCGACACGCCCGCTGAGCTCGTCGGTCGCACGGTCGCCGACGTGATGCTCCGTCAGCCCAAGACGCTCCCGGTGACGGCGAGCGTCGCCGAAGCCAGGGCGGCGCTGTACGACGACCACGTCCACGTCGTGCTGCTCGTCGACGACGGGATCCTCGCCGGTGCCGTCGACCGCACCGACCTGACGGGCGCTCCCGACTCAGCGCCTGCCCTCGAACACGCCGTCCTCGACGGGCGGACCGTCGTGCCGACCGCCGCTGCCGAGGAGGCGCGACAGCTGCTGCTCGCCACCGGTCGCCGCCGGCTCGCCGTGATGGACGAGGACGGCACGCTGCTCGGGCTGCTCTGCCTCAAGCGCCGCCGCACCGGCTTCTGCAGCGACGCGGACGTCGCCGCACGGGCCGGCGCCGGCGGCCGCTAGGACGACAGCAGCGTCCACTGCCCCTCGGAGACGACCTCGACGACGCCGTCGACGACGGTGATCGCGGTCTGGTCGTCGAGGACGTACGCCGGGCCCGAGATGCCGGCCGCCCACTGCTCCGCCTCGGCCATGGTGTTGCCCGGCCCACCGTCCGGGACGAGGTGGGGACAGATCGAGAAGTCGACGACCCCCAGCGTGCGGAGGTCGCCGCTCGGCGGTCGCCACTGGATGAAGTCCTCGCCCACCTCGGGCGTCATCACCATGCTCCCGGCGCTCAACCCCACCCAGACCGTGTCGCTCAGCGATGGGATCAGGTCGGCCAGCCCGGACTCCCGCATCCAGTGGCACAGGTAGAGGACGTCACCACCGGCTGCCAGCAGCACGTCGGTCTCGCGGACCAGGGGCACCCAGCGCTCCTCGTCGATGCTGGGCAGCGCGGTGAGCTCGAGCACGCCCATCGACCTCCAGCCCAGATCGACCATCGGGTTCTCGGACCGGCCGCTGATGAACTGCCACGCCCGGACGCCCGGTCCGCTCCACGGGTGTCCGTACATCGCCGTCGGGATGCAGAGGGCAGTGGCCTCCTCGATCGGCTTGCCGAGCATCTCGACGAGCGCGTCGCGGATGGTCGGGTTGGTGACGCCGCCGGAGGTGAGAAGGAGCTTCACTCGTCGTCCTCGTCTTCCTCGTGGCTACGTAGCACGTCGGGGTCGTACTCGTCGGGAACCGTGAAGCCCTGCGCCAGCGGCTTGCGGGGCTCCTCGGCATCCATGTCGTGATGGTGCCACGCGCCCCGCCTCAGCACGTCACCACGCGGCGCCGGAGCACGGCGCTCGATCTCGAGGACACCCGTGAGGGTGGTGCCGGAACCGCAGCGCCGGCGTAGCGTGGCGAGAACCGAGGATTCCTCGAGTCTCGCCATTCAGGGCGTCACCGTTCTTGGTGGAACGTTCTCGCCGGAAGGCGATGGTGGAGATGGAGATCTCGAGCGTCCAGGTGGTCGGTCGCCGGTCCGTCGTACGTGTGCGCGGCGAGGTCGACCTCGCGACCGCACCCGAGGTGGCCCGGACCCTGCTGCGGCTGATCGACGACGGGACCGAGCTGATCGAGCTCGACCTCCGCGACGTCACGTTCATGTCCTGCCAGGGCATCGCGGTCGTGGTCGCGGCCAGCCAGCTCGCCGCGCTGCGTGGACAGCACGTGCGCATCGTGCAGCCCAGCCAGCCGACGCGGGTCGTGTTCACGTTGGGCGGCGTCGCGCGGCTCCTCGAAGACGCCTGAGGGTCGACGAAAACCAGGAGAGAACTGTCCCCGCCGCCGCATAGCGTGGGGGGACCATGACCACGACCGCGACCGCGCCCTCCACCTCGGACCAGCACGAGCACCCGACGACTCCGGCGGTCGACCCGTCCCGCACGATCGGCCCCCGCCGGCTGCAGAGCCCGGTGGCGATCGCGGCGCTCTGCGCGTCGGCCGTGGCCGCGATCGGCATGACGCTCGGCACCGTGGTCGCCGGGCGGCTCGCCGAGGACCCGACCCGCGGCCTGGTCTGGGTGCTCGCGCTCTGCCTGGTCGGCGCGGCCGTGGTCGACACCACGGGCAAGGTCGCGTGGGTCGGGTGCTCCGACCGCGCGGAGGGCCTGCTGCGCGAGGACCTGCTCCGAGCGGCTCTGAGCCAGCCGCTGTCCGCGCTCAGCGAGCAGGCCGTGGGCGAGGTCCTCGACCGGATCGACGACGACACCCACGAGGTCGGCAACCTGGTCCGCTGGCAGATCTGGATGCTCGCCCGCACGCTGTTCAGCGCCCTGCCGATGTGGGTGGTCGCGGGCCTGACCTGGTGGCCGGCGTTCGTCCTGTTCCCGCTGCTGGCGAGCCTCACGTGGCTGGCGATCCGCTCGCTTCTCGGCGAGATCTCGCGGCGCAAGGTCGTCGAGGAGATGGCGTGGACCGACCACGCCGCCGTGCTCGAGGAGGGCATCGCCGGTCGTGACGACCTGCGCACCAGCCTCGGCCAGGCCCACGTGCTGCGCCGGGTGGCCCGGCTCTCGGCCGACGTACACACCAAGTTCCGCGCGGTCGTCGACGTCGAGAGCCGCCTCGTGCGTCGCGCCGGCGTGCTGCTCCACGCCCTCCTGGCGGCGATCGCCGTGGCCGGGGTGGCGCTCACCTCCGGCGGCAACCTGTCGGTCGCCGAGGTGGTGACGCTGTTCCTGGTCACCTCGACGTTCGTCGGCCAGATCGCGATGGCGGCCAACCACCTGCCCGACCTGCAGGCTGGTCTCGGCGCGGTCATCCGGCTGCGCCAGATGCTGGCGGTCCCGCCGGAGCCGGAGGGCGGGAACCCCCTGCCCGAGGGCCCGCTCGACCTCGAGCTGCGCGGCCTGGACTTCTCCTACGTCGAGGGGGCCTTCGCGCTGCAGGATGTCCACCTCCGCGTCCCGGCCGGTCAGACCGTCGCGCTGGTCGGTCGCACCGGCTCGGGCAAGTCGACGCTCGCCGCGCTCGTGTCCCGCGCGATGGAGCCACCGCGAGGCACCGTGTTCCTCGGCGGCGCCGACGCGCGGGACCTCGACCTGCAACACCTGCGCCGCGCGGTCGGCGTCGTCACCCAGCGCACCGAGATCCTCGCGGGCACCCTCGCCGAGAACATCACGCTGTTCGCCGACGTCCCGCGCGGCACGGTCCAGGCCGCCGTGGTCGAGCTCGGCCTCGACGGCTGGGTCGCCGGCCTCCCGGACGGCCTCGACACGCTCCTCGGCCCGGGCGGCACCTCCCTGTCGGCCGGGGAGGAGCAGCTCGTGGCGTTCGCGCGGCTGCTCGTGCGCGACGTGCGCGTCGTCGTGCTCGACGAGGCCACCGCGCGGATGGATCCGCTCACCGAGCGCCGGGTGGTCGCGGCCGCCGACCGGCTGCTCGCGCACCGCACCGGCATCCTCGTCGCCCACCGGCTCTCCACGATCGAGCGGGCTCCGCTCGTCGCCGTGCTCGACCGTGGTCGCGTCGTCCAGCACGGCCCGCGCGCCGAGCTCGCGGTCGTTCCCGGGCCGTTCCGCGACCTGCTCGCCGCCAGCCGGACCGTGGGGCACGACCTGCCCGCCGGTGAGGGCCTCGACGCCAAGGGCGTGGCCGCGGCCGAGCACTCGGAGGCGCAGTCGGCCGGGGAGGAG
>NZ_DASWVI010000382.1:0-36303 GCF_036401255.1 Nocardioides sp. | reverse complement strand
AACGGGCCGTGGCCCGTCCTCAGGCACACGACCCGACCACCGCGGGTGGCAGCCGTGGGAGAATCACCACCCGTGACCGTCCCGAACGTCCTGGCCACCCGCTACGCCTCGGCCGAGCTGGCCCGCATCTGGTCCCCGGAGCACAAGATCGTGCTGGAGCGGCGGCTGTGGATCGCGGTGCTGGACGCCCAGCGCGACCTCGGGGTCGACGTCCCCGACGGGGTGATCGAGGCCTACCGCGGGGTCGTCGAGCAGGTCGACCTGGACTCCATCGCGGCCCGTGAGCGGGTCACCCGCCACGACGTGAAGGCGCGGATCGAGGAGTTCTCCGCGCTCGCCGGCCACGAGCACATCCACAAGGGCATGACCTCGCGCGACCTGACCGAGAACGTCGAGCAGCTGCAGGTCCGCCAGAGCCTGGCCCTGGTCCGCGACCGCGCCGTGGCGGCGCTCGCGCGGCTGGGCCGGCTGGCCGCCGAGCACGAGGCGACCGTGATGGCCGGTCGCAGCCACAACGTGGCGGCGCAGGCCACCACGCTCGGCAAGCGGTTCGCGACCGTGGCCGACGAGATGATGATCGCGCTCGAGCGGGTCGAGGAGCTGCTGGCCCGCTATCCGCTGCGGGGGATCAAGGGCCCGATGGGCACCGCCCAGGACATGCTCGACCTCCTCGACGGCGACGATGCCCTGCTCGCCGACCTGGAGGAGCGGGTGGCGCGCCACCTCGGGTTCGAGCGGGTGCTGACCAGCGTCGGTCAGGTCTACCCCCGCAGCCTCGACTTCGACGTCGTCAGCGCGCTGGTGCAGTTGGTCTCCGGCCCCTCCAACCTCGCCACCACGATCCGGCTGATGGCCGGCAACGAGCTGGTCACCGAGGGGTTCAAGGAGGGCCAGGTCGGGTCGTCCGCGATGCCGCACAAGATGAACAGCCGCTCCGCCGAACGGGTCAACGGCCTCTCGGTCGTGCTCCGCGGCCACCTCTCGATGGTCAGCGAGCTCGCCGGCGACCAGTGGAACGAGGGCGACGTCTCCGACTCCGTCGTACGCCGGGTCGCGCTGCCGGACGCCTTCTTCGCCGCCGACGGCCTGTTCGAGACGTTCCTGACGATCCTCGACGAGTTCGGCGCCTTCCCCGCGGTCATCCAGCGCGAGCTCGACCGCTACCTGCCGTTCCTCGCCACGACCAAGGTGCTGATGGCGGCGGTCCGCAACGGAGTGGGCCGCGAGGCCGCCCACGAGGCGATCAAGCAGGCCGCGGTCGGCACCGCCCTCGACATGCGCCGCGGCCAGGCCGACAACGACGTCTTCGCCCGGCTCGCGGCCGACCCACGACTCGGGCTCACCGCCGACCAGCTGGCCTCGCTGGTCGCCGAGCCGATCACGTTCACGGGCGCGGCCGTCGCGCAGGTGCAGGAGGTCGTCCGCCGGGTCGCCGAGGTGACGACCCGACACCCCGCGGCCGCGGCGTACTCACCCGGCGACATCCTCTAGCGGAGACGCGCAGCGGATCCGCTGATGGTGGTCGAGCGAGCCGCGCGACTGAGGCACGAAGTCGCGACCGGCGTGTCGAGACCGAACTCCCATGCAACGCTCGGGCGGTTGCCGGACATGAGCCAGGCATGACGGACGGCCGCGAGGAGACCTTCCGGCGGCTCTACGCCGCCCACTTCGACGCCGTCTTGGGGTTCGCGCTGCGGCGCACCGAGCGTCCCGAGGACGCCGCGGACGTCACCGCGGACACGTTCCTCGTGGCGTGGCGGCGGCTCGCGCACGTGCCGGCCGGCCAGGAGCAGCGACCCTGGCTGTACGGCGTGGCGCGCCGCGTGCTCGCCAACCACCGGCGCGGCGACCGGCGGCGCACCCACCTCGGCGAGCGGCTGCGCCGCGAGCTGGCCGCCGCCGTGCCCGACGTCAGCGACGGCGTCGTGCAGCGGGCGGACGTCACCGCGGCGATGCGCCGGCTCAGCGCCCGCGACCAGGAGGTGCTCGAGCTCCACCTGTGGGAGGGGCTCGAGCCGCGCGAGATCGCCGAGGTCCTCGGTCTGACCACCGTGGTCGTCCGGCCGCGGCTCTCCCGGGCCCGGGCCCGGCTGCGCGACCTGCTCGGCAACGATCCCGAGGCCGGCGGACATGTTCCCTCCAGACAACCCCAGCTCACCCGGGAGGAGCGGCCATGAACCCGATGCTCAGCGACGACACCGTCGCCGGCCTGCCGCTCTCCCTCGGGCGGGCCGAGCTCCTGGAGGAGATCATGAGCACTCCCGTCCTCGACGACCGCCCGGCGACGACGCCACCTGCGGGGCGGAGCAGCCGCTGGCTGGCTCCGGTGGCCGTGGCCGCCGCGGTCGCCCTGCTGGTCGCGGTCACCGCCTGGTGGGGCAGCGGCTACGGGCCGGGCGGTGAGTCCGGCGCGGACGGCATCGCGAGCGCCCCGGCGCCGGAGCGGGACTACCGCGCGATCCTCGACGCGCCCGGATGGACGGTCGAGAACGTGTACGCCGACTCGCACGGCGGCGAGCTCTCCTACGCCAAGGGCGAGCAGTCGTTCGAGATCAACTGGTACCCCGCCGCGAGCTACGACGACTACGTCGAGGACCGCCGGCACATCACCGATCCGCCGAGCGACGGAGAGCCCGTCGAGGTCTTGGACCTCGACGCCCGGATGTGGGCCTACAGCGATACCGACCACACCGCGATCCGCGAGCCTGCGGCCGGCCACTGGCTGGAGGTGCGCGGCGGCGGCATGGACCGGGCGGCGTACCTCGCACTCCTCGGAGAGCTCCGGCTGGTCGACGAGCAGGCCTTCGAGGCCGCGATGCCCGCGACGTTCGTCGACGGCAGCGAACGGGATGCGGCGATCGAGGAGATCCTCGCCGGGATCCGTCGGTACGTCGACCCGGTGATCCCGCCGGGCAGCCAGCGGGTCGGGTTCAGCTCCGACCAGAACGACCCCTACCACCTCGGCGCCGACGTCGCCGGAGCGGTGGCGTGCGAGTGGCTTGCCGACTTCGCCGAGGCACACCGGGCGGGCGACCAGCGGCGCATGGACCGCGCTGCCGCCGCGCTCGCGACCGCTCGGCAGTGGCCGGTCCTGCAGCAGATGGAGGCGGACGGCGACTACCCCGAGGCGATCTACGGCTACGCCGACGAGGTGGCGGCTGGCCAGGTTCCCGAGGGCTACGCCGACGGGCTGGGCTGCGAGGGCTGAGCCCGGTCGTCGCGGCGCTCGCTGCGCAGGGCCCGGATCGCCATCAGCAGCGCCGCCGAGAGCACCACGACGCTGGTGAGCAGCGCGGCGCGCAGGGCGGTGCCGTCGGATCTCGGGCCGACGGTGACCTGGTAGACGGTGACGAGCAGCGCGGCGCCGATCGACGCCCCGATCCGCTGACCGGTCTGCAGCGCGGCGCCCGCGGCGCCGCCCATCCGGGGCGGCACCTCGGTCAGGGTCAGCGTGATGTTGGGGGAGACGACCGCGCCACCGCCGAGCCCGGTGAGGAACAGCACCGGGACCAACCACGGCCACACCGGCTCGCGGCCGGGCACCAGCACCGCCAGCAGGGCGACGCCGCTCATCATCGCGAGGATCGCGCCGACGGTCAGCCGGCGGCCCGCGTCGGAGACGTAGTTGCCGGCGATCGGTGCGCTCACCGCCGACCCGACCGCGAACGGCATCATCAGCAGCCCGGCCTGGAGCGGGCTGTGACCGAGGCTGTCTTGCAGGTAGATCGACAGCACCAGCAGCAGCCCGGTGAACCCGGTGAAGTACAGCGCCCCGACGAGCAGCCCGTTGAGGTAGCCGGGCAGCCGGCGCAGGAGCGCGATGTCGAGCAGCGGCGCCCGGCCGCGGGCCGCCGTACGCCGCTCCCACCGCACGAACGCCCACGCGAGCACCGGCACCCCGGCGACCAGTGCCAGCGGCCAGCGCGCCCCGCCCTCGATGCTCACGACCGGGTAGAGCAGGCACAGCACCGCTGCCCCGAGCAGCAGCGCGCCGGGCACGTCGATGTGGCTCTCGCCGCGGCCGGCACGCCTCGGGTCGCGGCCCGGCGCCAGCCGCGCGACGGCGACCATCGCCACGAGCCCGATCGGGGCGTTGACCCAGAACAGCCAGCGCCAGCCCTCGTCCTCGCCGGCCAGCGCGATGATCAGGCCGCCGAGCACCGGACCGGTCGCCGAGGAGACCGACACCGTGAACCCGAACATCCCGAACGCGCGGGCCCGCTCGCGGCCGCGGAAGAGCTGCTGGATCAGCCCGGAGTTCTGCGGCGTCAGCAGGCCGGCGGACCCGCCCTGGAGCAGCCGCGCGGCGATCACCGTCTCGACGTTCGGGGCGAAACCGACCGCCACGCTGGCGGCGACGAAGCAGAGCAGGCCGATCAGCATCATCCGGCGCCGGCCGTAGGCGTCCCCGAGCCGGCCGCCGGCGACCAGCGTGAGCCCGAACGCCAGCGCATAGCCGGACACCACCCACTGCACGGTGCCGGCGGAGGTCCCCAGCCCGGCACGCATCGACGGGATCGCGACGTTGACGATCGACACGTCGAGCAGCGCCATGAATCCGACGACCAGCGTGACGCCGAGGATGCGCCAGCGGCGCGGGTCCGGCTCGTACGCCGGCTCCTCCTCCTGCGGCGTCTCGACGGCGTGCTCGGTCACCTCACCACCTTGCCCGAGCGATGATGGCCGCATGCGCAGATCCGTCGACGTCACGGTCACCGGTCGGGTGCAGGGCGTGTCGTTCCGCTACGCCGCCGAGCGTGAGGCGACCCGGCTCGGCGTCACGGGCTGGGTGCGCAACGAGCCCGACGGCTCGGTCGCCGCGCATGCCGAGGGCGACCCCGGCGCGGTCGACGCGTTCGTGCGGTGGTGCCACGACGGCCCGCCGATGGCGTACGTCGAGCGGGTCGACGTCCAGGAGGCGGAGGACCAGGGGTCGACGTCGTTCCGCGTCACCGGGTGATCAGACCCGGGCGTGCCCGCCCCAGTTGGCCAGCTTGGTCGCCACCGCGTGCAGGTCCGCCCGGCGCACCTCGTCGGGCACCGGGGGCAGGATGTCGTCCCACTCGACGGCGTAGGAGCCCTTGATCTGCGCGAACCCCTCCGGGCGGGCGAAGAACCACACGTGGGAGTGCGAGGAGCCGTCACCCCAGCGGTTGACGTGCACCCGGCCGATGCCCGGCATCGCCTCCATGATCCGCACCAGGCGGTTGGCGATCCGCCCGAGCTCGGCGGCGTGCTCGTCGTCGAAGTCCCCGACGTCGAGGTGCTCGCGCGACCACAGGGTCAGCACCATCGGCAGCCCGGTCGGCTCGGTCGAGGTGGTCAGCACCCACTGCTCGTCCTCCCAGATCACCTGAGCGTGCGCGAACCCGGCGCACGCGTCGCAGTCCGCACCGCCCTGCTCGCCCCGGCGGGGCTCCTCGGCGCCCGGGGCGGCGAGGACCTTGGGGACGACCGCGCCACCCTCGGCCTCCCACGGGAAGATCTCCCAGGCGGCCATCGCGGGAGTCGGCAGGCGACCCTCCTGCGAGGCGGCGAGGATCCGTGCGTACATCTCGGATGCTGACTCCGGCATGACGACACTGTGCCAAACCGGATTTGCGCGAGCACCCCGGGCCCCCGGACGATCACCCGCATGAGCGCACCCGTCACCGTGGCGATCACGCGGACGGTGGTCCCCGGCCACCGCGAGGAGATGCTGGCCTGGATCCGGGCCGGCTCGGCCCTGGCCAGCCGCTTCGACGGGTTCCTCGGACACGGGTGGGTCCGTCCGGCGGCCGACTCCCAGGAGTGGCACATGCTCTACCGGTTCGCCGACGAGGCATCGCTGGCCGCGTGGGAGGCCTCGCCGCAGCGGGCCTGGTGGCTGGGTGCCGCGCAGGGGCTGGTGGGCGAGGCCCGCGTGGAACGGCGTACCGGCATCGAGGGCTGGTTCGACCGGCCGGTCACCACCGACGTGCAGGACCTGCGCCCGGCGCCGCCGGCGCCCCCGCGCTGGAAGCAGATGGGCGTGATCTTCCTGGTCTTCTTCCCGCTCAGCCTCGCGGTCAACTGGCTGGGCAAGGAGTACCTCAGCGACTGGCTGCTCCCGGTGCGCGTCCTGGTGTCGGTGCTGGTGATGACGCCGGTGATGACCTATCTCGCGCTGCCCTGGATGACCCGGCGGCTGGAGTGGTGGCTGCACGGCGAGCCGCCGCCGTGGCGGCGGGTTTCACCGGTCGACCGGTGAAACCCGCACGACACGCCGAGGGGCATCGGCGTGTCGTGCGGGTTTCGGCTGACAAGTCGGCGAGCAGAGGGATTTCCCTCTTGCCAGAGCCGTGCTCGCCGTGGACAGGGTGGAGCCCATGAAGCGAATCTCGGGAACCATCCTCCTCACCGTCCTGTCCGTCCTCGGCCTGACCCTCGGCGCCACCGCGCCCGCGTCGGCGGTCACCCAGTCCAGCGCCGCGTCCCAGTTCTCCGCGGCCGGCATCGGCTGGACCTCCTCGGGCGGCTGCACCGACCGCTACAACTCCACGTGCACCTCGTTCGAGGGCATCCGCCAGGCGACCATCGACGGCGCGATCACGCTCAAGCGCGCGAGCGGCTGCGGGCTGACGATCACCGGTGGCACGGAGACCGGCCACGCGTCGGGCACCTACAGCCACTGGAACGGCTACAAGCTCGACTTCTCGCGGACCACGTGCCTGACCTCGTGGATCCACAACACCTACACCTACATCGGCCAGCGCAGCGACGGCGCCGCCCAGTACCGTGCCGCCTCCGGCAACATCTACGCCGACGAGGGCAACCACTGGGACGTCACCTACTACACGTGCGGCTGCTGAGTGCGGGAGCCCTAGGCTGCGGGGGTGACCGACCTGAACATCCCCGCCGCGCCGGCCATCCCGGGCGCCACGCACCTGCACTCCGGCAAGGTCCGTGACCTCTACGAGCTGCCCGGCGGTGAGCTGCTGATGGTGGCGAGCGACCGGATCTCGATCTTCGACTTCGTGCTCGACACCACGATCCCCGACAAGGGCGAGATCCTCACCCGGATGTCGCTGTGGTGGTTCGACCAGCTCGCGGACATCGTGCCCAACCACGTGGTCTCCACCGACGTCCCCGACGTGGTGAGGGGACGCGCGGTGGTGTGCCAGCGACTGGCGATGTACCCGGTCGAATGCGTGGCCCGCGGCTACCTCACCGGCTCGGGACTCCTCGACTACCAGGCCTCGGGCGGGGTCTGCGGGATCGCGCTCCCCGACGGACTTGTCGACGGCAGCCGGCTGCCGGAGCCGATCTTCACCCCGGCCACCAAGGCCGAGCTCGGCGAGCACGACGAGAACGTCTCGTACGACGCGGTGGCGGCCACGATCGGCGCCGACCGCGCGGCCGAGCTGCGCGACCTCACCCTGCGGGTCTACGCGCGGGCCGAGGGGATCGCCCGGGAGCGGGGCATCATCCTGGCCGACACCAAGCTGGAGTTCGGCGCCCGGCCCGATGGCACGACCGTGCTCGGGGACGAGGTCCTGACGCCCGACTCGAGCCGCTTCTGGCCGGCCGCCGAGTGGGAGCCCGGCCACGCGCAGCCGTCGTACGACAAGCAGATCGTGCGCAACTGGGCGCTCTCGCCGGAGTCCGGCTGGGACCGGGGCTCCGGGGAGGCGCCGCCGCCGCTGCCCGCCGAGGTCGTCGAGCGCACCCGCAGCCGGTACGTCGAGGCCTACGAGCTGCTGACCGGAGAGACGTGGTAGCGGTCGCGTTCCCGGTCCCACCGGAGGTCGCGTTCGACTACTTCGCCGACCCGCGCAACCGGCCGGCCTGGCAGTCGAGCCTGGCCCGGGTCGAGCAGGTCGACGGCGACGTGCGGGTCGGGCAGACCTGGGTGGACGTCACCACGCCGGGCCTGCGGCCCCGGATGGAGACCACCGAGCTCGACCGCCCGCGGCGCTGGTCCGAGCGCGGGACCTGGCGCGGCTTCGCGGCCGTCCTCACCCTCGAGTTCGCCGAGACGGCAGGAGGCTGCGACGTGACGGCCACCATGCGCGTGACCGGTCGCGGACCCGCGGCGCTGCCCGCCCGGATGCTGGGTGCGCTGGCGCCGCGCGCCGTCCGCTCCGACCTGCGGCGCGCGGCCCGGATCCTCGGGGGCTGAGGCCCCACCGGCCGGCGGCGCCGGCCCGGACCGACGAGCACCCGGCCCGAGACCACCGCGTGAACCGCCGGTGACCCGTGAGTAGGTTGGGTCCACACCCGGCAGTGATGGAGGCCACGCCCATGACGACGTACAACCTGGCGACCCTGCTCGAGGACGGCGCCGCGACCTACCCCGACCGCACCGCGATCGTCCTGGGCGAGACCCGGCTCAGCTATGCCGAGGTCGACACGTTCGCCAGCATGGTCGCGAACCTGCTGGTCTCGCGGGGCATCCGGCCGGGCGACAAGGTGGCGCTCACCTGCCCCAACCTGCCGTACTTCACGGTCGTCTACTTCGGCATCCTCAAGGCCGGCGCGACCGTGGTCCCCCTCAACGTGCTGCTGAAGGGCCGCGAGGTCGCCTACCACCTCGCCGACTCCGAGGCGAAGGCCTACTTCTGCTTCGAGGGCACCCCCGAGCTGCCGATGGGCCAGGCCGGCCACGCCGGCTTCGAGGAGGCCGACGGCTGCCAGGACTTCTTCATCATCACCGCCGGTCTCGGCGACCCCTCGCCGATCGAGGGCGTCGAGACGATGGCCCAGGCGATGGGCGGGCAGCCGGGCACGTTCGAGACCGTCGCGACCGACGAGGACGACACCGCGGTGATCCTCTACACCTCCGGCACCACCGGCCAGCCGAAGGGCGCGGAGCTGCGGCACCGCAACATGCGCGACAACGCGCTGCTCGGCGAGCCGCTGTTCGGCGCGGAGCCCGCGAAGCCCGACACCTACCTGTGCGTGCTGCCGTTGTTCCACTCCTTCGGCCAGACCGTGTGCCAGAACGGCGCGTTCGCGTACGGCGGCACCGTCGTGATGCTGCCGCGCTTCGAGGCCCACGCGGCCCTCGAGCTGATGCTCAAGGAGAAGATCACCTTCTTCGCCGGCGTGCCCACGATGTACTGGGGTCTGCTCGGTGCGCTCGAGGACGGCGTCGACGTCTCGACGCTGGCGGACAACCTCCGGGTCGCGGTCTCGGGCGGCTCCGCGCTGCCGGTCGAGGTGCACAAGGAGTTCGAGAAGCGGTTCGGTGTGACGATCCTCGAGGGCTACGGGCTCTCGGAGACCTCGCCGGTCGCGAGCTTCTCGCGGTACGGCGAGCCCGCGCGGCCCGGCTCGATCGGTGTGCCGGTCCCGGGCGCGGAGATGAAGCTGATCGGGCCCGACTGGTCCGAGGTCGAGGGCCCCGACGCGATCGGCGAGATCGCGATCAAGGGCCACAACGTGATGAAGGGCTACTACAACCGGCCCGAGGCCACCGCCGAGGTCATCCACGACGGATGGTTCCGCTCCGGCGACCTGGCCCGCCGCGACGAGGACGGCTGGTACTACATCGTCGACCGGTCCAAGGACATGATCATCCGCGGCGGCTACAACGTGTACCCGCGCGAGATCGAGGAGGTCTTGATGACCCACCCGGACGTCTCGCTGGCCGCGGTCATCGGCGTACCCGACGAGAGCCATGGCGAGGAGATCAAGGCCGTCGTGATCCGCAAGGACGGCGCCACCGTGACCGAGGACGAGCTGATCGCCTGGTCCAAGGAGCAGATGGCCAACTACAAGTACCCGCGCCGGGTCGAGTTCGTCACCTCGCTGCCGATGACCTCCACCGGCAAGATCCTCAAGCGCGAGCTGCACTAGAGGTCTGCTCTCGGGTGCGGGGGTCTCGATACGCGCCGTCGCGGCTTCGTTCCTCAGCCGCGGGCGCTACTCGACCTTCGTTCGCCACGTGAGCCGCTCCTTCGTCGCGGCTCACTGCTCACTCGAACGGGTTCGGCAGCGCGCCGGGCAGCTTGGCCAGCAGCTCGCGGGCCTGGGCGGCGACCTTGTGCTCGACGAGCACCTCGTACCTGGTGGCGACGACCTGGGTGACCGAGGAGAAGTCGCGCTGCCCGCGGGTGAGCGCGTAGCCGAGCAGCGCCCAGATCAGGCCGAAGACGGCGCCGAACAGCATCGTGGAGACGATCATCGCCAGCGCGTTCTCGTCGACGAACAGGGCGAAGACCAGCCCGACGAACAGGCCGAGCCACACCCCCGAGAGGACCCCGCCGAGGGCGACCCGGCCGGTGGTGAGCCGGCCGGTGATCCGCTCGACGCGCTTGAGGTCGGTGCCGACGATCATCAGGTGCTGCACGGGGAAGTGCTGGTCGGAGAGGAAGTCGACGGTCTTCTGGGCGGTCGCGTAGTCGTCGTAGACGGCCAGTGACTGGGGGAACTCCAGCTTCAGCGGACGGGGTCCGGGCATTCCGGCGGACATGCTCATGACCTCCAGTCTGCCGCGCTGTCCCCAGGAAGCGGCCTCTACACTGTGCCGCGTGCCGCGCGTAGTCGTCGATGTCATGCCCAAGCCCGAGATCCTCGATCCCCAGGGCAAGGCCGTTCTCGGCGCGTTGCCGCGCCTGGGCTTCACCGGGGTCACCGACGTCCGTCAGGGCAAGCGGTTCGAGCTCGAGGTGGAGGGCGAGCTGACCGAGGAGGTCCTCGAGCAGGTGCGCGAGATGGCGGCGACGCTGCTGTCCAACCCCGTGATCGAGGACTTCACGGTGGCGGTCGAGACGACTCCGGCCGCCGTGGAGACCGTGTCGTGAAGGTCGGGGTCGTCACCTTCCCCGGCTCGCTGGACGACGTCGACGCGCAGCGCGCCGTGCGGGTCGGCGGCCACGAGGCCGTCGCGTTGTGGCACGGCGAGCACGACCTGCGCGGCGTGGACGCCGTGATCCTGCCCGGCGGGTTCTCGTACGGCGACTACCTGCGCTGTGGCGCGATCTCGCGGTTCTCC
Source organism: Nocardioides sp. (assembly GCF_036401255.1). Classification (GTDB taxonomy): domain Bacteria; phylum Actinomycetota; class Actinomycetes; order Propionibacteriales; family Nocardioidaceae; genus Nocardioides. Next base: position 25,346 of record NZ_DASWVI010000382.1, on the reverse strand, counting down.
CCGGTGATGGCCGAGGTGATCGAGGCCGCGGGCAAGGGGATGCCGGTGCTCGGCATCTGCAACGGCTTCCAGATCCTGTGCGAGTCCCACCTGCTGCCGGGTGCGCTGATCCGCAACGACCACCGCAAGTTCGTCTGCCGCGACCAGCGGCTGCGCATCGAGAACGTCGACACCCCGTGGACCTCGGCGTACGCCGCCGGCGCGGAGATCACCGTCCCGTTGAAGAACGGCGAGGGCGGGTTCGTCGCCGACGAGGCGACGCTGGACCGTCTGGAGGGCGAGGGCCGGGTCGTCGCCCGCTACCTCGACCACAACCCGAACGGCTCGCTGCGCGACATCGCCGGCATCACCAACGAGCGGGGCAACGTGGTCGGCCTGATGCCGCACCCCGAGCACGCCGTCGAGTCGCTCACCGGCCCGGGCACCGAGGGCCTCGGGTTCTTCACCAGCCTCGTCGAGCGGGTGCTCGCGTGAGCCCGCTGCTGGCGTTCCGCCGGGTCGCTGTGGCCGAGGCCGTCACCTGGGCCCTGCTGCTGGCCGGGATGTTCCTCAAGTACGTCACCGACACCACCGAGCTCGGGGTCCGGGTGTTCGGGATGGCGCACGGCGTGGTGTTCATCGCCTACTGCCTGACCACGGTCCTGGTCGCGGTCGACCAGCGCTGGACCCGGGGCCGGCTGCTGCTCGGCCTCCTCGCGGCGGTCCCGCCGTTCGCGACCGTGCTGTTCGACCGCTACGCCGAGCGCCGCGGCGCGCTGGGTGCCCGGTGGCGGCTCACGACCGCCGCGCCCGAGGGGCGGATCGACCGGGTCACGGCGTGGCTGCTGCGCAACCCGCTGCACGGTGCGGCCGCCGGCCTCGTCGCCGTCGGCGTCCTGACCGGCGTCGCGCTGGTGGTCGGCCCGCCCGCCGGCTAGCGCCTGCCCGCGGCCAGCGCCTTCCAGGTCTGGCTCGCGGCGACCCCGGAGACCTCCACGCCCACCTTGGCCTGCCACGTGCGCAGCGCGGTCTGGGTGGCGGCTCGGAACAGCCCGTTCATCACCACCGGCTCGGCCACGCCGGCGGCGTTGAGCGCGCGCTGGAGCCGGCGTACGGCGGGCCCGGCCGACCCGAACTTCACCACCGGCGTCTCCCCGGCCGACAGCAGCGACATCCAGTGCTTCCGCGACCAGATCTCGCGCTGCGGCATCGCGTGCCCGGCCTGCCAGGCCTGGATCGCCTTCACGGTGGCCTTGGTCCACCGGCCGTTGATCGTGCCGGCGTAGAACTCGTGCTCGGTCAGCAGGCACTGCAGCGCCTTGACCTGCGCGGCCGGCGGCGTCACCGTCTCGGTCGGCGGCCGCAGCGTCTCGTAGGAGGAGAAGTTGACGCGGACGCCGTCGCAGTGGGTCTCCGGCTCGGCGACCATGCCGCGCCCGACATCGAGGAAGTTGCGGTCGATGTTGATCTTCACCCCGCCCCAGGTCTCGTCGTGGCCGCCCTGGTACTGCTTGATCCGGGCGTGCGGGCGCCACCCGTCGTTGCGGATGTACGACGTGGAGGTGTTGGCCTTGCCGTCCCAGCGGGCGATCCAGATCTGGTCGGGGAGCACGACGCGGTCGGGCCGGTTGACGCGGGCGTCGTCGAGCATCTTGATGCCCGACCCGGCGCTCGAGTAGACGCCGGAGACATACCCGAGCTCGTGGATCTGCTGGGTCCAGCCGTTGAGGAACGACAGCGCGGACTCGCGGCAGCGGGTGTTGCGCAGCTCGAAGCCCTCGAGGTCGTACCACAGCGTGCTGCCCGGCGCGATGCCCAGATCGGCGGCGACGCCGACGCTCTTGACGGCCTCGTCCTGGCCCTGGGTCTTGGCCTTGAAGTAGCGGCCGTTGTCGCCGGGCTTGGGGCTGATGGTCTCGTCGTCGCCGTACCGCGGGAAGCGGGGCTGGCACGAGGCCTGCGGGCCGAGCGTGATCGGCAGCAGCCGCCAGCCCTTGGCGAGCTGCTTGCTGACCCAGGTGGGGGTCAGGTTGGGCTGGTCGCGGCAGGCGCGGGAGTCGCCGGAGATGTAGATGCCGACGGCGAGGAACGGCGAGCTCTGCAGCCAGCGGTTCATCGAGCGCTGCTCGGGGGTGTGGCACTGGTCGAAGCCATAGCCGATGAAGTCACCCGGGGTGACGACGTTGCCCTCACGCGGCGCGGCCGCGAGGCCGGCCGCACCGGCCCGGGCGGCTCCGTCGGCGTCGGCCGGTCCACCCACGCCGAGCGCGACCACCGCGGTCGCGGCGAGCGCTCCGCTGGTCACGGCGAGGAGCCCGCGGCGCAGGGCGGCGCGGGTGGTGGGCAGGGAGGGGCGGTGCATGGCGGGACTCCAGGGGAAGAGGGGGCGCCTCCCGTCGAGGCCCGGCCACCATAACCTCAGAAATCACAGGCGTCACAACGGTTCTGCGAACTACCAGCGTGTAATTCTTCGGGCTGTGGCAGGCCTGTGGACGGCGGGCCGCACGGTCGGCCCGGACCGCTCATGCTGGGACGGTCGGTGCCGATGCTCCGGACACGAGGCCGAGAAGGCGCACCGAGAGGGGAGTGATCATGGACGAGACCTGGACGACCCTGCCCAGCCTGGGCCTGGTCCCGCACTTCCACGGCGACCCCGCCGAGGGCGGCGCCCCGCTCGCGAGCGCCGACGGCCACTGGTGGTGGACCGGCACCCGCTGGACGCCGGTGCACGTCCCCACGCTCGAGGACGCCGCGGCCGAGACCGCGGCCCACGCCGGGACGGCCCAGCCGGCCCCGCTGTGGGCGGAGGCCAGCTGAGCCGTCTGCGTTGTCGGCCGAGCCGTCGTGACCCTGGTCAGGCCGCTTCGGCGGCGACCGCCTCGAGCTCCTCGTCGACGATCTGCACCGGTCGCGGTGCCCGCGCGGGCAGGGCGACGGCGGCGACGACCACCGCGGCCGCGGCGAACGCCGCGGAGGTGAGGAACGCGGCCTGCAGGCCCGGTACGATCTGGCCGGGCACCGCGCCGGAGGCGTAGACCGAGACGATCGCGGCCACGCCCACCGCGCTGCCGAGCTGCTGGGTGGTCTGCAGCAGGCCCGACGCGGCGCCCGCGTGCTCGGGCTCGACGCCGCCGAGCACGGTCGCGGTGATCGGCATGAACACCAGTCCGGTCGCGAGACCGGCGATCACCATCGGGCCGAACACCGCCGCGAAGTAGCTGTCGGTGGTCCCGATCGTGCTCAGCCAGGTGTAGCCGCCCGCGAGCGCGGCGCTGCCGGTCAGCACCATCGTCCGCGCGCCGAACCGCCCGAGCAACTGCGGGGTCACCCGCGACATCGCGAAGATGCCCAGGCTGAACGGGAGGAACGCGGCGCCGGCCGTCAGCGGGCCGAAGCCGAGCACGCCCTGGACGTACTGGACGACCAGGAAGAACATCGACAGGTTCGCGCCGATCAGCAGTGCCATCGCCGCCAGCGCGGCGACCCGGGTGCGGTTGCGGACCAACCGCGGCTGGATCATCGGGTGCGGGTGGCGCACCTCGGTGCGGGCCAGCAGGGCGAGCAGCGCCACGCCGACGGCGAACCCGCCGAGGGTGCGCGCGCTGGTCCAGCCGTGCTCGGGGGTGCCGATCAGCGCCCAGACCAGCGACACCGCGCCGAACGTCGCGGTGACGGCGCCGACGACGTCGAACCGGCCGGGCCGCCGCTGGGTCTCGTCGACGTACCGCGGCGCCAGCAGGAGTACGGCGATGCCGATGGGCACGTTGATGAACAGCGTCCAGCGCCACGACCCGACGTCGGTGAGCAGGCCCCCGAGCAGCAGGCCGATCGAGGCGCCGCCGGAGGACACGGCCCCGAACAGCGCGAACGCGCGGTTGCGGGCCGCCTCGTCGGGGGCGCTCGTGGTGAGCAGCGCGAGCACGCCGGGAGCGGCGAGCGCGGCGCCGACGCCCTGCAGGGTGCGGGCGGCGACCAGTTGGCCGGGGCTCTGGGCGAGGCCGCCGAGCGCCGAGCCGAGCGTGAACACGGCGAGCCCGGCCTCGAAGACCTTGAGCCGGCCGAAGACGTCGCCGAGCCGGCCGCCGAGGAGCAGCAGGCCGCCGAAGGCGAGCGTGTAGGCGTTGAGGATCCACGACAGCGACGCCGGCCCGAAGCCGAGGTCGGCGTCGATGCGCGGCAGCGCGACGTTCACGACGGTCGCGTCGAGGACGAGCATGAGCTGGGCGACCAGCACGATCGCGATGCCGGTGGCCGCCCGTCCCGCGTTCGGCGGGAGGTCGGTGGGGAGGGTGTCACGGGACATGGGGTGAGGTCCTGTTCTGGCCCGGGGGGCCGAGGTACAGTAGATCCGGAGGATGACTCCGCTTCCTCCCGAACAATACGGAGACAGTCTCCGGTTATCAAGTCCTTTTCCGGAAATGAGGTGTGAACGCGGTGCGTGCCGACGCCAGGCGCAACTACGACCGGATCGTCGAGGTCGCGCGCACGGTGTTCCGCGAGCAGGGGTACGACGCCTCCCTCGACGAGATCGCCAAGCGGGCCGGGGTCGGACCCGGGACGCTCTACCGGCACTTCCCGAAGCGCGAGAACCTCGTCGACGCGGTCATGCAGAGCTGGGTCGACGGCGTCAACGAGACCGCCGAGAAGGTGCTGGCCCGCGAGGGCGGCCCCCGCGAGGTGCTGCTCACCTGGTTCGAGGAGTACGTCCGGCTGATCAGCGTCCATCGCGGCGGCCCCGCCAAGATCACCTCCGCGATGGGCGACGAGGGCTCCCCGATCCGCACGAAGTGCGAGGTGCTGCGCTCGGCCGGCGACCGGGTCCTCGACCGGCTGCGCGCCGAGGACGCCCTGCGTGGTGACGTCACCGCGCTCGAGGTCGCGCGCCTGGTCGGCGGCATCGCGGCCGTGGCCGACCAGGGCGAGCTGGACGCCGCCGCCGTACGCCCCATGCTCGAGGTCGTCGCCGACGGCCTGCTGAAGTAGGCCTCCGCCGGGCGGGGAATCCCCGGTGAACCGGGGATTCCTCCGCTTGTCGGCCGTTGCAACAGCCGACGAGCGCAAGAAACCCCTGACCAGTGGCTCGCCGGTCGTGTCCGCGGACAGGTGGCGGCGTACGCCGGGAGCCGGGCCGCCGGTAGATTGACGCCGTGCTCGACACCGTCGCCGTCGCCGCCGAGGACCCCCACCACGACCAGCCGTGGGCCGACCTCGGCCTCAAGGCCGACGAGTACGCCCGGATCCGCGAGATCCTCGGGCGCCGGCCGACCAGCTCCGAGCTCGCCATGTACTCGGTGATGTGGAGCGAGCACTGCTCCTACAAGAGCTCCAAGGTGCACCTCAAGCAGTTCTCCGAGCTCGCCGAGGTGCTCGCCCAGCGCCAGCCCGACACCGGCCGCCTGCTGGCCGGCATCGGCGAGAACGCCGGCGTCGTGGACATCGGCCAGGGCTACGCGGTCACGTTCAAGATCGAGTCGCACAACCACCCGTCGTACGTCGAGCCCTACCAGGGTGCGGCGACCGGCGTCGGCGGCATCGTCCGCGACATCCTCGCCATGGGGGCCCGACCCGTCGCGGTGATGGACCCGCTGCGCTTCGGCCCCCTCGACGCCGACGACACCCACCGGGTGCTGCCCGGGATCGTCGCGGGCGTGGGTGGCTACGGCAACTGCCTGGGGCTGCCGAACATCGGCGGCGAGGCGGTCTTCGACCCGACCTACCTCGGCAACCCGCTCGTCAACGCGCTGTGCGTGGGCGTGCTCAAGCACGAGGACCTGCACCTCGCCAAGGCGTCCGGGGTCGGCAACCAGGTGATCCTGTACGGCGCCCGCACCGGCGGCGACGGCATCGGCGGAGTCTCCGTGCTCGCGAGCGAGACGTTCGACGCCGACGGTCCCGCCAAGCGGCCCAGCGTGCAGGTCGGCGACCCGTTCATGGAGAAGCTCCTCATCGAGTGCACGCTCGAGCTCTTCGCCGCCGGCGTGGTCGCCGGCATCCAGGACCTGGGCGGCGCGGGCCTGTCCTGCGCGACCTCCGAGCTCGCCTCCGCCGGCGACGGCGGCATGCACGTCGAGCTCGACCGGGTGCCGCTGCGCGACTCCACGCTGGCGCCCGAGGAGATCCTCATGAGCGAGTCGCAGGAGCGGATGATGGCCGTCGTCGAGCCCGACGACGTCCCCGCCTTCCTGTCGATCTGCGCCAAGTGGGACGTCGAGGCGGTCGTGGTCGGCGAGGTCACCGACACCGAACGGCTCCAGATCGACTGGCACGGTGAGCGCGTGGTCGACGTGCCGCCGCGCAGCGTCGCGCACGACGGCCCGACGTACCACCGCCCCTTCGAGCGGCCCGCGTGGCAAGACGACCTGCAGGCCGACGCCGCCGAGTCGCTGGCGCGCCCCGTGTCGGGCGAGGAGCTGCGCCGGACGCTGCTCACGCTCGTCGCGAGCCCCAACCTGTGCGACAAGTCGTGGATCACCGACCAGTACGACCGCTACGTGCGCGGCAACACCGTGCTCGCGCAGCCGCACGACAGCGGCATGGTCCGTGTCGACGAGGACAGCAACCTGGGCGTCTCGGTCTCGACCGACTGCAACGGCCGGTTCGCGCTGCTCGACCCCTACGCCGGCGCCCAGCTCGCCCTCGCCGAGGCCTACCGCAACGTGGCCACCGGCGGCGCGGTCCCGGTGGCGATCTCCGACTGCCTCAACTTCGGCTCGCCCGAGGACCCCGCCGTGATGTGGCAGTTCGCGGAGGCCTGCCGCGGCCTCAAGGACGGCTGCCTGGAGCTCGGCCTGCCCGTCACCGGCGGCAACGTCAGCCTCTACAACCAGACCGGCGAGACGGCGATCCTGCCGACGCCGGTCGTCGCCGTGCTCGGCGTGATCGACGACGTCACCCGGCGTACGCCGTCGGCCTGGTCGGCCGCCGGCGAGCGGGTGCTGCTGCTGGGCGAGACCCGCGAGGAGCTCTCCGGCTCGGAGTGGGCGCACGTCGTGCACGGCCACGTCGGCGGGCTCCCGCCGCGGGTGGACCTGGCCGCCGAGCAGGCCCTCGCGACGCTGCTCCGGGAGGCCGGCCAGGGGGAGCGGAGCCTGATCACTTCCGCGCACGACCTGTCCGACGGCGGCCTGGCGCAGGCGCTGGTCGAGGGCGCGCTGCGGCACGGGATCGGCGTGTCCGTCGAGGTCCCCGGCGACGCGTTCGTCGGGCTGTTCAGCGAGTCGCCCGCCCGCGCGGTCGTCACGGTGCCCGACGCCGAGGCCGAGCTCCTCGTCGCCCTGGCCGAGCAGCACGGCGTCCCGGTCACGGCCCTGGGCGTCACCGGCGGCGACGCCCTCGTCGTCGAGGGCCGGTTCGAGGTGCCGCTCGACGAGCTGCGCGCTGCCTGGACCTCGACCCTGCCGGCCGCCCTGGCATGAGGCGGGTCCCGTACGGCGACCACCCGTCGCAGTTCGGGATGCGCTCCCTGCCCGCCGGCTCCGCGAGGGGCACGGCGGTGCTGGTGCACGGCGGGTTCTGGAAGCCCGAGTACGGCCTGGAGTACGCCCTGCCGCTGGTGGCGTCGCTGCTCGACCGCGGCTGGGCGACCTGGGTCGTGGAGTACCGGCGCGGCACCGGCGCCGCCGACACGCTGGCCGACGTGCGCGCCGCGATCGACGCGCGCCCGGACGTCCCCGGCCCCGCGGTCGGCATCGGCCACTCGGCCGGCGGGCACCTCGTGACCTGGGCGGCCGCCGGCGGCGGGCTCACCCACGTCGTCGCGCAGGCGGGCGTCCTGGACCTGCGGACCGCCCATGCCCTCGGGCTCGGCGGTGGCGCGGTCGAGGCGTTCCTCGGCCACCCGCCCGGCCCCGCGGACGACGACGTCGACCCGGTCCGCCGGGTCCCGCTCGGCGTACCCGTCTGGTGCGTGCACGGCCGCGACGACGACATCGTGCCCCTCGAGCAGTCGCGGGCGTACGTCGCGGCCGCCCGGTCCGCCGGGGCGAGCGCCGAGCTGGTGGAGGTGGCGGGCGACCACTTCGCGGTGGTCGATCCCGACGACCCGGCCTGGGCGCGCACGCTGGAGATCCTCGCCTCGATCGGCTGAGCGACCAGGATTTGCCGTTTCGGCAACAGGAGTTGTCGATCGGGGCCGCGGTGCGGACACTCGGACCATGACCCACGAGATCACCCCCGAGATGTTCGAGCAGCCGTCCTGGGACGAGCGGTACGCCGGGCCCGGCCGCGTCTGGAGCGGCCGCGCCAACGCCGTGCTCGCCGCCGAGGCGGCCGGGCTGGCGCCGGGACGGGCCGTCGACCTGGGCTGCGGCGAGGGCGGCGACGCGATCTGGCTGGCCGAGCGCGGCTGGCAGGTCACCGGCATCGACTTCTCCACGGCCGGGCTCGAGCGGGCCGCGGCCCACGCCGCCGAGCGCGGCGTGGCCGACCGGATCGAGTGGCGACAGGCCGACCTGCGGGCCTGGGCGCCCGAGGGCGAGCAGTGGGACCTGGTCACCTCGCACTTCCTGCACCTGCTCGACGGCGGCATGCTCGCGGCCACCCGGCAGATGGCGCGCGCGGTCGCGGCGGGCGGCACCCTGCTGGTCGTCGGGCACCACCCCGACGACGCCCACACCGGCCTGCGCTGGTCGATGCCCGGCGTGATGTTCACCGCCGAGGACCTGCGCGCGGCCGTCGACGAGGAGCTCTTCGAGGTCCACGCCGAGGCCCGCGCCCGGCAGGAGACCCGCGACGGCGTCGCCCACGAGGTCACGGACGCCGTGCTCCGCGCCCGGCGCCGCTAGGCGGCCAGGTCAGGCCCCGGCGACCTCGAGCCGTTCGGCGAGCACGCCCTCCCAGGCCAGGCCGGTGACGTACGACGTCACCAGGTCGCGGCCGGCCGGGACGAGGATCGTCAGCTCGCGGCCGGCCAGCTCGATGCTCGCGCCGGGCAGGTGGTGGGCGCGCTCGGTCGCGGCGGCGGCATCGCCCTCGGTGGCGAAGCGCAGCGAGATCCGGTCGCGGGTCGAGGGCAGCAGGCGCAGGGTGCGGATCGTCATGGCCCGACGCTAGGAGCGCATCCGGTCAGATCCTGACCGCTTTCGGCTCTAGTCTCGGCGACATGAACACCAGCGCCCGGATGCTGCGCTTGCTCTCGCTGCTGCAGACCCACCGCTACTGGCCCGGCGGTGAGCTGGCCGGGCGGCTGGAGGTGAGCCCCCGGACGCTGCGCCGCGACATCGACCGGCTGCGCGAGCTCGGCTACGACGTCGACGCCGTGCGCGGGGTCGCCGGCGGCTACCAGCTGCGCGCCGGGGGGCAGCTGCCGCCGCTGGCTCTCGAGGACGAGGAGGCGGTGACGATCGCGGTCGCGCTGCGCACCGCGGCCTCGGGGGCGGTCGCGGGCATGGAGGAGACCGCGATCCAGGCGCTGACGAAGGTGATCGGCGTGATGCCGCCGAAGCTGCGCCATCGGATGGACGCGGTGCACTCCCAGACCGACGGGGTGCCGTGGGGTGGGGGGCCGGCGCTCGACGCGGGCGTGCTGACCACGCTCGCGCAGGCCTGTCGCGACGACGAGCCGGTGTCGTTCCACTACACCTCCCGCGAGGGCGCCGAGACCGAGCGGCGGGTCGAGCCCTATCGCCTGGTCTGCCTCGGCCGCCGGTGGTACCTCGTGGCCTACGACCGCGACCGCCAGGACTGGCGGTGCTTCCGCGTCGACCGGGTCAGCGCGCCACGCGCCTCGGGGCAGCGCTTCGTGCCGCGGCCACTGCCCGCGCCGGACGCCCCGACGTTCGTGCGGGCCGGCATCCGGTCGATGCCGCAGCGCTACCTGGTGCGGGTGCGCTTCGATCTCGACGCCGCGACCGTCGAGGAGTACGTCAGCCGCTGGGCCACGGTCACGCCCGACGGTCCGGCCTCCTGCCGGATGGTGATGCCCACCGACACCCTCGACTGGCCGCTGATGGTGCTCGCCCGCCTGGGCGCCGACTTCACCGTCGAGGGTCCCGACGAGCTGCGCGACCTCGTCGCCACCTCGGCCCGCCGGTTCGCCCGCGCCACCCCCGCCCCCTCGTGACAAGCGGGGGTCAGGCGGCCGCGGGCACCGCCGCCGGCGACTCGTGGCGCGGCCAGTCGGCGGGACGGGGCACCGAGCGGACCGAGGACGACAGCGTGGGGATCAGGGCGACCGCAGCGGTCAGGGCGGTCAGCGCCAGCACGGCCGCGGTCCCGCCGAGCCCGGTGAGCAGGGCGCCCGCCAACGCCGGCGCCAGCGGCATCGAGAGCATCGAGGTGAACTGCATGGCCGACTGCACCCGGCCGACCAGATCCGGCGGCGTGATCGCCATCCGGTAGGAGCCGACCCCGGCGTTGCCGGCCGGGTTGAGGAACAGGCCCACGGACGCGGCCGCCGCCATGACCACGGGGTGGTTCCACAGGGCCAGCGGCACCGAGAGCGGCACGAAGCTCCAGGCCACCGCCACCGTGAGCGTCCCGGTCGCCAACCGGTCGATCAGCCACGGCGCCGCCAGGGCGCCGAGGATGCCGCAGACCCCGATCGTCGCCTCGACCAGGCCGATCTGGAACGCCGGGACGCCCGCCTCGACCAGCCGCAGCAGCGCGACGAAGAACAGGGCGTTGACGGTCAGGTTGGCCATCGGCGCCCAGAGCAGCAGCACCCGGAAGAACGGCCGCGACCAGGTGAACCGCAGCCCGTCGGACAGGTCGCCGAGCACCCGCCGGGGGCCGGTGCGCGGACGCGCGGCGAGATCGGTGCGGAGCCGGCCGAGCAGCGCCCACCCGGCGGCGTAGCTGAGCGCGTCGAACAGGAACGGCGCCCACCGGCTGGCGGCGACGAGCGCGCCGCCGAGCGGTCCGCCGGCCAGCGCCGCGACGTGCTGGCGGGCCTGCTGCTGGCTCAGCGCGGTCGGCAGGTCCTCGGCCGGCACGACCGTCCGGATCGCCGAGGTCTCGGCCGGCACGAACATCCCCGCGACCAGGCCCGTCAGCAGCGCCACGACGAGCAGGTGGGGGAGCGTGAGCGTGCCCAGCAGGCCGGCACCGACCAGCGAGGAGTACAGGAGGGCGCCGCCCCCGTGGGAGACCCGCATCAGCCGGCGCCGGTCGCACCGGTCGGCGAGCACGCCGCCGGGCAGCAGCATCGCGACCATCCCGAGCAGGTACGCCGCCTCCGCGGTCGCGGCCCAGAACGCCGACCCGGTCATCGCGTAGGCCACCAGCGGCATCGCGAAGCTGCTCACCCGCGAGCCCAGCTCTGAGATCGTCTGGGCGCTCCAGAGCATGGTGAAGTCCCGGTTGCGGGCGAGGGTCCGGTACGACGTCATATTCCGCACCATAAGTTGCGCAACAGTAGGTGCGCAATAGTTCGTGCGGAATTCGGGCTAGGCTGGCGCCATGGCGATGTACGACGACCCGCGGGTGCTCCGCGCGATCGCCCACCCGACCCGCAACCGGATCCTCTCCGAGCTCTTCGCCGCCGGCTCGTTGCGGGCCGCCGACATCGCGCGCGAGCTCGGCATCCCGGCCAACCAGGCCAGCTTCCACCTGCGCCAGCTCGCGAAGTACGGGCTGGTCGAGGAGGCGCCCGACGAGGCGCGCGACCGCCGCGACCGGGTCTGGCGCCTGGTCGACCCCGACGGCGTCAGCTTCCGCACCCGCGACATGCTCGAGCGGCCCGGCGGCAAGGCGGCGTACGCCGTGTTCCAGCGCAACGCGGTCGCGTGGGGCCACCACCTGGTCGACCGGGCGCTCGCGGTGGAGTCCGAGCGCGGCCGGGAGAAGAGTGTCTCGGAGTGGGCCCTGCGCCTGACGCCGGAGGAGTCCCGGGAGATGCTCGAGGAACTGTCCGAGCTCGTCGAGCGCTGGCGCCGGCGCACGCAGGAGGCCGAGGGGGAGCGGACGACGTACTCCGTCTACCAGCTCATCCAGCCCTACCCCGAGCTCGGGCAGGAGGCCGGCGACTGATGCCCGCCCGCCTGCGCCCGGCCGACCCCGCCGAGGTCGCCGCGGCCCTCGACCGGGTCCGCGGCGCCGATCCGGAGGAGGGGCCGGACCGCGCCGACCTGCGGCTGCTCACCAAGCACTTCCTCGCGGTCCTCGAGTCGCGAGCACCCGGCCGCTCGGTCGAGGTCCGGGTCCCGCCGTACGCCGCCGTGCAGGTGATCCCCGGGGTCCGCCACACCCGCGGCACCCCGCCGGCGGTCGTCGAGATGGACGCGACGACGTGGATCGAGCTGGCCACCGGGGCCCTCTCGTGGACCGACGCCGAAGGCTCCGGCCGGGTCCGCGCCTCCGGGGAGCGGGCCGACCTCAGCCCCCACCTGCCCGTGTCCTGAGCGGTGTCCTAGATTCGACGGCATGACCGACGACATCCGTGCCCGCGTCCACGCCGTCCTGCCCGGGATCCGCCAGGACCTCGAGGACCTGGTGCGGATCGAGTCGGTGAGCGCGGACCCGGAGCGCGCGAGCGAGGTGCAGCGTTCGGCCGAGGCGGTCGCCGAGCTGTTCCGGGCCGAGCGCTTCGAGCAGGTCGACATCGTCACCGCCGACGGCGGCGCCCCGGCGGTGATCGCCCACAAGGCCGGGCCCGAGGGCGCGCCGACCGTCCTGCTCTGCGCCCACCACGACGTGCAGCCAGAGAACGACCACGCCGACTGGGACTCCCCGCCGTTCGAGCCCACCGAACGCGACGGCCGGCTCTACGCCCGCAGTGCCGCCGACGACAAGGCCGGCATCGCCGCCCACCTCGGGGCGCTGCGCGTGTACGGCGACGAGCTGCCCGTCAGCGTCACGATGTTCATCGAGGGCGAGGAGGAGATGGGCTCGGAGTCGCTGCCCGCGCTGCTGAAGGAGCACCACGAGCGGCTGCGCGCCGACGTCATCGTGATCGCCGACTCCGGCAACTGGGACATCGGCGTGCCCGCGCTGACCACGAGCCTCCGCGGCCTGGTCCGGGTCGACATCGAGGTCCGCACGCTCACCCACGCCGTGCACTCCGGCATGTGGGGCGGGCTGGTGCCCGACGCGGTGATGACGCTGGCGCGGCTGATCAGCAGCCTCCACGACGACGAGGGCAACGTCGCGATCGAGGGCCTGCACGCCGGCCCGGCCGCCGACGTCGACTACCCCGAGGAGCGGCTGCGCGCCGAGTCCGGCGCCGCCCCGGGCATCGAGTGGATCGGCACCGGCTCGACCGTCGAGCGGCTGTGGACCAAGCCCGCGCTGAGCATCACCGGCCTCGACGCGCCCAAGGTGGCCGGCGCCAGCAACACCCTCGTCCCGGCCGCCCGGGCCCGCATCTCGATGCGCACCGCCCCCGGCGACACCAGCGAGAACGCGCTGGCCTGCCTGCTGCGCCACCTCGAGGCGCACGTGCCCTGGGGCGCGACCCTGAGCCACACCGTGGTCGACACCGGCGAGGCGACCCAGATCGACGCCACGGGCCCGGCGTACGACGCCGCGCGCGCCGCGTTCACCGAGGCCTGGGACGGCACCGCTCCCGTGGACATGGGCGTCGGCGGGTCGATCCCGTTCATCGCGGAGTTCCTCGACGCCTTCCCCGAGGCGAGCGTGCTCGTCACCGGCGTCGAGGACCCCGACACCCGCGCCCACGGCGCGAACGAGGGCCTACACCTCGCGGAGTTCGAGCGCGTCGTGCTGGCCGAGGCGCTGCTGCTCGGCAAGCTCGGCGGCTGATCGGCCCGGCAGCAGGCGATCCAGCCAGCGCGGCGCCCACCAGTTCGCGCGGCCCAGCACCGCCATCGCGGCCGGCACGAGGACCAGGCGGACGACGGTCGCGTCGACCGCCACGCTGACGGCCAGCCCGATCGCGAGCATCTTGATCACGACGTCGTCGTCGGTGGCGAAGGCCAGGAACACGCTGACCATCACCAGCGCGGCGCACGAGATCACCCGGGCCGTGCTCGCCAGCCCCTCCGCGACGCTCGCGGTGGTGTCGCCGGTGCGCAACCAGGCCTCGCGGACGCGCGAGAGCAGGAACACCTCGTAGTCCATTGAGAGACCGAAGACGATCGCGAACATCATCATCGGCACGAACGACTCCACCGGCACGCTCGCGTCCAGCCCGATCAGCCCGGCGCCCCAGCCCCACTGGAACACCGCCACGACCACGCCGTACGCCGCTCCGATCGACAGCAGGTTCAGCACGGCGGCCTTGGCGGCGATGACGACCGAGCGGAACGAGACGAGCAGCAGCAGGAACGACGCGGCCACGACCACCCCGACGATCACCGGGAGCCGGGCGACGACCCGGTCGCCGAACTCGATCTGCCCGGCCGTCTGACCGGTCAGGTAGGCCTCGGTCCCCGAGCGGGCGAGGTCGGCCGCGAGCCGCGCGTGCAGGTCGCGCGTGTCCTGGTCCATCGGCGTCGTCGTCGGCGTCACCGTCGCCACCCGGACGGCGGGATCGCCGGTCGGGGCGAACGGCGTCACCGCGGCGACGCCGTCCTCGGCGGCGATGGTCTCGCGCAGCCCGGCGAGCGTGGTGTCGTCCGCGTCGCGCGCGACGAGCGTGAACGTGCCGTTGGCGCCGGGCCCGAGCTCATCGGCGACGAGGTCGTACGCCGCGCGGGTGGTGGTCCCCGCCGGGTCGGCGCCGGCGTCGATGTGCCCCAGGCGCAGGTCGAGCACCGGGACGGCGAGCACCGCGAGGAGCAGCACGCCGCCGAGGAGGAAGGGCCACGGACGCCGGGAGACGAGGCCGGCGTAGCGGTACCAGCCGCGGCCGTCCGGGGCGGGCTCCGCGACGGGACGGCGTACGGCGAGCCGGTCGATGCGCCGGCCGGTCAGCGTGAGCACCGCGGGCACCAGCGTGACCGCGGCGAGGGCGGCGGTGAGGACCGTGAACGTCGCGGCCAGGCCGAGCCGCCCGACGAACGTGATGCCCGAGGCATAGAGACCGAGCAGGGCGACCGACACCGTTCCGGCGGCGACGAGGACGGCGTGCCCGCTGCCGTGCAGGGCCGCGGTGGCCGCCTCGGTGGGCGAGGCGCCGTCGATGAGGTGTTGGCGCCCGCGGGTGATCAGGAACAGCGCGTAGTCGATCCCGGTCCCGAGCCCGATCATCGTGGCCAGGGTCGGGCTCGTGGTGCCGAACGTCGCCCCGGCGGCCACCAGCGTGAGCAGCGCGAGCCCCGTGCCGACGGCGAGCACAGCGGTCACGAGGGGGACGAACGCCGCGAGCACCGACCCGAACGTCAGCAGGAGGAGCAGGAGGGCGGCGGCCACGCCGATGAGCTCGGCGGTGCGATGGCCGCCGCCGTCGCGTCCGGCCTCGCGGCCGAGAGCGCCGGCGTACTCCACCTCGACCCCGTCGGCGCGCAGCGGCGCCAGCGCTTCGTCGACGTCGTCGACCAGGCCCGGTCCGAGGTCGCGGGCGGAGGCGTCGAGGTGCACGGTCGCGACCGCGGTGTCGCCGTCGGCGCTGACCGGCCCGGCACCGGCCAACGGGTCGTCGACGGCGAGCACGTGGTCGACCTCGCTGAGGTCGGAGAGCGCCTCCTGCAGCACGCCGCGGTGGGCGGCGAGCACGCCGTCGTCGACGTGGAGCACGACCTGGCTGCTGCGACCCTGGGTGTCGTCCCGGTCGCCGAGCAGGGCGGCCCCGGCCGACGCCTGGGTGCCGGGAAGGCTGACGTCGTCGTCGTAGCCTCCCCCGAACAGGCGGGCGAGGGACACCAGGACCAGCAGGACCAGCAGCCAGGCGACGACGGTGGTCCGGGGGCGGGAGACCGCGAAGGAGAGGAGGCGCACGATCCCGATCCCACCGGTCGTGCCGTCCCGGTCGCGGCCGGTCGCCGGAGGGTCCGCCGCCGGTTCGCTGACGGTTGGCTGAGGGCGCGGCACCGTGAGATGGGCGGTGAGTCCGGCGCCCGGCCGGGAGTCCAGGGTCAGGTCGCCGTCGTGGGCGCGCGCGATCTCGCGAGCGATCGCGAGCCCGAGGCCGGTCCCGTCGCCAGGCAACCGGCCACGCCCGCTGTCGGCGCGCCAGAACCGGTCGAACGCCCGCTCCTCGGCCCCGGGGGGCAGCCCGGGGCCGTCGTCGGTGACCGCCGCGATCACCGCGTCGCCCACGTCCCGCACGTCCACCCGGACCGCCGTCCCCGGCGGCGTGTGCCGGTAGGCGTTGACCAGCAGGTTGCGCAGGCAGCGGTGCAGCAGCGCCCGGTCGCCGTCGACGTACGCCGCGCCACCATCGGGCCGGTGCGTCGGGTGGTCGGTGTGCAGCGGGGCGAGCTCACCGACCACCTCCCGGGCGAGGTCGGCGAGGTCGACCGGCTCGCGTGCCGGCCGCTGCCCGGCGTCGAGCCGCGCCAGCGACAGCAGATCCCCGACGAGGCTGTGCATCCGTTCGGACTCGGTCCGGATCGAGGCCATCGCCTCGTCGACCTCGTCCCAGGTCGCGAGGCCGCCCGCGAGGTGCAGGTCGGCCCAACCGTGCACCGCGGTCAACGGGGTGCGCAGCTCGTGGGAGGCGTCGGCGACGAAGTCGCGGATCCGCTGCTCGCTCGCGGACCGTGCGTCGAAGGCCGCGTTCAGCGCCTCGACCACGCGGCCGGTCTCGGTGCGCGGGTCGCCGCCCGGGATCCGTTCACGGTGGTCGCCGCGCTCGATCGCGCGCGCCGTGGCCGCGATCCGGCCCAGCGGACGCAGCCCGAACCGCAGCAGCACGAGCGCCGCGCCCGCGCCGCCGAGGAGCACCACCGCGCCCGCGGCGACCTCGACGAGGAGCAACGTGTGCAGGGCCGCCGCGTCGTCGGCGAGCGGCAGGCCGATGACGACGGTCCGCACCTGCTCGGTCCGGTCGCCGACGTCCAGGCGCAGCCCCGCGTCCGGCAACGACACCGACAGCACCCGGTAGTCGTCGTCCGGGCCGGCGGCCCCGGCCAGGGTCCGGGGCTCTCCGTCGGGCAGGGCGCCGAGCTCCGCGGCGCTCCAGCCCCGGCCGGCACCCTCGCCCCTGGTGGGGGTGGTGGTCGCGACCAGCTCACCGTCGCCGTCGAGCAGGGCCACGAACAGTGCGCGCGGCGCGAGCCGCTCGAGCGCGGCGAGCCGGGTCGTCCGGGGGTCGTCGAGCTCGCGGAGCCGGGTCTCGGTCGCGTGCAGCACCGCGTCGGTGCGGTCGAGCAGGTGGGCGCGCAGCGCGGCGTACGCCGTCACGTCCGCGGCCAGCAGCCCGCCCGCGAGCAGGAGCAACGTGAGCGCCAGCAGCCGCGTCCGGACGGCCACGTCAGCGCGGCGCCCGCAGCACGTAGCCGAACCCGCGGACGGTGTCGATCAGCGACGGGCCGGCCGCGTCCACCTTGCGCCGCAGCTGGCTGACGAACTTCTCCACGACGCCGACGTCGCCGGCGTACTCGTACTGCCACACCTGCGCGAGGATCTGCTCCTTCGACAGCACCTGTCCGGCGTTGAGCATCAGGTAGCGCAGCAGGCGGTACTCCGTCGGGGAGAGCTCGACGAGGACCCCCGCCCGGGTGACCTCGTGGCCGCGGTCGTCGAGCTCGAGGTCCGCGACCACGAGCCGGTCGGCCGGAGCGCCGGCCACCCGCCGGCGCAGCACGGCGTTGACCCGCGCGACCAGCTCCGCGACGCTGAACGGCTTCGTGACGTAGTCGTCGCCGCCGAGCGCGAACCCGTTGAGCCGGTCGTCGACCCCGTCGCGGGCGGTGAGGAACACGATGCCGACCGCCGCGTCGACGCTGCGCAGCCGGTGGCACAGGTCGAGCCCGGAGCCGTCGGGCAGCATCACGTCGAGGACGGCCAGCTCGGGCTCGAACGACGCCGCCACCTCGACGGCCTCCGACACCCGCGCGGCGGTCGCGACCTCCAGCCCCGCCACCCGCAGCGTGCGGCCCACCAGCTCGAGGATCGCCGGCTCGTCGTCGACGACCAGCACCCGTGCGGATCGCTCGCTGGTGAGTGCCGGCGAGCGCGGCCGGCGCCGGTCGTCCCTGGTCACGGCCACCAGCCTGCCCGGAGTTGCTGAAGGTTTGCTGACGGTCTGCTGCCGAAGTGCCCGCGAAACCGCAGGTCCGCGTCGGTCCGGCCGGGGGGCGCCGGCAGCCGGGCCCGACACCGTGGCCGCATGCAACGGATCGTGCGGATGCTGCTGCGCCGCAGACTGCTGATCGCCGGCGGTGTCTGCCTGCTCCTCGTGGTCGGCGACATCGCGGTGGGCTCCTGGGTCGAGCGGCGGGTCGGCGAGCGGCTCGACTGCCGCCTCGGCGTCACCGACGGCGCACACGTCGAGGTGTCCGGGTGGCCGGCCTCGCTCGCACTGGTCACGGGCACCGTCGCGTCGGTCCGCGTCAGCGCCACCGACGCGCAGCTGACCGATCGGCTCGACGGGGACCTCGACGTCGAGCTGCGCGACGTACGCCGCTCCGGCGACGGCATGTCCACCGGCGGGGGCGAGGCGGACCTCACCGTGCCGTGGCCGGCCGTCGAGCAGCGTCTCGGCCGCGCGGGGGTCCGGCTCTCGGGCGCCGACGGTGCGGTGATCGCCGAGGTCGAGACCGGGCTGGTGCCGCTCGCCCTCGTGGCGCAGCCGCGCGTCGAGGACGGCCGCCTGGCGCTCGACCCGACCGGCGTGCGGATCGGCGGCCGGGAGCTCTCGGGTGCGCTGGCCCAGCGGCTGGTCGACCGGCTGGTGGACCGAGTGGGGGATCGCGCCGGCCGGGTGCTCGGCGAGGGCGTCGACCTCCCCGCCCCCTCGGACCTGAGCCTGGCCGCCGCCCGCGCCACTGACGCCGGGCTCGAGCTCGACTTCGACCTGGCACCCGGTCCGCTCGGCGCGGGGCTGGGCGCCGGACGCTGTTGAGGCTCGAGGCTGAGCAGGCTCAGCCGGCCGGCAGGAACACCCGGAACGTGCTGCCGTGGCCCAGCTCGGACTCCAGCTCGATGCGGCCGCCGTGGCGCTCGACGACGCGGTGCACGATCGCCAGGCCCAGGCCGGTGCCGGGCTGGGCGACCGCCGCGGGGTCGGTGGAGCGGAAGAACTCCTCGAACAGGTGGGCCTGCTCGGCCGCCGCGATGCCGATGCCGGTGTCGCGGCAGGTCAGCACGGCCTCGTCGCCCAGGCGCTCGACGGACACCGCGATCGTGCCGCCCTCGGGGGTGTACTTCAGCGCGTTGCCGACCAGGTTCGCCACGACGTGGTCGACGTCGCGGACGTCCGCGAGCGCGTGCACCGGTACGCCGGGCAGGTCGGTGCGCAGCGTGAGCCGGCGCCCGGCGGCGACCGCGCGGTTGAGGTCGACGACCTCCGCGACGGCCCGGCCGAGGTCGACCGGCTCGGGTGCCGCGCTGTCGGTGTCGATCGGCTGGTGCAGCAGCAACAGGTCGTCGACGACCCGGGCCAGGCGGCCGCCGCCGCGCTCGATCGCCGCCACGCTCGCGCGGGCCACGTCGCTGAGGCCGGGCTCGGCGGCGAGGATCTCGGCGTACCCCAAGATCGCGCTGAGCGGGTTCTTCAGCTCGTGGGAGACCGTCGCGAGCAGCCGGTCCTTGTAGACGGTGACCTGCTGGAGCTCCGCGATCAGCTGGTGCTCCCGCTCGAGGGTCCGCGCGTTGGCCAGCGCCCGACCGAGGTCCCGGCCGATGTCGAGCGCGGTGGCGGCCTCCTCCTCGCTCCACTCCGCGCCGCCCTGTCGGCGGGTCAGCCCCAGCGCGCCGAAGCACTCCTGTCCGGCGCCGAGCGGGACGAACAGCAACGACTCGATCCCGAGGTCCGCGAGGAACGCGATCACCTCGGCGTGCTGCTCGCCGGTGAGGACGCCGGGCACCGGGCGATCCGGTGCGATCACCGCGACACACTGCCGCTCCCAGGCGCGCGGCGCGTGCGCGGACACGAGCACCCCGAGCCCGGGAGGCAGCCGCACGGTGGGGCCGCCGTCGACGTACAGCGGGCCCTCGCAGCGGCGGTCCGGCCCCAGCCGCTGGAGCCACAGCGACTCCGCGCGGAACCCACGGGTGATCGCCCGGCCGCACTCGGCCAGCACCTGGTCGGGCGACTGGGTGCCGACGGCCAGGCGGACCACGTCGGCCGCCGCGCCGGCGAGCCGGAGCTGCTCCGCGAGCCGCTCCCGCTCCAGGGTGGTCACGACGGCGCGGGCGGCCTGGCGGGCGTAGATCTCGAGCATCTCGCGTTGCGCCGGGCCGGGCACCAGGCCGTCGCGGGGCAGCTCCATCGCGAGCGTGCCGAGCAGGGTGCCGTCGGCCGCCGTCAACGGCGCGATCAGCTGGTCCTGGGGGTGCCACCGGCCCGCCGGGACGCCCTCGCGCGGGCCGGCGGCGACCCAGCCCCACCGGTCCAGGTCGAGGATCAGCCGGTCGTGGGGGACGAACTTCAGCGTGCCCCAGTCCTCGGCGAGCGCGAGCTGCTCGATCATCGGCGCCGCCGGCGCCAGGCTGTCGATCAGCAGCTTGCGCGCCTCCTCGGGGCCGACGAGCACCATGATCTGCAGGTAGCCGTCGTCGCGGACCACGCTGACCCCGACGAGCTCGAAGCCCGCGACCTCGGCGACGCCCTCGGCGATCGCCTGGAGGGCGTCGCGGGACTGCGTGTCCGACCAACGCGATGCGCGGACCGGACGCTCGAGGTCGGGTGACTCGGACATCGACTCGATCCTAGGGTCGCGAGCGCGCCACCGTGGCCGGATCGCGCCGTTGCCGCGGCGATCCGAACCTCAGCCCGCGGGGTCGGCGGCGGGCAGCCAGACCTGGAAGGTGCTGCCGCGCCCGAGCTCGGACTCGATCTCGAGCCGGCCACCGTGCCGGTCCACGATCCGGCGCACGATCGCGAGCCCGAGGCCGGTGCCCGGCTGGGCCACCGCCTCGGGGTTGGAGGAGCGGAAGAACTCGGTGCCGAGCCGCAGCAGGTCCTCCTCGCCGATGCCGATGCCCTGGTCGGCGACGGTCAGCACGACGTCGTTGCCGGCCCGGTCGAGCCGGATCCGGACCGACCCCTCGGGGTGGGTGTACTTGACGGCGTTGCTGACCAGGTTGGCGGCGACCCGGTCCAGCTCGTCGTGGTCGCCGAGGGCGAACACGGGCTCGGCGGGCAGCTCGACGGTGACCTCGAGCTGCTTCTGCCCGGCGGCGACCATCGTCAGGTCGACGACGTCGTCGACGATCCGCGCCAGGTCCACCGGGGCCGCGATGACCGGGTCGTCGGGGTCGCCGACCTTGGAGAGCAGCAGCAGGTCCTCGATGACCCGCACCATCCGCTGGGCGCCGCGGTCCATGGCGTTGAGCGAGGTGCGCGTGGTGCCGGTGAGGTCGGGGGAGGACTCGAGCATCTCCAGGTGGCCCATGATCGAGGTGAGCGGGTTCTTCAGCTCGTGGGCGACGGTCGCGATCAGCCGGCCCTTGTAGCTGTCGAGCTCCTGCAGCTCCTCGACCAGCTCGTGCTCACGCTCGAAGATCCGCGCGTTGAGGATCGCGCGGCCCAGGTCGTGGCCGATGTCCAGGGCGGTCGCCGCCTCGGCCTCGGTCCACTCCGGGGCGCCGGCGACCCGGGTGAGCACCAGGTTGCCGAGGCACTCCGGCCCGGCACCCAGCGGCGTGAAGAGCAGCGACTCGACGCCGATCTCGGCGAGGAACGCGAGCACCAGCTCGCCCTGCTCGGGGGTGATCGAGGGTCCGAACTCGCGGTACGGCGCCACCACGGCGGCCTGCTGCTGCTCCCAGGCCCGGCGGGCCGCGGCCTCGGCGATCGCGACCAGCTCCGGCGTCAGGCGGATGTGGCTGCCGTCGGAGGAGTAGATCTCACCGCGGGCGCCGCCGTGGTCCTCCCGGTCGAACGTCTGCAGCCACATGCCGGCCGCGCGGAACCCCTCCACGAGGGCCTCGCGGCTGTCGGCGACGATCCGGTCGAGGCTGAGCTGGGCGGTCGCGGTGCGCACGATCCGCCGCGCGGCGTCCGCCATCCGGACCCGCTCGGCGAGCCGCTCCCGCTCCAGGGCGACGAGCACGGCCCGGCGCGCCTGCTCGGCGTACTGGTTCAACACGGCGCGCTGCGCGCCGCCGGGCCGGCGACCGTTGTGGGGCAGGTCGATCGCCAGCGAGCCGCGCAGGTCGCCCTCGTCGTCGTACAGCGGTGCGACCAGCAGGTCCAGCGGGTGCCAGGCGTCCTCGGCGTCGATCGGCTCGATGTCGGGCACCCAGCCCCAGTCGTCCCCGGCGCCGTGGTCGAGCCGCTCGTGGGGGACGAAGCGCAGCAGGCCCCAGTCGTCGGCCTTCTCGAGCTCGCGGCTGAGCCGGTCGACGGGCGTGCGGACGCCGTGCAGCTGCTCGCGGGCGGCGTCGCTGCCGGCGACGGCCATGACCTCGAGCTTGCCGTCGTCGCGGACCGCGCTGATCGCCGCGACCCCGAACCCCGCCAGCTGGGTGACGCCCTCGGCGATCAGCTGGATCGCGTCTCGGGAAGGAGCATCCGACCAGTCGAGGGGCTCGGCTGGTGCGGGCGGGTCCTGCGGGATGTCCCGAGACAAATGTGTCCTCGAATGGGGTCAGGGGGGCGGAGTTCATCGTAGGGGCCGCGGCCGCCGGCCGTCGGTGTTTCGCACTCCTCAACGCCTGCCCGCCGGATGGGACACGGGGGAGCGAGACCCTAAACTCTTCTCGTGCCCTACCAAAGCAGCCCCCGCAAGGGTGGCGACGGCAGGCTGACCGCGGCGCTGGACCCCCACGACCAGGGTCCGCAGGACGCGTGCGGCGTCTTCGGTGTCTGGGCGCCCGGCGAGGACGTCGCCAAGCTCACCTACTTCGGGCTCTACGCCCTCCAGCACCGCGGCCAGGAGTCGGCCGGCATCGCGGTGAGCAACGGACGGCAGATCCTCGTCTACAAGGACATGGGCCTGGTCTCCCAGGTGTTCGACGAGACCACGCTCGCCTCGCTCAAGGGCCACCTCGCGATCGGGCACAGCCGCTACTCGACGACCGGGGCCAGCACCTGGCAGAACGCGCAGCCGACGTTCCGGCCCACCGCCGACGGCTCGATCGCCCTCGGTCACAACGGCAACCTCATCAACACCCACGAGCTGTCCCAGATGGTCGTGGACCTCCCCGGCCCCGAGGACGAGCTCGAGCTGCACACCCGCCCGGTGGAGACCTCCACCAACGACACCGGTCTCGTGACGGCGCTCCTGGCGCACCACCCCGACACCTCGCTGGAGCAGCGGGCGCTCGAGGTGCTGCCGCTGCTCGAGGGCGCCTTCTGCTTCGTGTGGATGAACGAGAACACGCTGTACGCCGCACGCGACCCGCAGGGCATCCGCCCGCTCGTGCTCGGGCGCCTGGAGCGGGGCTGGGTGGTCGCCAGCGAGGACGCCGCCCTCGCCACGATCGGCGCCAGCGTGGTCCGCGAGGTCGAGCCCGGCGAGATGATCGTCATCGACGAGAACGGCCTGCGCTCGCACCGCTTCGCCGACGCCGCGCCCAAGGGCTGCGTGTTCGAGTACGTCTACCTCGCCCGCCCGGACGCCACGATCAGCGGCCGGAGCGTGCACGAGTCCCGCGTCGAGATGGGCCGCCAGCTGGCCCGCGAGTACCCCGTCGACGCCGACCTGGTCATCCCGGTCCCCGAGTCGGGCACCCCGGCCGCGGCCGGCCACGCCGAGGAGAGCGGCATCCCGTTCGGCCAGGGCTTCGTCAAGAACGCCTACGTCGGGCGCACGTTCATCCAGCCCAGCCAGACGCTGCGCCAGCTCGGCATCCGCCTGAAGCTGAACGCCCTCGAGCACATGATCCGCGGCAAGCGCATCGTGGTCGTCGACGACTCGATCGTGCGCGGCAACACCCAGCGCGCCCAGGTCCGGATGCTCCGCGAGGCCGGCGCCCGCGAGGTCCACGTCCGGATCTCCAGCCCGCCGGTGAAGTGGCCGTGCTTCTACGGCATCGACTTCGCGACCCGCGCCGAGCTGATCGCCAACGGCCTGACCCCCGAGGAGATCGCCGCCAGCATCGGCGCCGACAGCCTCGGCTACATCTCCCTCGAGGGGATGATCGACGCGACCGACCAGCCACCCGAGCGGCTCTGCCAGGCCTGCTTCACCGGCGCGTACCCGATCGCGCTGCCCGACGAGAGCCTGCTCGGCAAGCACCTGCTGGAGTCCTCGATCCAGGCGCCGGCGTACGGCAAGGCGCTGCCCGTCCTCAACAACCCGTAGGCAACAACCCGTAGGAGCCCCGTGTCCGAGCAGGTCCCTGGCAACGCGTACGCCGCCGCAGGCGTTTCCATCGAGGCGGGCGACAAGGCCGTCGAGCTGATGAAGGTCTGGGTCGACAAGGCTCGGCGCCCCGAGGTGATCGGCGGCATCGGCGGCTTCGCCGGCCTGTTCGACGCCTCGGCGCTGAAGTCCTACGCGCGGCCGCTGCTGGCCACCTCCGCCGACGGGGTCGGCACCAAGGTGGCGATCGCCCAGGCGCTCGACAAGCACGACACGATCGGGTTCGACCTGGTCGGCATGCTCGTCGACGACCTGGTGGTGTGCGGCGCCGAACCGCTGTTCCTCACCGACTACATCGCCACCGGGCGGGTGGTCCCCGAGCGGATCGCGGCGATCGTCAAGGGCATCGCGGAGGCCTGTGTCGAGGCCGGCTGCGCGCTGCTGGGCGGTGAGACCGCCGAGCACCCGGGCCTGCTCGCGCCGGAGGAGTACGACGTCGCCGGCTCGACCACCGGCGTCGTCGAGGCCGACGACCTGCTCGGCCCCGGCCGGGTGCGCCCCGGCGACGCGATCGTCGCGATGGAGTCCTCCGGGCTGCACTCCAACGGCTACTCCCTGGTCCGCCACGTGCTCCTGGCCGCGCCCGAGGCCGGTGGCGCCGGCTGGTCGCTGGACCGGACCGTCGACGAGCTGGGCCGGACGCTGGGCGAGGAGCTGCTCGAGCCGACCCGGATCTACGCCCGGGCGGCCCTCGCGCTGGCCCGGCGTACCCGCACCCACGCGATGTCGCACGTCACCGGCGGCGGCCTGGCCGCCAACCTCGAGCGGGTGCTGCCCGTCGAGGTCGCCGCGACGATCGATCGACGCACCTGGACGCCCGCGCCGGTCTTCGACCTGGTCCGCCGGGTCGGCGACCTCGCCCAGCCGGACCTCGAGATGACCCTGAACTGCGGCGTCGGGATGGTCGCACTGACCCACCCCGAGGACGCCGACGCCGCGGTCGCCGTGCTCGGCGAGCACGGCATCCGGGCCTGGGTCGCCGGCGAGGTCGGCGCGGTCGGCGAGGGCCGCGGCGGGCGGGTCGAGCTGGTCGGCCAGCACCCCGGCTGGTGACCTCGCGCCGGTGACGGGCCGGTGACGGGCCGGTGACGGGCCGGTCCCGCGGGGTGCTGA
>NZ_DASWVI010000381.1:0-1876 GCF_036401255.1 Nocardioides sp. | reverse complement strand
CGGGAAGCCGGGGGCAGGCCGCAACCCGAGGGGACCTGGCCCGCTTTGCTGCCAAGCAACGACGACCCGAGCAGGCCCGCAGGCCGAAGCAGAGTCGCGGCGGCGGTCCAGACCGGCGTATCAGGAGTCCCGACCTCGCCTCCTGGCCAGACGTCCGACCCGGATCGAAGCCTGGAGCGTGTCCCGCATGAACCCCGTCGCCGTGAACACCGCCACCGCCACCGCGCGCGTCCGCGAGCGGCCGCGCGACGAGGTGACCCGACGCGGCTCGGGGCGGGTCGACCGGGCGATCCATGCCGCACGCTCGGCCCGGGTGGCGCTGCTGCGGGCGGAGGGCTGAGCAGCGCCGAGCCCGCCGGTAGGGCAGTCTTCATCCCATGCACTACGTGGGCGTGGACCTCGCCTGGGGTGAGCGGCGTCCGACCGGCCTGGCCGTCCTCGACGCCGACGCGCGGCTGCTGCACGTGTCGACCGTGCACTCCGACGACGAGATCGTGGCCGACCTCGCGCCGTACGTCGACGGCCCGTGCCTGGTCGCCGTCGATGCGCCGCTGATCGTCACGAACGCCACCGGCTCACGGCCGGCGGAGCAGGCGCTGGGCCGGGACTTCCGCCGGTTCGAGGCGGCGCCGCACCCGTCGAACACCAGCAAGCCGGAGTTCGTCGCCGGCTCCCGCGGTGCGCGCGTGTGCAAGCGGCTGCACCTGGACATGGACCCGCGCTCCGGCCGGGAGCGGCGGGCGATCGAGGTCTACCCCCACCCGGCGACGATCGTGCTGTTCGGGCTGGCCCGCACGCTGAAGTACAAGGACAAGCGCGGCCGCGACCTCGAGCTGCTTCGTTCGGAGCTGCTGACGCTGATGGGCCACGTCGAGCGGATCGTCACCGTCGACGGCCGCTGGCAGACGCTGCGCGCGCAGGTCGAGGGCGCCACCCGCAAGAGCCACCTGCGCGAGGTCGAGGACCAGGTCGATGCGGTCGTCTGCGCCTACGTCGCGCTGTTCGCGCACCGGTGGCCCGAGCGGACCACGACGTACGGCGACCTCGAGCGGGGCTACATCGTGACGCCCACGCTCCCCGATGCGGACGCCACGATCCGCTCCGCGGTGGAGGAGTACGCCGAGCGCCAGCCCCACCTGGCGGTCGTCGCGCGGGAGTTCGTCGACCAGCTGACCTCGATCCTCGACGAGGCCGGCATCAACTACCTGACCGTCACCGGGCGGGCCAAGAGCGTCGACTCGTTCGCCGCCAAGGCCGTCCGGACCGTCGACGGCGTCCCGCTCTACACCGACCCGCTGCGCGACATCGGCGACCAGGTCGGCCTGCGGGTGATCACCTACGTGCGCAGCGACGTCGCCGCGGTCGCGGAGGTGCTCGGCAGCCAGCTGCGGATCCTCGACGACCGCGACCTCGGTCAGGAGACCGCGAGTGAGGGCCGGTTCGGCTATGCCAGCCGCCACCTCCAGGTCGCGCGCGAGGACGGGATGACCGCCCAGGTCCAGGTGCGCACGGTGCTGCAGCACGCGTGGGCGGAGTTCGAGCACGACATCCGCTACAAGGGCACGGTGCCCGAGGAGCACGCCCGCGACTTCGACCGCCGGTTCACCCTGGCCGCCGGCCTGCTCGAGCTCGCCGACCAGGAGTTCACCACGATCCGCGACCGGCTGCGCGGCAGCGCCCCCGAGGAGCCCGACACCGAGGCGGTCGGCATCACCTCGCGCGAGCTGGCGGCCTACCTCGCCGGCCAGTACGCCGACGCCGAGTGGTCGCGCACCGACCACTACGCGTGGATCGCGAGCCTGCTGCCGGAGCTCGGCGTCACCACGCTGGCCGAGCTCGGCCGGGTGCTCGCCGGTGTCGACGACGACCTGATCGC
>NZ_DASWVI010000380.1:0-4211 GCF_036401255.1 Nocardioides sp. | reverse complement strand
CCGCCGCCGAGGAGCAGGCCGCCGAGCAGGCACGGCTGCGCGCCGAGGCCGAGGAGGCCGCCGCCCAGCGGGCCGTGGACCGCAGCGCCGTGGAGGCCGCCGTACGCCGCCAGGCCGAGATCGCCGAGGACGCCATGCGCGAACGGGCCGAGGCCGAGGAGAAGGCTCGCGAGCTCGCCGTCGAGCTCGACCACGTGCGCGCCGAGCTGCTCGAGCTGCAGACGCAGAAGCGGGGTTGGTTCCGCTCGCGGTAGCGGCGTGTCGCGCGGGTTTCACCGGTCAGCCGGTGAAACCCGCACGACACGCCGAGGGGTCCCGGCGTGTCGTGCGGGTTCTGGCTGACAAGTCGGCCCGCGGTGGGGTGCCGAGCACCTGCGGGTCCTCCGTCGCCCGGCCGAGCGGACTGGACCGGTCGGCGCATTCGGCGCGATCGGCGGGCGCGGAGTGCGCGCGGTGCTCAAGATGGAGGCATGGCCGCCTCGGGGGAGGAGTTCGCCTGCCGGCACTGCGGGCACAGCCGCACGTGGCCGGTCAGCCGGACCCGCCGGATGATCCGCAAGCTGCGCCGCAAGCCGGTGCGCGCCACCTGCGGGGAGCAGACCGACCTGGGCTGGGCATGCCCGTGCCGCAGCCGGTCCCACGCCCGCTGATCGTCCACAGCCGGTCCGCGCTGCGCGCTCGTCCACAGCCGAGGGCCGTCCGGTCGCGGCCCGCGACCGCGCGTCGGATGCTGGCCCCATGGACGAGCTGGCAGCGCTGTTGCAGGAGCAGGACGGCATCATCACGCGCGCCCAGGCCCTCGGGGCCGGCGCGACCGCGACCTGGATCGCCCGCGCGCTGCGGCGCGGTGCGTGGGTGGCCGTGCACCCCGGCGTGTACGCCGAGCACGCCGGGCCGCTGACCTGGCAGCAGCGCGCCTGGGCCGCCGTGTTGGCCTGCCGGCCCGCGGCGCTCTACGGCCGGTCGGCCCGGCGCGCCCACGAGGGCCCCGGGCGGCGCGACCACGACGGGTCCGTGATCCACGTGGCGGTCGAGCGACACCGCGACGTCTCCGCCCCGCCCTGGACCCGGCTCCACCGCGTGACCGGATTCGAGACCCGGGTCGTCCACGGTCCCGGACCGCCCCGGATCGGCTACCACGACACGATCCTCGACCTCGCCGCCGCGACCCGCGACGACCGCGAGGCGGTCGCGGTGCTGTCCTGCGCGTGCCGCGGGAGTCCCACCGCGGCGCGATGCCTCCTCGACCTGCTGGACCGCCGCCCGGTGGTGCCGCGCCGTGACCGGCTGCGCGACCTGCTCCTCGAGCTCAGCCTCCCAGCGCCACCTTGAGCCGGACGGCGATCTCGGCGACGGCCGCGCGGCTGGTGCGGCCGACCCCGACGACGTTGAAGAACCCGTGGATCTGGTCGGTGAAGCGGTGCAGCTCGACGTGCACGCCCGCGTCGGCCAGCCGGCGCGCGTAGGCCTCGCCCTCGTCGCGGAGCGGGTCGAAGCCCGCGGTCGCGACGTACGCCGGGGCGAGTCCGGCGGGGAGGTCGGCGTAGAGCGGGGAGACCCGGGGATCGCGGGGGTCGCCGTCGCCGATGTAGCACTGGTTGGCGAGGTCCATGAACGCCTTGGTGAGGTAGAACCCCTCCGCGAACAGTGCCGCACTGTCGGTCTCGCGCACCGCGTCGGTCGCCGGGTAGACCAGCAGCTGGAACGCCAGCGGCAGCCCGGCGCGGGCCGCCTCGATCGCGACCACCGCGGCCAGGTTGCCGCCGGCGGAGTCGCCGCCGACGGCCAGCCGGTCGGGGTCGACGCCCAGCTCGGCCGCGTGGTCGACGACCCAGCGGTGGGCGGCGAGCGCGTCGTCGTATGCCGCCGGGAACGGCTCCTCCGGTCCGAGCCGGTAGTCCACCGCGAGCACCCGCACGCCCGACCGCTCGGCGAGGAGGCGGCAGGCCGCGTCGTGGGACTCCAGGTCGCCGTACATGAAGCCGCCGCCGTGGAAGAACAGCAGCAGCGGACCCGGCGAGGCCGCGGTGGGGGTGTAGAGGCGGGCGGGGCGCCCGGCCACGGCCAGGTCGCGCACCGCGCCGATCCGCTGCCGCCCGGCGGTCAGCGTGGTGTGCCGCAGGATCGCGCGCCGCCCCAGCGGGATCGGCAGGGTCTCGGCGCCGCGCTCGCGCACCAGGCGCTGCATCCGCAGCATCAGCTGGGTGTCGGCGGCCAGCGACTGGCCGTCGCGGACCACCGTGCGCCCGCCGAGCAGCCGCTGCATCCGCTCGGGCAGGGCGAGGGCGGCGCGCAACGCCAGGGACTCCAGACGGATCTGCAGGCGCTCGACGCGCGGCGAGTCGAAGGTCACGAAGGGAACCTACCGTTCACGTGCGAGTGCCAGACTGGCCGACATGAGCCTGGAGAGCCTGCCGCCGGACGCCGTCTCCAGCCACGGGGAGGGCGTCCCGGAGGAGTCGTTCGAGGTGGAGCCGCCGTACCAGCCCGACCACGACGAGATCGCCGCGGTCGAGAAGTACGAGGACCGGTTCCTCGACCGCGAGCTCTCCTGGCTGCGGTTCAACCAGCGGGTGCTCGAGCTGGCCGAGGACCCCGCCCTGCCGCTGCTCGAGCGGGCCCGGTTCCTGGCGATCTTCACCAGCAACCTCGACGAGTTCTTCATGGTCCGCGTCGCCGGCCTCAAGCGGCGCATCGCCGCCGGGGTCGCGGTCCCGGCCGCCTCCGGCCTGATGCCGACCGAGGTGCTGAACCTCATCCTCACCACGACCCGCGAGCTGGCCCAGCGCCAGGCCCGGGTCTTCCGCGACGAGGTGGTGCCCGCGCTCGCCGACGTCGGCATCGAGCTGGTCCGCTGGGACGACCTGGACCGCGAGGAGCAGAAGACCTGCAAGCGGCTGTTCCGCGACCGGGTCTTCCCCGTCCTCACCCCGCTCGCCGTCGACCCGGCCCACCCGTTCCCCTACATCTCCGGGCTCTCGCTCAACCTCGCGGTGCTGATGCGCAACCCGCGCACCGAGAAGGAGCACTTCGCCCGGGTCAAGGTGCCGCCGATCTTCGCCCGGTTCGTGCCGGTCGGCAACCAGCGATTCGTGCCGCTCGAGGACGTGATCCGCGAGCACCTGCGGCGGCTGTTCCCGGGCATGGACGTGCTCGAGGTGCACACGTTCCGGGTCACCCGCAACGAGGACCTCGAGGTCGAGGAGGACGACGCCGAGAACATCCTCGCCGCGCTGGAGAAGGAGCTGCTGCGCCGCCGGTTCGGGCCGCCCGTCCGGCTCGAGGTCGAGGAGTCGATCGCCCCGCAGGTGCTCGACCTGCTGATGTCCGAGCTCGGCATCTCCGAGGAGGAGGTGTTCCGGCTGCGCGGGCCGCTGGACCTGCGCGGCCTGCACGACATCGCCGACCTGCCCCGCCAGGAGCTGAAGTACCCCGCGTTCTTGCCCACCACCCACCTGCGGCTCGCCGAGGTCGAGTCCGCCGCGCCCGTCGACGTGTTCAAGGCGACCCGGCGCCACGACGTACTGCTGCACCACCCGTACGACTCGTTCGCGACCTCGGTGCAACGCTTCCTCGAGCAGGCCGCCGCCGACCCGCACGTGCTCGCGATCAAGCAGACGCTGTACCGCACCTCGGGCGACTCCCCGATCATCGACGCGCTCGTCGACGCCGCCGAGGCCGGCAAGCAGGTGCTGGTGATCGTCGAGATCAAGGCCCGCTTCGACGAGGAGGCCAACATCCGCTGGGCCCGCAAGCTCGAGCAGGCCGGCTGCCACGTCGTCTACGGCCTGGTCGGCCTCAAGACCCACTGCAAGCTCTCGATGGTCGTGCGCGACGAGCCCGACGGCATCCGCCGCTACACCCACATCGGCACCGGCAACTACAACCCCAAGACCTCGCGCATGTACGAGGACCTCGGCCTGATCACCACCAACGAGCGGATCGGCGAGGACGTCGCCCACCTGTTCAACAACCTCTCCGGCTACAGCCGCAAGGCGTCGTACGAGGAGCTGCTCGTCGCGCCCGACTCGGTACGCACCGGTCTGGTCCAGCAGATCCACCGCGAGATCGAGCACGCCCGCGCCGGCAAGGACGCCCGGATCCGGATCAAGGCCAACTCGATCGTCGACGAGGCGACCATCGACGCGCTCTACCGGGCCTCGCGCGCCGGCGTGCCGGTCGACCTGCTGGTCCGGGGCATCTGCGCGGTC
>NZ_DASWVI010000379.1:0-13658 GCF_036401255.1 Nocardioides sp. | reverse complement strand
GGTGGTCGCCACCCGCGGCGCCGACCTGCCGTCCGCCGCCCTCGCGTGGGGCACGGGGGCGGCCTCGCTCCTCGCGCTGACCCTGCTCGTGACCGTCGTCGCGCTGGCGGGCCCGCTGGTGCTCCGGCGCCGGTCCACCGGCCTGGCCTGCTGCGCGGTTCTGGTCGTGGCCGTGCTGGTCCGGGTGCCGACACCGGGGTGGCCGCCCGCCGGGTGGGTCCTCGTGGCGTGTGACGTCGGCCAGGGGGACGCGCTCGTGCTCAACGCCGGGCCGCACACCGCCGTGGTGGTCGACGCCGGCCCCGACCCGGGTCTCGTGGACGCCTGCCTCGATCGGCTCGAGATCGACGCCGTCCCCCTGGTCGTGCTGACCCACTTCCACGCCGACCACGTCGACGGGCTGCCCGGCGTGCTCGGCGGCCGGACCGTGGGCGCGGTCGAGACGACCCGGCTGCTCGACCCGCCCCAGGGCGTCGCCGAGGTGGGTGAGGCGCTCGCGGGCACCGGTGTCGAGGCGGTCCCCGCGCCGTACGGTGCCACGCGTCGCGTGGGGGCGGTCTCCTTCCAGGTGCTCTGGCCGCCGGCCGACTCCCCGACGGTGGGCCCGGGCGACGGCAGCACGGCCAACGAGGCCAGCGTCGTGCTGCTCGTCGAGGTCGGCGGGCTGCGGCTGCTGCTGAGCGGCGACGTCGAGCCGGAGGGGCAGGCCGCACTCGCTCGAGCGCTCCCCGGGCTGCGCGTCGACGTGCTCAAGGTGCCGCACCACGGCAGCCGCTACCAGGACGAGGACTGGCTGCTCTCGCTGGGCGCCCGAGCGGCGCTGGTCTCGGTCGGGGCCGACAACGACTACGGCCACCCGGCGGCCTCGACACTGGACCCGCTCACCGACGCGGGGATCCGGGTGCTGCGCACCGACCGCGACGGCGACATCGCGGTGGTCGGCGACGGCTCGGACGGCGGGCTGTCGGTGGCCACGCGTTAGGGTGAGCGCACCATGGCAGGTCCCTCGCAGCCGCGCGCGGCAGACGTTCTGGGCCGGGTCACGCTGGTGACCGGCAAGGAGGAGTTCCTCAACGAGCGGACGGTCGCCGCGGTGCGTG
Source organism: Nocardioides sp. (assembly GCF_036401255.1). Taxonomy (GTDB): domain Bacteria; phylum Actinomycetota; class Actinomycetes; order Propionibacteriales; family Nocardioidaceae; genus Nocardioides. Next base: position 12,558 of record NZ_DASWVI010000379.1, on the reverse strand, counting down.
CCGCGGTCCGCGCCCACGACGCCGAGGCCGAGCTCGCCGAGTCCGCCGCGAGCGACCTCACGCTGGCGACCCTCGGGGAGCTCGCGGCTCCGTCGCTGTTCTCCAGCATCCGGTGCGTGGTCGTGCGCGGCCTCGAGAACCTGCCCGAGGAGTCCGTCGAGGGGCTCGTGGCCTATGCGGCGGCGCCGTCCGAGGACGTCGCGCTGGTGCTGGTGCACGGCGGCGGGCAGAAGGGGAGCGGCACGCTCACCAAGCTGCGCAAGCTCGCGTCGGTCACCGAGTCCAAGTCCGGCGAGCTGCGGCCCTCGGAGTTCCCCGGCTTCGTCGCCGCCGAGGTGCGCAGTCACGGCTCGACGATCGACCAGGAGGCCGCCGACTTCCTCGTGCAGGCGGTCGGCCAGGACCTGCGCTCACTGTCGGCGGCCGCCGACCAGCTGACCAACGACTTTCCCGGGCAGCCGCTGAGCGTCGAGAAGGTCAAGCAGTACTTCGGCGGTCGCGCCGAGGCCAAGTCGTTCGCGGTAGCCGACGCGGCGTTCTGGGGACGTCGCACCGCCGCGCTCGAGGAGCTGCGGTGGGCCCTCGACGGTGGCACCGCGCCGGTGCTGGTCACCTCGGCCTTCGCCGGGGGAGCGCGGGGGGTGGCCCGCTACAAGGCGGCACCGCGCGGGATGCGCGAGGCCGACCTGGCCCGCGAGGTGGGCGTGCCGCCGTGGAAGCTGCGCACGATCCGCGACCAGTCCCGCGGCTGGTCCGACGGCGGCATCGCCCGGGCGATCCGCGCGGTCGCCCAGGCCGACGCCGACATCAAGGGCGCGGCCAGCGACCCGTCGTACACCCTCGAGCGGCTGGTCCTGACGATCACCGCCCTGCGCGAGCCCCGCTGATCGTTCCCGAGGACGCCCGCCGACGCCCGACCCCGAAATGACGTCGACCCGCCCGAGACTCTCGGGCGGGTCAACGTGGAAGATCTGAGCTCAGAGAGAGGCGGCCTTCTTGGCGATCGCGGACTTGCGGTTCGCGGCCTGGTTCTTGTGGATGACACCCTTCGAGGCGGCCTTGTCCAGCTTGCGGGCGGCGTCGCGACCCAGCGCCACGGCGGAGTCCTTGTCGCCGGCCTCGGCGGCCTCGCGGAACTTGCGCACGGCGGTCTTCAGGCTGGTCTTGACCGCCTTGTTGCGCTCGTGACGCTTCTCGTTCTGCTTGTTCCGCTTGATCTGGGACTTGATGTTCGCCACTGGAGCAGCCTTCTGGTCGGTGTGGACAGGGTGTGATGTCAGGGGTGCGCATCGGCGTGCGGACAGCCGGACACGCGACGGACAAGGTTAGCAGCGCCCCGCTCAGCCGCCCAAATTCACCCGCAGCTCGCGCGGAGCCTGCGACGCGCGAGCGTCAGCGGGGGAGGTTGAGGAGGGCTCGGCTGAGACACGCGCGCCAGGGCGGGGCTCAGCGACCCGTCTCGAAACCCCACCCGCGCCGCTCGCAGAGCCACTCCCAGCACACCTCGCCCTGCCAGCGCTGCGCGTCTCGCATGTACGGCGAGGTCGGCGGCACCGGCTGGTCCGCGGATCGCAGGAAGTAGCCGGTGACGAGCGCGAGCACGATGTCGATCGCCTCCGGGTCGAGGTCGCGGGTGAGCGGCGAGTCCGCCAGCACCGCGTCCACGTCCAGCCCGTCACCCCGCGGCCCGATCAGCAGGAACAGCGTGTCGAGCCACGAGGCCCCGGTCACCGGCCAGTTCCAGTCGCACAGCAGCACCCGGCCGTCCGGGGCGAGCAGCAGGTTGTCGTCGCGGACGTCGGTGTGCACCAGGGTCGTCCCGCCCGTGACCTCGGTGAACCGCGCGGCCAGGGCGGCGGCCTCCTCGGCGTGCTCACGGCGGACGTCGTCCCAGTACGCCGGCCACTCGGCGAACTCGGTCGCGAACTCGTCGACGACCAGGCCCTCGGGTGGTGGGGTGAGCGTGGTGGCCATCCGCTCGGTCATCGCCACGCACGCCGCCAGGTCCTCCGATCGCCACGGCCGGGCCGGCTGCCGCGCCGCGACGTACTCGATCCCGAGCACCACCCAGTCCTCCGGATGTCCGGTGTCGTGCAGCCACCGCAGCCGGGGTGCGGGGGCATCGGCCGGCAGGGCGGTGAGCTTGCGCGCCTCCTCGCGGTAGGCCTCGGCGAACAGGCGCTGCGCCTTCTGCGAGGCGGCCTTCACGAAGTGTCGCGAGCCGTCCGCACAGGTCAGCACCGACGCGAAGCCGGGGGTGAAGCCCGCGCCCTGCGACTCCGCGTCGACCACGGGCGAGCCGCACCGCTCCTCGACGAGGGCCCGGATGCGCGGCGGCAGGTGCGGCCACTCGAGCCGTCGGGCGGTCTCGCCGTGGGGGATGGTCGTCGGACGGCGTACGGCGCTCACGCGTCCATCCTCGTGCACGCCGGTCGGCGGCCGCGAACCGATTGCCCCAACCCGGCGCGGGTACTCCCGACCCATGACCACCGTCGCTGAGCTGCTCATCCAGGCCCTTGCCGACCACGGCGTCACCCAGGTCTGGGGCGTGGTCGGCGACGCCCTCAATCCCGTGACCGATGCGATCCGCCGCGAGGAGCGAGTCGACTGGGTGGGCGTGCGCCACGAGGAGGCCGGTGCGTTCGCGGCCGGCGCGCAGGCGCAGCTGACCGGTCGGCTCGGTGTGTGCATGGGCACCGTCGGCCCTGGCGCGATCCACCTGCTCAACGGCCTCTACGACGCCAAGAAGTCACACGCGCCGGTCCTCGCGATCTGCGGACAGGTGCCCCGGGAGGAGATCGGCACCGACTTCTTCCAAGAGGTCGACAACGAGGTGCTGTTCGCCGACGTCGCGGTGTTCAACGCCACCGTGAGCACGGCCGAGCAGTTCCCGGCCCTTCTCGAGCAGGCCGGCAACGCGGCGCTCCAGCAGCGTGGCGTCGCCGTGCTCACGCTCCCCGGCGACGTGGGCGACCTCGAGCTGCCCAAGCACACGCCGGTGCCGCGCTTCGTCACCGACCAGCCGGCCGCAGCGCCGACCCCCGAGTCGGTCTCCGCGGCCGCCGCCGCCATCAACGCCGCCGACCGGGTGGCGCTCCTCGTCGGCCATGGCGCCGGCCACGCGCGGGCTCGGGTCCTCGAGCTCGCCGACCGGCTCGGCGCGCCCATGGTCGTCACGCTGAAGGGCAAGGAGGCGTTCGACGGCGACAACCCGTTCGAGGTCGGCCAGTCAGGCCTGCTCGGCAACAAGGCGAGCGCCGTCGCGTTCGAGGGATGCGACCTGCTGCTGATGCTCGGCACCGACTTCCCGTACAAGGCGTTCTACCCCGACGGCAAGGTCGTGGTGCAGGTCGACGCCGACGGCTCCCACATCGGCCGCCGCCACCCGGTCGACCACGGCGTGGTCGGCGACACCGGCCTCGCGCTCGACGCGCTGCTCCCGCTGCTCGAGCCCAAGGCCGACCGGTCGCTGCTGGAGGAGACACGCTCGTCGTACGACGCGTGGCGCGAGCGCCAGGTGCACCTCACCGACCCCGACTACGAGAGCAAGCCGCGCGGGCTGCTGCGCCGCAAGGCCGAGAACCCCGACGGCCGGGTCCGGCCCGAGCTGCTGGCCGCCGCGCTCGACCGGCACGCCACGGCGGACGCGGTGTTCACCTCCGATACCGGCATGGCGACGACGTGGCTGGCGCGGTTCGTCCGGATGGGCGGCGGTCGCCAGCTGCTCGGCTCCTACAACCTCGGCTCCATGGCCAATGCGATGCCCCAGGCGCTGGGCGCCCAGGCGCTGGACCGCACGCGCCAGGTCGTGGCGTTCTGCGGCGACGGCGGGGTGTCGATGCTGCTCGGCGACCTCATCACCGCGGCCACCCACGACCTTCCGGTCAAGCTGGTGGTGTTCGACAACGGCAGCCTCGGGATGGTGCGCCTGGAGATGGAGCAGGTCGGGCTCCCGGCCTTCGGCACGACGTTGGAGAACCCCGACTTCGCCCGGGTGGCCGAGGTGATCGGCCTGCGCGGCATCCGGGTCGACGACCCGCACGCGGTGGACGCGGCGGTCCGCGAGGCGCTGGCCCACGACGGGCCGGTGCTGCTCGACGTGCTGACCAACCCCTCGGAGATCGCCGTACCGCCCAAGCCGACGCTCGAGCAGGGCTGGGGGTTCGCGATCGCCAAGACCAAGGAGTTCGTCGAGAGCGTGGATTAGGGCCTGAGGACTCCCTAGCACGCTGCCCGTGACGGCTCCCACTCCCTATGTGTTCTTCCCTGGCACGGCTCGCGAGGCCTTGGGCTTCTACGGCGACGTGTTCGGCGGCACCGTGCACCTCAACACGTTCGCCGAGTTCCGGCGCGACGACGGCCCCGGGGACGCGATCGCCCACGGCATGCTGGTCGAGGGTCCGGTGGCTCTCTCGGGCGCGGACGCGGCGGGCGACGAGCGCCCCGTGAGCTGCGAGGGCCTGATGCTCTCGCTGCTCGGCACGGCCGAGCCCGCGACCATGCGCACGTGGTTCTCGCGGCTCACGGAGGGGGGCAGGGTCGTCGACGACCTTCAGGTGCGGCCGTGGGGTGACTGGGACGGCCAGGTCGTCGACCGGTACGGCCTCCACTGGCTGATCGGGTTCGCGGGCGAGAGCGTGGACTGATCGCCACGGAGTAAGGCATTCCGGCGCCCCGATGGAACAATGGCGCCACCATGAGTGCACCGCAGCCCGGCCAGACCCCTCCGGCCATCATCCGGAACTTCTGCATCATCGCGCACATCGACCACGGCAAGTCGACCCTGGCCGACCGGATGCTGCAGCTCACCGGCGTGGTCGACGAGCGCAGCGCCCGGGCGCAGTACCTCGACCGGATGGACATCGAGCGCGAGCGCGGCATCACGATCAAGAGCCAGGCGGTGCGGATGCCCTGGACGGTCCCCGCCGGCAACACCGCGGGCGCCGAGCCCGGCACCTACGTGCTCAACATGATCGACACCCCGGGCCACGTCGACTTCACCTACGAGGTGTCCCGCTCGCTGGAGGCCTGCGAGGCCGCGATCCTGCTCGTCGACGCGGCCCAGGGCATCGAGGCGCAGACGCTCGCGAACCTCTACCTCGCGATGGGCGCCGACCTGCACATCATCCCGGTGCTCAACAAGATCGACCTGCCCGGCGCCAACCCGGAGAAGTACGCCGCCGAGCTCGCCGGCCTGGTCGGCTGCGAGCCCGAGGACGTGCTGCGGGTCAGCGCCAAGACCGGGATCGGCGTCCCCGAGCTCCTCAACGAGATCGTCCACCAGACGCCGGCACCGGTGGGGGAGGCCGACAAGCCGGCCCGCGCGCTGATCTTCGACTCCGTCTACGACACCTACCGCGGCGTGGTCACCTACGTGCGGGTGGTCGACGGCAAGCTCACCCACCGCGACCGGATCAAGATGATGTCGACCGGCGCGACCCACGAGCTGCTCGAGCTCGGCGTGATCAGCCCCGAGCAGGTCAAGGCCAACGAGATCGGCGTCGGCGAGGTCGGCTATCTGATCACCGGCGTGAAGGACGTGCGTCAGTCTCGCGTCGGCGACACGGTGACCACCCAGAACGGCCCCGCGAGCGAGGCGCTCGGCGGCTACAAGCACCCGAACCCGATGGTCTACGCCGGGCTCTACCCGATCGACGGCGACCAGTTCGGCGACCTGCGCGAGGCGCTGGAGAAGCTCCAGCTCAACGACGCCGCGCTCACCTACGAGCCGGAGACCTCCGGTGCCCTGGGCTTCGGCTTCCGCTGCGGCTTCCTCGGCCTGCTGCACATGGAGATCACCCGGGACCGCCTCGAGCGGGAGTTCGGCCTCGACCTGATCTCCACCGCGCCCAACGTGGTCTATCACGTCCAGATGGAGGACGGCTCCGAGGTCGAGGTCACCAATCCCAGCGAGTTCCCCGAGGGCAAGATCGCCGAGATCCGCGAGCCCGTCGTCCGCGCCACGATCCTGAGCCCGAGCGACTACATCGGCACGATCATGGAGCTGTGCCAGACCAAGCGCGGCAGCCTCCAGGGGATGGACTACCTCTCCGAGGACCGCGTCGAGATGCGCTACACCCTGCCGATGGGCGAGATCGTCTTCGACTTCTTCGACCAGCTCAAGTCGCGCACCAAGGGCTACGCGTCCCTGGACTACGAGCGATCCGGTGAGCAGGCGGCCGACCTGGTCAAGGTCGACGTCCTGCTCCAGGGGGAGCCGGTCGACGCGTTCTCCGCGATCGTGCACCGTGACGCGGCGTACTCCTACGGCGTGATGATGGCGGGCAAGCTCAAGGAGCTGATCCCGCGGCAGCAGTTCGAGGTCCCGATCCAGGCCGCGATCGGCGCGCGGGTCATCGCGCGCGAGAACATCCGCGCGATCCGCAAGGACGTGCTCGCCAAGTGCTACGGCGGCGACATCAGCCGCAAGCGCAAGCTGCTCGAGAAGCAGAAGGCCGGCAAGAAGCGGATGAAGAACATCGGCACCGTCGAGGTGCCGCCCGAGGCGTTCATCGCCGCGCTCTCCAACGCACCGACGGGGGAGAAGGGCAAGAAGTGACCCCACCTCCGGTCGTCCGGCCGGTTGCCGACAGCGAGTGGGGGATCGTCGCCTGGCTCTGGCAGGACTTCCGGCACGACCTCGGCGCCATCGTCGGCGGATTCCCGTACGCCGACGGTCGCTACCGGCACGAGTGGCTCGACGAGCACCCGCGGGCCGATGGTGCCGGCTACCTGGCCTGGCGGCCGCACCCGAACACCGGGGAGGACGCCCCCGTCGCGTTCGCGACGGTGCGCGGTGTCGGGTCCGGGACCTGCACGATGCAGGCGTTCTTCGTGGTGCCGGCGGCCCGACGCGGCGGTCTGGGCGGGTGGTTGGCTCGCGAGATCGTGGAGCGGCACCCCGGCGCCTGGTCGATCCCGTTCCAGCACGGCAACGAGGCGGCTGCCGCGTTCTGGCGCGGGGTGGCGAGCGAGCTCTGGGGCGAGGCCTGGGCTGAGGCCGAGGAGTCGGTCCCGGGCAAGCCGGACCTGCCGCCCGACCACTGGATCCGGACCACGCTCAGCCCTTGAGGATCGCCTCGAGCGCTGAGCGGTGGCGGGCGTAGGCCTTCTTCCCGTCGCGGGTGGCCGCGTACGTCGTCACGCTGCCGCGACCGCGGCCGGACTTGCGGGCGGTGACGTAGCCCGCGGCGGCCAGCGCCGACATCTGCTTGGACAGGTCGGACTCGCTGACCCCGAGGTGCTCGCGCAGCACTGCGAAGTCCGCCGCCGCCGACCGGCTGAGCAGCGCCATGGCCGCCAGTCGCTTCGGGGCGGTGAGGACCGGGTCGAGCCCCTCGAGCGCGGAGGCGGCCTCTCCGACGGCGGGCTCGCTCACGCGAGCCGCTCGCGGGCGCGGCGCGCGGCGTCGGCGTACGCCTGCTCGTAGCGCGCCACGACGAGCGTGACCGAGACGGCGACGAGCCCCACGGCCGCCACCAGGCTGACGGTCGCCAGCGCGAGGGCCGCCCCTGCGATGAGCGCGAGGGCCACGAGGAACCAGGCGATCGCGGACCGGAACTCGCGCGGCGGCCGGCCGGTGGGCCACATGCCGCCGCGGTAGCGGGTGTACCAGCGCAGGAAGGCCAGCTCGAGGATCACGAGGCTGAGCACGCCGAGGCTGTGGAGGAGGCCGTCGAGGCCGCCGAGGACCGCGGTGAGGCCCGCCGCCCAGAGGCCGGTGGCAGGTGGGTACCACCGTGGGGTGGGCGGGTAGTCCGTCCACGGTGCGGCCTCGGCACGCTCGGCCTCACGTAGCGCCTGGCGGATCTCGTCACTTTCCATGCTGGAAAGCTATCGAACACTTTCCAGATCGGCAAGTGATCGGTGACCACCGGTCTGGTGGGATGGGGGAGTGACGGTGGTGGTCCCGGAGGGGTTCTCGGCGTACGCCGGCCGCGGGCCGGAGTGGGCCGCGTTCCTCGACCGGCTCCCGGGCCTGGTGCGCGACCTGCTGGCGGACTGGCAGCTCACCGCGGATGGACCGGCGACGCACGGCTACTGCGCGCTCGTGCTGCCGGTGCGGACCGCCGGCGGGCGTCCGGCGGCGCTGAAGGTGAGCTGGCCGCACTGGGAGGCCGAGCTCGAGCACGTCGCGCTGCAGCGCTGGCACGGCGACGGCGCGGTCGAGCTGCTGCGCGCCGACCCGCACCGGTTCGCGCTGCTGCTCGAGCGCCTGCATCCCGAGGACCTCGGCGACGTGTGGGACGTGGAGGCCTGCGAGGTCGTGGGCGCCCTCTACGAGCGCCTGCACGTGCCCGCCCCGCCCCAGCTCCTCACGCTGTCCTCGTGCGTGACCCGGTGGTGCGACGAGCTCGCTGCGCTCCCGCGCGACGCGCCGGTGCCCCGGCGGATGGTGGAGCAGGCGGTGTCGATCGGCCGCATGTTCGTGGCCGACGAGGCCACCGACGGGTGGCTGGTGCACGCCGACCTGCACTACGCGAACGTCCTCGCCGGCGACCGCGAGCCGTGGCTGGCCATCGACCCCAAGCCGCTCAGCGGTGACCCGCACTACGAGCCTGCGCCGATGCTGTGGAACCGGTGGGAGGAGCTGCTCTCGGCCACGCGCAGCGTGCGCGATGGGATCCGGCTGCGGTTCCACACCCTGGTCGACGTGGCCGGGCTCGACGAGGCCCGCGCCCGCGACTGGGTCGTCCTCCGGATGATGTGCAACGCGCTGTGGCGGCTCCAGGACCCGCCCGGCACCGTCCGGCTGGTCCCGGACGACGACTACCTGACGCGCTGCGTCGCGGTCGCGAAATCGGTTCAGGACTGAGCCGTCGGCCTGGGAGGATGAGCGCGTGGCGATCCTGCACTCCGTGAACGTCGGCCTCGACCGTGACGCGCCGTACGCGAACCTCGGCCACTCCGGCATGGACAAGCGGCCGGTGGCCGGCCGCGTCGCCGTACGCACCCTCGGCCTCGAGGGCGACCAGGTCGGGGACACCAAGCACCACGGCGGCGTCGACCAGGCGGTCTACGTCTTCGCCCGCGAGGATCTCGACTGGTGGGCGGCCGAGCTCGGACAGGAGATCCGCGACGGGATGTTCGCCGAGAACCTCACCACGCGTGGCCTCGACGTCAACGGGGCCGAGGTCGGGGAGCGCTGGCGGATCGGGACGGCCGAGTTCGAGGTCGCCAGCGTGCGCATCCCGTGCAACGACTTCAAGGGCTGGATGGGCGTCGGTGGCTACGACAACCGAGCCTGGGTGAAGCGGTTCGGCGCGGTCGGCCGGCCGGGGCCCTACCTGCGGGTCCTCGTCGAGGGCGAGGTCGGCGCGGGTGACGAGATCGCCGTCGTCCACCGTCCCGGCCACGGCGTGACCGTCTCGACGATGTACCGGGCGCTGACCACGCGGACCGACCTGCTGCCCGAGCTGTTGCGCGTCGAGGGCCTGGTCGCCGAGGCGCGGGAGACGGCCGAGAAGTACGTCGCCGCCCGCGGCTGACGTCCACGTACTGGGGGTTTGCTACCCGCCAGTTCGACAAGTGATCTAGGTTACTCCGCAACCCCGTTCCCTCGGCCGTACCGCAGGAGTGCCCATGACCGCCCAGGCCAGCAGCGTCCCCAACTACGACGCCGGCTTCGTCGACAACCTCACCCAGAACTTCGCGCTCCAGTTCCTCGACCGCGTGGCGGCCTCCGCCGAGCGCGAGGCCTTCCGCTACCCCCGGGGTGAGGCGTGGGAGTCGGTCACCTGGCGGCAGGCGGGTGACCTGGTGGAGAGGCTCGCCGCCGGGCTGCTCTCGCTGGGCATCCAGTCCGAGCAGCGCGTGGGCATCGCGGCCGGCACCCGCTACGAGTGGATCCTCGCCGACCTGGCGATCATGTGCGCCGCGGGCGCCACGACCACCGTGTACCCGTCGACCAACGCCGAGGACACGGCGTACATCCTCGGTGACTCCGAGTGCCGCGTGGTCTTCGCCGAGGACGACGAGCAGATCGCCAAGCTCAAGGAGCACCGCAACGAGCTGCCGCACCTCGCCAAGATCGTCACCTTCGACGGCACGACCGACGGCGACTGGATCATCGGGCTCGACGACCTGGCGGAGCTCGGTGATGCCTACCTCGCCGAGCACCCCGGCGTCGTCGAGGAGACGGTCCGCTCGATCGCGCCCGACCAGCTCGCGACCCTGATCTACACCTCCGGCACCACCGGTCGGCCCAAGGGGGTGCGGCTGCTGCACCGCTCGTGGGTCTACGAGGGCACCGCGATCCAGGTGCAGGACATCCTCCACGAGGACGACCTGCAGTTCCTGTGGCTGCCGATGGCCCACTCGTTCGGCAAGGTGCTCCTCTCTGCGCAGCTGGCCTGCGGCTTCGCCACCGCCATCGACGGCCGGGTCGAGAAGATCGTCGACAACCTGGGCGTGGTCAAGCCGACGTTCATGGGCGCCGCGCCGCGCATCTTCGAGAAGGCGCACGCGCGCATCGTGACCATGCAGGCGGCCGAGGGCGGCGCCAAGGAGAAGATCTTCAAGAAGGCCTTCGAGGTCGGCATCGAGGTCGACCAGCACAAGCGCGAGGGCCGCTCGGTGCCGTTGCCGCTGCGGCTCCAGCACGGCCTGTTCGACAAGCTCGTCTTCAGCAAGGTCCGCGAGCGCTTCGGTGGCCGGGTGCGGTTCTTCATCTCCGGTTCGGCCGCGCTGAACGCCGAGATCGCCGAGTGGTTCCACGCCGCCGGGATCCTCATCCTCGAGGGCTACGGCATGACCGAGAACGCCGCGGGCGCCACGGTCAACCACCCGGCGACGTACAAGATCGGCACCGTCGGTCCGGCGCTGCCGGGCGCCGAGGTCAAGATCGGCGAGAACGACGAGGTCATGCTGCGCGGGCCGCACATCATGGCCGGCTACCACAACCTGCCCGAGGAGACCGCCGCCACGCTCACCGAGGACGGCTGGCTGCACACCGGTGACAAGGGCAGCCTCGACGCCGACGGCTTCCTCACGATCACCGGCCGGATCAAGGACCTGTTCAAGACCTCCGGTGGTAAGTACGTCGCGCCGTCGGCGATCGAGTCGAAGTTCAAGGCGGTCTGCCCCTACGCCAGCCAGTTCCTGGTGTTCGGCAACGAGCGCAACTACGTGGTCGCGCTGATCACCCTCGACCCCGACGCGATGGCCGGCTGGGCGGAGGAGAACGGCATGGTCGGCGCGTCGTACGCCGAGATCGTCAACTCCGACGCCGTGCACAAGATGGTGGGGGAGTACGTCGACGAGCTCAACTCGCGCCTGAACCGGTGGGAGACCGTCAAGAAGTGGCGCCTCCTCGACCACGACCTGACCATCGAGTCCGGTGAGCTCACCCCCTCGATGAAGGTCAAGCGCAACATCGTGGAGAAGAACAACCAGGAGCTGATCGACTCGCTGTACGGCGGGTGACGCGCCGGCGGGTTTCACCGGTCGGCCGGTGAAACCCGCACGACACGCCGAGGGGCATCGGCGTGTCGTGCGGGTTTCGGCTGACAGGTCCGGCCGCCCGATTGACTGACTCGAACACATGTTCGATGATGGGGTGTGGGCACCCCGACCAGCACCGCTGACACGATCGCGCAGCTGCGCGGCCGGATGGCGCGCATGCATGACGGCGTCCCGCAGCTCGCGCTCGAGACCCACCCGGCGCTGGCGGGGCTGGTCCAGCTGCGGGCCGGCAGCAGCTACGCCGTCGACAGCGCGAGCCTGGCGCTCGCGCTGATGGCCGGCCCGTCGCGGACGGGCAGCTGGTGCGCGGTCGTGGGGGTGGGCGACTTCGGGGCGGAGGCGGCGTACGCGCTCGGCATCGACCTCGACCGGACGGTGCTGGTGCCCGACCCCGGCGACCAGTGGCTGGAGGTGACCGCCGCGCTCCTCGACGTGGTCACCCTCGTGGTGGTCCGTCCGCCCGGACGGGTCCCCGAGCAGGTCGCCGGCAAGCTGGCCGCCCGGCAGCGCTTGCGCGCCGCCACCCTGGTCGCGCTGGAGGCACACCCCGGGGACTGGCCGCGCTGCGAGGTACGGCTGACCACCCGCGAGCCCGCCTGGTCGGGGGTCGGTCAGGGCGAGGGGCACCTACGGTCGCGTCGGCTGCTGGTCGAGGCCCAGCGGGGCTCGGCGCCGCCGCGCCGCGGGGCGCTGTGGTTCCCCGCGGCGGACCAGACCTACCGCCGCGCCGAGCCGGCCGTCGCGCCCGCCCGGGTCGTGGAGGAGGCCAGCTAGTGGTCGCACGGGTCATGGTCGTGTGGTGCCCGGACTGGCCGGTGGTCGCCGCCCTGGTCGACGAGGGGCTGCCGACGCACCTGCCGGCGGCGGTGTTCAGCGCCAACATCGTGCAGGCGTGCAACGGCGGCGCCCGGGCCTTCGGCGTACGCCGCGGGATGCGCCGCCGCGACGCGCAGTCGCGCTGCCCCGAGCTGTTGGTCTACCCCGCGTCGCCCGACCGGGATGCCCGGGCCTTCGAGCCGGTGCTCGCCGCCGCCGAGGAGCTGCGACCGGGGGTGGCGCCGCTGCGGCCGGGGCTGCTGGCGCTGCGCGCGCCGG
>NZ_DASWVI010000378.1:0-8954 GCF_036401255.1 Nocardioides sp. | reverse complement strand
AGTCCTGACGCCTGACGGCCGTTGCAACGGCTGTCATCTGCAGGGATACCCGGTCGACCGGGTATCCCTGCAGACGATGCCTCAGCCCAGGTCGCCGATCGCGGCGACCGGGCCACCGCCGTCGGGGCCCTGGTGGGCCGCGGAGACGGACACGAACACCGCGGGATCGCCGGTGACCGCAGCCGTGACGCCGCCGACGCAGGACTTGATCTGGCGGTGCCAGTGCACGTCGGAGTCGTCGAGCATCGCGTTGCGGCGGCCGCGGACCTGGCCGTCCTGGGAGGCCTCGCACTTGAGGAAGACGTTGACCAACCGGCCGTCGAGGTCGGAGGTGCGCGGCCGCTCGGGCAGGTCGAGGCCGGCGTCCTTGATGGCCTCCCAGATGCCGTCCTGGTCGAGCGCGTCCTTCATCACCGAGTGGCCGATGCGGTAGCGGCCGCCGACGCCGGGCGCGTTGCCGACCACGACCACCTGGGCCTGGTCGAGCTCCACGCCGGACGAGCACGAGGCGACCGAGGAGTACAGCGAGCGGTCGTGCATGACGTCCTCGTCGCTCGGCATCTCGATCTCGCCGAGTGCGACCGCGATGCCGAGGGCGGTGCAGCCGTTGGAGAGGTCCATCGACTCGTGGGTGTGCTCGGTCCACACGGTCTTGCCGCGCGACTTGGCGTCGCGGATCGTGTGGATGGTCAGCAGCGGGGTCTTGGTCTGCACGTAGTGCACGTCGGCGGGGTCGGTGATGCCAGCCCGCTCCATCGCGACCTTCACCGCGTCGGCGACCTTGGTGATCATCGCGCTGCGGCCGATGTCCTCGGGCGCCAGCCGCTCGCTCATCGCGAAGCCGACGGTCAGCCGGGGCTCGTCGGAGGGCGCGAGGTCGCCGGTCAGGTCCTCCGGCGGGACGGTCGCGAAGATCGTCGCGTGCGGGCTGATCACGCCGTCGGTGCCGCCGGACCACACGATCGGGACCTGCTTGACCTGCTCGGCCGGGGCGCCCTTCTCGACGAGGACCTCGCGGAACGCGCGGTCGGCGATGATCCGGGTGTAGTCGTTCACCCCGCCGTTGCCCTCGGTCTTGCCGATGATCGCGATGACCCGCTCGGCCCGCATCACGCCGTCGTCGATGAGCTTCGCGAGCTCGCTCGCGTCGGCGACGGAGTGGATCGGGACCTTGCGTACCTCGATGGCGTCGGGCATGGGTGATGTCCTCCTGGTAGGTGCTGGTCGGGCTGGTGGGGCTAGTCCGGTACGACGACGGTGCCGGCGTCGCCCGTGATGGCGTGGGTGATGTGGCCCAGGTCGGTGATGACGGCCCGGGACCCGCCGGCCTCGACGAACCGGCAGGCGGCATCGACCTTCGGACCCATCGAGCCGCTCGCGAAGTGCCCCTCGGCGGCGTACGCCCGCAGCTGCGAGACGGTCACCGTGCCGAGCGGCTCGGCGTCGGGGGTGCCGTAGCGCAGCACGGCGTGGGGTACGTCGGTGCCGATCACGAGGACGTCCGCGGCGACGGTGCCGGCGAGCAGGGCAGCGCCCAGGTCCTTGTCGATCACGGCCTCGACGCCATGCAGCGTGCCGTCGGCGGCGCGCACGGTGGGGATGCCCCCGCCGCCGTTGGCGACGACCACGAACCCGGCCTCGACCAGGGCCTGCACCGCCGGCGCGTCGAGGATCTCGACCGGCTCGGGCGAGGCGACCACGCGGCGCCAGCCCTTCTCGCCCCGGTCCTCCCAGGTCTCGCCGTGCTCGACGAGCACCGCCGCCTCGTCCGCGGGCAGGAACCGGCCGATCGGCTTGGTCGGATGGGTGAAGCCGGCGTCGTCGGCGTCGACGAGCGCGCGGGTCACCAGCGTGGCCGTGCGACGCTCGACGCCGTGCTCCGTGAGCGCCGCCTCCAGCGCGTTCATGAGCACGAACCCCAGCGTCGCCTGCGTCTGCGCGCCGCACCAGTCGAGCGGGACCGGCGGGACGACACCCGCGGCGAGCTCGTTCTTGACCAGCAGGTTGCCGACCTGGGGCCCGTTGCCGTGGGTGATGACCACCTCGACATCGGCCTCGAGGAGCTCGGCGACCGCAGCCATCGCGACGCCCGCGGCCGCGATCTGGTCCTCGGGCCGGGCCCGCCCGTCGGCGTTCGTCATGGCGTTGCCACCGAGTGCGAGCAGGACCCTCATGGCTCGAACCTAGTGACCGGGTGGTCGCCCGGCACCGTGGCCGGCGACGAGGACCGGCCCCGTGCGCTGGCAACAGTTGCCAGCCGCCCCGGGCGGCTGACCGGCCGGGGTGGTGGTCCTCGGCGGAGGCAAACACCCCGCCGTTGGTGACCAAACCGCAACGATTCCGGCCCCGGGCCTGTCGTTGGTGACCAAACGGCAGGGGTTCCGACCCGCTGGCGGGTCCGCGTGGCCGAGGCGGGTCAGCACCCCGGCCAGGACCCCGGTCAGGGCCCCCGGTCAGGACGCGGGCCAAGACGCCGGTCGGGAGGCGGCCAAGAGGCGGCCAGGAGGCGGTCGTGGCCGGTCAGGAGGCGGAGCCCTCCGGGAGGCCGGCGTACCAGCCGGCGAGGCGGCCACGGTCGCTGACGTCGTGCAGCCGGCGCTCGACCTCGGAGTGCCGGTCCCGGCCGACGGCGACCAGCACGTGGTCGCCGACCCGCAGCACCGTCTCCGGGCTCGGCGCGAAGATGTCCTGCCCACGCAGCACGAGCGAGACGGCGGCTGGTTGAGGGAGCCGGAGCTCTCCGACCTCGACACCGGCCAGCTGCGACCCCGGCCCGACGGTGAGCTGGAGCAGCGTCGCGTCCAGGGTCTCCAGCGGCGCCGACTCGATGGCGACCGGCCGGGGCTGGTGGTCGACCGCGGCGCCCAGCCGGCGGGTCACCCACGGCAGGGTCGGGCCCTGCACCAGCGTGAACACCACGACGAGCAGGAACACGACGTCGAAGATCCGGTGCGCCTGCGGCATCCCGGTGCTCATCGGGATCGTGGCCAGCACGATCGGTACGGCGCCGCGCAGGCCCGCCCAGGAGATGAAGGCCTGGTCGCGCCACGGCACCCGGAACGGCGTGGCGCACAGCGCCACGGACAGCGGCCGGGCCACGAGCGTCAGTGCCGCACCGACGACCAGGGCGTAGGGCAGCGCGTCGAGCAGCCGGCCGGGGCTGACCAGCAGCCCGAGCATCACGAACAGGCCGATCTGGGCGAGCCAGGCCAGGCCCTCGACGAAGCTCGCGGTGGCGGAGCGGTGCGGCAGCCGCGCGTTCCCGAGCGTCAGACCCGCGACATAGATCGCCATCAACCCGCTGCCGCCGACGACGCCGGCGACGGCGTAGGCGACGAACGCGAGCGCCAGCGTGGCGACCGGGTAGAGCCCGGACTCGGGGAAGGCGCTGCGGCGCAGCAGCCACCCGGCCGCCCGCGCGACGACGTACCCGACGACCAGGCCGACGACCAGCTGGTAGCCGATCCGGCCGAGGATGCCCACGCCGTCGGCGTCGGTCCAGGCCGGGGAGGTCACGACCGTGACGAGGATGATCACCGGCGGGTCGTTGAAGCCGGACTCGGCCTCCACCGTCGCGCGCAGCCGGTGCCGCACCGGGAGGCGGCGGAGCACGCCGAAGACCGCGGCGGCGTCGGTCGAGGACGCGACCGCGCCGAGCAGGATCGCGGTGCGGACGTCGACGTCGAGCAGCACGTAGACGAGCGAGGACGTGACGACCACGGAGATCCCCACCCCCACGGTGGCGAGCACGGCCGCCAGCGGTGCGACCGGACGCACGACGCGCCAGTCGGTGCTGAAGCCGCCCTCGACGAGGATCACCGCCAGCGCGATCGTGCCGAGCACCTGGGTGAGCTGGGCATCCTCGAACTGCAGTCCCATACCCGCCTCGCCGACCGCCAGGCCGATCGCGAGGTACAGCAGCAGGCTGGGCAGCCCGGCCCGGCTCGAGACACGCACCGCGGCCACGGCCACCAGGAGCAGACCCGCCCCCGCCAGCAGGACCAGGTTCAGCTCAGCTGGGTCCACGACCGGCATCGGGCAGCTGGAGCCCGACCTCCACGAGCTCGAGGTCGTGCACCTCGACCCCCAGGCCGTCGACCGTCGACCGGACGGCACGACGCAGCGGCCGGTGGGCGGCGGCCGCGGTCCGGGGCAGGTCACCGGCGGACCAGTCCGTCACGACCTGGGCGACGGCCTCCTCTGCGGCCAGCTCGGCGGCGGGCCAGGGGTCGGCGTACGGCGTGCCGGGGGTCGGTGCCGGGATGGAGACGGTCGCCTCGAGCAGGACCAGGACGGGTACGCCGTCCCGGGTCGTGGCGCGCACCGCGACCGGCAGGTCGTGCGGTCGGGACAGGTCACGCTCGAAGCGCTCGACGAACGGCAGGCGCCACACCAGCCCCGAGGCGCGGGTCCTGCGGACGACGCCGCGCCGGGTGACCACGATCCACTGGCCGGGCGGCACGTGGCGCAGGCACGTGGTCGCCCAGGTCGCCACCAGCACGACGGCGGCCATGAGGAGGAGGGCGGTGTCGGTCATGCCTCGAGTCTTCGTGCCCGAGGCGCCGGAACGAATGGGTGCTACCACCCATCTTCGCGTCACGCGCTGCCTCCTGACGCCCACCACGTGTCAGTCTTGCGGCGTGCGGCTGTACTGGAAGGTGGCGTTGATCAACGGCGCCGTGCTGGCCGGCGCCGCGGCCCTGCTCGTGCTCGGGCCGTTCAGCGTGTCGAGGCGCCCGGTCGTCTCCGAGGTGGCGGTGCTGTGCATCGGCCTGGTCGCGACCCTCGTCACGAACGGGTTGCTGCTGCGTTCGAGCCTGGCGCCGGTCGACCGCGTGGCGCGCGAGATGGCGACCGTCGACCCGCTGCACCAGGCGGACCGGCTGACGACGCCGCGCAGCGCGCCCGGACGCCAGCTGGTGACCGGCTTCAACGCGATGGTCGACCGCCTGGAGGAGGAGCGCGCCACCAGCAATGCGAAGGCACTGGCCGCCCAGGAGGCCGAGCGGCACCGGATCGCCCAGGAGCTCCACGACGAGGTCGGCCAGCGGCTGACCGTCGTACTGCTCGGGCTCAAGCAGGCCGAGCAGCGGGCCCCCGCCGACCTCGCCGCCGACCTCGCCCAGCTGCGGGAGACGACCCGCGAGGGTCTCGACGACGTACGCCGGGTCGCGCGGCAGCTGCGCCCGGGGGTGCTCGCCGACCTGGGCCTGGCCAGCGCGCTGGCGGCACTGACCACCGACTTCGCCCGGCACAGCACCGCGACGGTCCGCCGCGCCGTCAGCCCGGGCCTGCCGACGTTGCCCGCCGACGTGGAGCTGGTCGTCTACCGGGTCGCCCAGGAGGCGCTGACCAACGCCGCGCGGCACTCGCGCGCCGACGCGGTGGAGCTCTCGCTGACCCGGGTCGGCGACCGGATCGCCCTCGAGGTGGTCGACGACGGCCGCGGCTTCGACGTACGCACCGAGGGCGCCGGGCTGCGCGGCATGCGCGAGCGCGCCCGGCTGGTGGCCGGCGACCTGCGACTGACCAGCGGGCCGGCCGGGACGGCGGTCCGGCTCGAGGTGCCGGTCGCGTGAACGGCCTCAAGGCGGCCGAGCGGCGTGGCCCCGCGCGCATCCTGCTCGTCGACGACCACGCGCTGGTCCGGCGGGGGGTCCGCTTGATCCTCGACCAGGAGCCGGACCTGACCGTGGTGGCCGAGGCGGCCGACGGCGCGGAGGCCGTCGAGCTGGCGCGGTCCCTCGATCTCGACCTCGTCGTGCTGGACATCGCGATGCCCCGGATGACCGGCCTCCAGGCCGCTCGCGAGATCGGCCGCCGCTCCTCGCGCGGTGAGCCGCCCCGGATGCTGATGCTGTCGATGCACGACAACGAGCAGTACTTCTTCGAGTCCCTCAAGGTCGGCGCGAGCGGCTATGTGCTGAAGTCGGCCGCCGACGAGGACCTGGTGTCGGCGTGCCGGGCGGCGCTGCGCGGCGAGGCGTTCGTCTACCCGGCCGCCATGAGCCCGCTGGTGCGTGACTACCTCGATCGGCTGCGCCGCGGCGAGCGGGTCCCCGACACCGTGCTCACCGAGCGTGAGGACGAGGTGCTCAAGCTCATCGCCGAGGGCAGCTCCTCGAAGGAGATCGCCGCCGCCCTGACGATCAGTGTCAAGACCGTCGAGCGCCACCGGGCCAACATCTTGGCCAAGCTCGGCATGCGCGACCGCACCCAGCTGACCCGCTACGCGATCCGGGCCGGCCTGATCGAGCCCTGATCCGGCGGTGGGCTCAGCCGCATCCGTGTCGTGGAGCTCCGGGTCCGGGGCCGTGGCGCGGCCGAAACGTGCCGCGGTTGGTGACCAAACCGCAACACTTCCTGCCCCGGACCTGTCGTTGGTGACCAAACGGCACAGTCCCCCGGCCCCGACCCACCCGACCAAGACCCCGCCGTTTGGTGACCAAACCGCAACACTTCCCGCCCCGGACCTGTCGTTGGTGACCAAACGGCACGGGTTCTCGACGGGCCGGGGGCCGACCTCACCGTCCGCCGGCGACTCGCAGGGTGGTGCCGGTGACGTACGACGCCTCGTCGCTCATCAGCCACGCGATCGCGTCGGCCACCTCGCCGGGTTCGCCGGCCCGCCCGAGCGGGACCAGCGGGCCGACGCGCTCGACCCGGCCGGGTTCACCGGCGGCGGCGTGGATGTCGGTGCGGATGATGCCGGGGGCGACCCCGACGACCCGGATGCCCTCGGCGGCGACCTCCTGGGCGAGCCCGACCGTGAGCGCGTCGACGCCGGCCTTGGCGGCGGCGTATTGGACGTACTCCCCCGGCGCGCCGAGGGTCGCCGCGCCCGAGCTAACGTTGACGAGCACGCCGCCGGTCCCGCCGTACGACGTGCCGAGCGCCCGGACCGAGGCCCGGGCGACCAGCAGCGCGGCGGTGAGGTTGAGGTCGACGGTCGCCTGGACGACCGCCACCGGGGTCTCGGCCAGCGGCCCGAGGTGGAGGGTGGCCCCCGCGTTGTTCACGACACCGGTCAGGGCGCCGGCCTCCTCGAAGAGCCGGTCGACGCCGGCCGGGTCGGTCAGGTCCGCGCGCACCGCGATGCAGCGAGCGCCGGCGTCCTCGACGGCCAGGCGCGTCTCCTCGGCGGCCCGGCCGTCGCGCGCGTAGCCCAGCACGAGGTCGTGGCCGGCCCGGGCCAGCCGCAGCGCGGTCGCGGCGCCGATGCCGCGGCTGCCGCCGGTGACCAGCGTCCTCATGCCAGCTCGAAGTCGTCGAAGTCGAAGCCCGGTGAGACCAGGCAGCTGACCAGCGCGTCGTCCGCCGACGGCACGGTGCGCTGCCAGGTGTGGGCGGCGACGACCGCCTGCGGCGCGGCCCGGTCGACGACCGTCGTCGTCTCGAGCACCGGCTCGGGCCCGACCCCGCCCAGCTCGAGGGTGACCGAGCCCTGGTGGGCGAGCCACACCTCGTCGGAGGCGACCCGGTGCCAGGCCGAGGACTCGCCCGCGGGCAGCAGGAAGTAGATGAGCGTCGCCGTCGGCCGCACCCGGCCGTCCGGCAGCGTGACGGTCTCGGGGGCGGCCCAGGTCTGGCGGTACCAGCCGCCTTCGGGGTGCGGTTGCAGGTCGAGGGACTCGGCGAGCGGGGGACGCATGTCGCCCATCCTGCCGCGCGGCGCGGCGACACCGGCAGGAGCATCGGTCGAGAATCGGCCCGTGACCTTCACCGAGTCCGTCCAGACCTGCCTGAGGAAGTACGCCGGCTTCTCCGGCCGCGCCGGTCGTCCGGAGTTCTGGTGGTTCATGGTCTTCAACGTCCTGGTGTCGTTCGTGACGTCGATCGTCGACATGGCGGTCTTCGGCAGCGACGCGGTCTGGGCGGGGATCGGCTTCGGACCGGATCAGGGACCTTTCCAGCTCATCAGCGCGTTCCTGCTGCTGCTGCCCGACCTCGCCGTCGGGGCGCGCCGCCTGCACGACACCGCCCGCAGCGCCTGGTGGCTGCTGCTCCTGCTGGTCCCCTTCCTCGGCCTCCTCGTGCTCGTGGTGCTCTGGTGCCTCCGGGGCGAGGCCGGCACCAACAGGTACGGCGAGCCGCCGGTCCGGACCGGGCCACCCCGCTGACCTCGAAACCGGATCCGCGGCGGCCCACGCCACTACGCTCGGCGGCGAGAAGTCGACCCGCCCGGGACCGTGGAGGAAGCAGACCGATGCAATCCGAAGTGATGTACAGCCCCGCCTACGCGACCGCCAAGCTCACGCTCGCCGCGGGCGAGGCGGTGCGCGCCGAGTCCGGCGCCATGCTCGCGATGTCCCCGGGCATCTCCATGGAGACCTCCACCCAGGGCGGCGTGCTCAAGGGCCTCAAGCGCTCGGTGCTGGGCGGGGAGTCGTTCTTCATGAACACGTTCACCGCGCAGACCGACGGCGCCGAGCTGTACGTCGCGCCCGCGCTGCCGGGCGACGTCGTCGCCTGGCCGCTCAACGGCGTGCTCTACGTGCAGTCCGGCTCGTTCCTGGCCGCCTCCGCGCACATCCAGGTCGACACCAAGTGGGGCGGCGGCAAGACGTTCTTCTCCAGCGAGGGGCTGTTCATGCTGCGCATCGAGGGCCAGGGCGAGCTGGTGCTCTCCAGCTACGGCGCGATCCACGCGATCGACCTGCAGCCGGGCCAGACCTACACCGTCGACACCGGCCACATGGTCGCCTGGACCGACGGTGTCCAGTACAACGTCCGCAAGGTCGGCAACTGGAAGTCCACGTTCTTCTCCGGCGAGGGCCTGGTCTGCGACCTCACCGGCCCGGGCCGGATCTACCTGCAGACCCGCAGCCAGGACGCCTTCCTGGGCTGGCTGGTGCCGAAGCTGCCGACCCAGAAGAGCGGCGGCGACAGCCTGTTCTCCTGACCCGTCGGGTCTCGTTGTCGGGTCGTGTGCCTGAGCACGGGCCATGGCCCGT
>NZ_DASWVI010000377.1:0-15818 GCF_036401255.1 Nocardioides sp. | reverse complement strand
GCCGCGGGCACCGGGTCGAGGTCGGCGCGCAGCGCGCACGGCACGGCGGTCGCCCGGCGGCCGACGACACCGACGCAGCGGCCGGTCACCTCGACGTAGACCGCGTCCCGGCCGCGGTGCAGCACAGGCACCGGTCCGTCGGGCGCCGACCGCAGCCACGTCCGCACCCGGACGGGTGCGCTGACGGGGATCACCCACCCGACGCTATCCGGTCGATTACGGTTTGCCGATGTGAGGTTGTGCCAACGGGGCACGCGGAGGAGTGCAAGTGTTGATAAGCGGTGAGCGCGAGGAGCTGGCCAGTGCCGCCCTGGCGAAGGTGGACGCCCTGCACACCGGGCTGACGGAGATCGTGCTCGAGGGCGGCAACCTCGACGGCATCGCGGCCGAGGTGGCGCGGGTGCTCGGGGTGGGGGTGGCGTTCACCTCGACCGACGGCCGCGAGCGGGCCTCGGCGCTGCCCGAGGGGCTCCGCTCGGCGCTGGAGACCCACGACCTGGTCGACCCGACAGGCCGGCTGCGGGTGGAGCGGATGGACGGCGACGGCGTGGCGCTCGAGGCCGGCGCGGTGCTCAGCCTGCGGGTCGCGGCCGGTGGCGCGGACCTGGCGCGGCTGGTGTGCCTGCGACCCGGGGCGCCCCTGACCTCCGACGACGTGCATGCCCTCGAGCGGGCGGCCGCCGTGGCGGCGCTGCTGATCACCCGCGAGGAGGCCGTGACCGCGGTCGAGAACAAGTACCAGGGCGACTTCCTGCGCGACCTGCTGCTGCGCCGGGCCGCCGGCCTCGCCAACAACCAGGCCTACGTGGCCGAGCACGCCGCGACGTTCGGCTGGGACCTGACCCGGCCGGTCGTGGTCGTGTCGGCCGAGATCGACCCGGACGCGGGGGAGGAGCATGCCGGGAGCGTCCAGCGGCGGCAGTGGCAGGAGCGGTTCTCGGCGGCGTGGCGCCAGGTGACCGGCGGGCTCGGGCCGGGCATCCCGTGCGTCGACTTCTCCTCCGAGGTGGTCGCACTGCTGCCGCTCGGCGACGCGGCGGCGGCCGGCGAGGCCTCGCCGACCGGCCACGACGTCGTACGCCGGGCCGTCACGGCGGTCGCCGGCGACAAGGGGGGCGGCCGCCGGCCGTTCTCGGTCGGCGTCAGCCGGGTGGCCGCGACGCTGGAGGAGCTGCCGGCGGCGTACGCCCAGGCGCGCCGGGCCGTCGAGGTGGGCCGCCGGGTCCACGGCGGCGGGTCGACGACGTTCTTCGACCAGCTCGGCCTGCACCGGCTGATCGCGCTGATCCCCGAGGAGGAGGGCGGCGAGCTGCGCGCGTTCGTGCGCGACGTCCTCGGCCCGCTGGCCGAGCAGACCACCGAGGCCGCCGACCTGCGCGAGACCCTCCAGGTGCTGCTGGACACGAACTTCAACGTCGCGGAGGCCGCCCGGCTGCAGTTCTTCCACTACAACACGATGCGCTACCGGGTCTCCAAGCTGGAGCGGCTCCTCGGACCGCTCTCCGCCGACCCCCACCTGCGCCTCGACGTCGCCGTCGCACTGCGGGTGCTGGAGATCGCGGGCTGAGGCTGCGGGTTTCACCGGTCGGCCGGTGAAACCCGCACGACACGCCGGGGGACACCGGCGTGTCGCGCGGGTTTCGGCTGACAGGTCGCTCGGTCGGCGACCGCGGCCGCGTGTCACGCACGGATTTCGGCACCCCGCCGCGCCGACAAGAGGTGCCAGCCCCCTCGGCGCTCCTTCGGCATTTGTCGCCGTCGTCGGTGTGTTATGTGGATCACTAGTTTGTGAGGACTCGGGGCCCGGTCACCAAAGCAGAAGGGTGCTTTGTCATGTCGATGTTCAAGTGGGATGTGGTCGATCCCAAACCCGGTGAGGCCGTAGCGCCCCACCAGCGGCTCAGTTGGGGCAAGACGGTGGGCATCGGCGCCCAGCACGTCGTTGCCATGTTCGGCGCGACGTTCGTCTTCCCGATCGTCATGGGTCTCAACGCGAACCTCGCGATCATGATGAGCGGGATCGCCACGATCTGCTTCCTGCTGATCGTCAAGGGTGCGGTACCCAGCTACCTCGGCACCTCCGCGTCGTTCGTCGGCGGCGCCACCGCGATCTACACGTACTCCGGAAGTGGCGGACCGGGCGGACCGGCCGACGTGACCGGCGCCATCCTCGTCTCCGGCGCGGTCCTCGCCCTCGTCGGCGTGATCATCCACTACCTGGGCGCCGACGTCGTCAACGCGGTCCTCCCGCCCGTTGTCACCGGTGCCGTCGTCATGATCATCGGTTTCAACCTGGCGGGTGTCGCGACCAACATCTACATGCCCGCCGACCGGTGGATGGCCTTGATCACCATGGCTGCGGTCATCTTGATGGCAGTCGGGCTCCGGGGCTTCCTGGGGAGGATCGCGATCTTCCTCGGCCTGATCCTCGGCTACCTGCTCTCGTGGATCTTCGACGCCATCGGCGTCGGGGGCGTGGAGGGCGACCGAGTCAACTGGGACGGCGTCAAGGACGCGTCGTGGTTCGGATTCCCGGACAAGACGGTCGCCGGCCTCGTCGGCAACCAGTCGCCCTTCGGTGGCGCCAACAACATGGACCAGGTCGGCTGGCACTGGCCGGCGTTCTCGATCACCTTCGCGCTGCTCGCGATGCCGGCCGTGATCGCCCTGATCGCCGAGAACATGGGCCACGTGAAGGCCGTCGCCGGGATGACCGGCCGAGACCTCGACCCGGTGATGGGCCGGGCGATCGCGGCCGACGGTGTCGCCACCGTGATCACCAGCTCGGTCGGCGGTTCGCCGACCACGACGTACGCCGAGAACATCGGCGTCATGGCGGCGACCCGGGTCTACTCGACCGCGGCCTACTTCGTGGCGGCGATCGTCGCGATCCTGCTCGGCTTCGTCCCCAAGTTCGGGCAGGTCGTCTACGCCACCCCGGGCGGCGTGATCGGCGGAATCACTCTGGTGCTCTACGGCATGATCGGCCTGCTCGGAGCGAAGATCTGGGTCGAGAACCGGGTGAACTTCGCCGACCCGATCAACCTGGTCCCGATCGCGGCCGGTCTGATCCTCGCCATCGGTTTCGGCACGACCGGGTTCTTCGAGGTCACCAAGGACTTCCAGCTCGGTGGCATCGCGCTCGGCACCATCGTCGTCATCGCCGGATACCACCTGGCCCGCCTGGTGGCGCCACGGGACGGCCACGAGGGCGCGCTCACGGTCGGCCCCGAGGGGGCGGACGTCGAGGACCACGCAGCACCGCACGAGCACAAGCACTGATCCAGCAAAGGAAATCGTGAAACCAGCACCATTCGAGTACCGCCGGCCGGGAACGCTCGCCGATGCAGTAGCCGCCCTGGCCGGCGGGCCGGACACCAAGGTGCTGGCCGGTGGCCAGAGCCTGGTCCCGTTGCTCTCGATGCGCCTCGCCTCACCGCGGGTGCTCGTCGACATCAACGCGATCGCGGGCCTGGACACCATCGAGGTCGAGGGGGAGGACGGCGGGGTCCGGGTGGGTGCGCTCGCCCGGCACGCCGCCGTCCTGGCCTCGGCCGACGTACGCCGCGTCCAGCCGCTGGTGCCGCTGGCGCTGGCGCACGTCGCCCACGCCACGATCCGCAACCGCGGCACGACCGTCGGCTCGATCGTGCACGCCGACGCGGCCGCCGAGATGCCGGTCGTGCTGGCCGTGCTCGGCGGCAGCGTGGACGCGGTCGGCCCGTCCGGCCGGCGCACGATCGCGGCCGCGGACCTGTTCCTCGGGCCGCTGGAGTCCTCACTGGCCCACGACGAGATCGCGGTGTCGGCGTACTTCCCGGCCCTCGCGCCGGGTGCCGGCGTCGCGTTCGACGAGATCGCCCGCCGGCACGGCGACTACGCGCTGGTCGGTGCGGCCGCCCTGGTCGACGGCGAGAGCGTCAAGGTCGGCTACCTGTCCGTGGGCGACGTCCCGACGGTCGTCGACCTCAGCGGGGTCGCCGAGGCCGACCTCGGTGAGGCCGCGCTCGCCCACCTCGAGCCCGGCGACGACATCCATGCCACCGCCGACTACCGCGCCCAGCTGGTGCGCATCCTGACCGGCCGGGTGGTTCGATCGGCACGAGAGATGGCGGAGAGCAAGTGACCGAGGAGCTGCACGACGTTCGCCTGACGGTGAACGGCACGACGTACGAGATCCGGGTGCCCGCGCGGCGGCTGCTGTCCGACGCGCTGCGCCAGGACCTCGGCCTGACCGGCACCCACGTCGGGTGCGAGCACGGGGTGTGCGGCGCGTGCACGGTCCTCGTTGACGGCGAGCCGATGCGCTCCTGCCTGATGTTCGCGGTCTCAGCGGTGGACCACGAGCTCACCACGGTGGAGGGGCTCACCCACGACGACGGGTCGCTGAGCCCGGTGCAGCAGGCGTTCGCGGAGTGCCACGGCCTCCAGTGCGGCTTCTGCACCCCGGGCTTCCTGACGACGATCACGGCCGGGCTGCGCGACAACCCCCACCCCACGCACGAGGAGGCCCGCGACATGATCGCCGGCAACCTGTGCCGCTGCACCGGCTACCAGAACATCGTCAAGGCGGTCGAGCGCGCGGCCGAGCTCGGGGCGGAGGCCGGCGCATGACCACCAAGCTCATGGGCCAGAAGGTCCAGCGGGTCGAGGACCAGCGCTTCCTGCGCGGGCAGGGCCGGTACGTCGACGACGTCGGCGTGGCCGGGAGCACCCAGCTGCTGCACGCCGCGGTGCTGCGCTCGCCGCACGCGCACGCCCGGATCCTCGACATCGACGTCAGCGACGTGCTCGACCTCGAGGGCGTGCACGCGGTCTGGACCTACGAGGACCTCACCGGGCCGATGAGCGAGCCGCTCCCGCTGCTGATCCCGCACCCCGCGCTCACCCACGGGCGCACCCAGTACGCGCTGGCCAAGGACGAGGTCAACTACGTCGGCGAGGCCGTCGCGTTCGTGGTCGCCGACGACCGCTACGTCGCCGAGGACGCGGTCGGCCTGATCCGGGTCCGCTACGAGCCGCTGCCCCCGGTCGTCGGCGTCGACGCCGCCCGCGAGGCCCGTGCGCTGGTGCACGAGGACGTGCCCGGCAACATCGGCGCGCGGCTCGAGCAGAGTGTCGGCGACGCGCCGGCCGCGATCGAGGCCGCACCCCACACGCTCACCCTCGACCTGACCATCGAGCGCAGCGCCTGCACGCCTCTCGAGGGCCGCGGCACCGTGGCCCGGTGGGACGCGGACCTCAACCGGCTCCAGGTGTGGACGTCGACCCAGAGCTCCACCGGCGTGCGCGCCGCGGTCGCGGTCAAGCTCGGCCTCGACCTCGGTCAGGTCGACGTGATCACCCCCGACGTGGGCGGCGGCTTCGGCGTCAAGATCAACCACCCCTGGCCCGAGGAGCTGCTGGTGCCGCTCGCTGCGCGCGCCCTGGGCCGCACGGTGAAGTTCACCGAGGATCGGCGCGAGCACTTCATCTCCTCGGCCCACGAGCGCGGCCAGGTCCAGCACATCGAGGTCGGCTTCGACGACGACGGCCGCCTGCTCGGCCTCGACGTCGAGTTCTGGCACGACCACGGCGCGTACACGCCGTACGGCCTGATCGTCCCGATCATCACCTCCACCCAGCTGCTCGGCCCCTACAAGCCGCAGAACTACCGTGTCGTGTTCGAGTCGCTCTACACCAACACCGTGATGGTCACGCCCTACCGCGGCGCCGGCCGGCCGCAGGGCTGCTACGCGATGGAGCGGACGATGGACGCCATCGCGGCGTACCTCGGCAAGGACCGTGCCGACGTGCGGGCCGTGAACTTCATCCAGCCCGACGAGTTCCCCTACGACCAGGGGCTGATCTTCCAGGACGGCCGCGAGCTGGAGTACGACTCCGGCGACTACCCGGCCTCGCTGGAGAAGATCAAGGCGCTGGTCGGCTGGGACGAGTTCCCGGCGTTCCAGGCCGAGATGGCGGCCCAGGGCCGCCGGGTCGGCATCGGGCTGGCCTGCTACGTCGAGGGCACCGGCGTCGGCCCCTACGAGGGCGCCCACGTGCACATCGAGACCAGCGGCAAGGTCAAGGTCGCGACCGGCCTGACCACACAGGGCCAGGGCCACGCCACCGTGTTCGCGCAGCTGGTCGCCGACGAGCTGGGGGTGAAGTTCGAGGACGTGGAGGTCGTCACCGGCGACACCCGCCGGATGCCGTACGCCGTGGGCACGTTCGCCTCGCGCGCCGCGGTGATGAGCGGCTCCGCGATCCACCTGGCCGCCAAACGCGCCAAGGAGAAGGTCCTCAAGATCGCCGCCGACGCGCTCGAGGCCGCGCCCGAGGACCTCGAGATCGTCGACGGGGTGGTGTCGGTCAAGGGCTCGCCCGGCTCCTCGATCGACCTCGGCACCGTGTCGGTGCTCTCCAACCCGCTGCGCTACGCGTTCGACGAGGCGTCCAAGGCCGCCACCCAGTTCTCGGTCGGCGACCCGGGCAAGCCGCCGGTGCCCGAGGACGAGGAGCCCGGACTGGAGGGCAAGGACTTCTACTCCCCGGAGCGCGCGACGTTCGCCTCCGGCATGCACGCGGTCATCGTCGAGACCCACCCGGACACCGCCGAGATCACGATCCTGAAGTACGCCGTCGTGCACGACTGCGGCCACCTGATCAACCCGATGATCGTCGAGGGCCAGATCCACGGCGGCGTCGCCCAGGGCGTCGGGGGAGCGCTCTACGAGCGGATGGCCTACGACGAGTCCGGCCAGCTGCTGAACGCCTCCTTCATGGACTTCCTGATGCCCTACGTCACCGAGGTCCCCGACGGCATCGACATCGACCACCTCGAGACGCCCTCGCCGCTCAACCCGCTCGGCATCAAGGGCGCCGGCGAGGCCGGCGTGATCCCGTCCGCTGCGGTGTTCGCCGCGGCGATCGAGGACGCCGAGCGCGTCGACCGGCCCGACCTGGCGATCACCGCGATGCCGATCTCGCCCTCCGAGCTCTACACCCTCCGTCAATCGCAAGACCAGGAGCACTCCCGATGAAGATCACCGGATCCGACGTCGTCCCCTACCCCGTTGCGCAGGTGTGGGACGCGCTGCTCGACCCGCGGGTCCTGGTGGCGACGATCCCTGGTTGCGAGCGCCTGGAGACGACGGGCGAGCACGCCTACGACATGACGGTCACCGCCGGCGTCGCAGCGATCAAGGGCACCTACTCGGGCGCCTGCGTGCTCTCCGACCTCGTCGAGCACGAGTCGCTGGTGATGCGACTGCAGGGCTCCGGTGCGCCCGGCACCATCGACGCGACGGTGCAGGTCTACTTCAACGAAGCCGAGCCGGGTCACACCAAGATCGACTACGACGCCGACGCGGTGGTCGGCGGGATGGTCGGCGGCGTCGGCCAGCGGATGCTGACGTCGGTCTCCAAGCGGATGGCCGCCGAGTTCTTCGGCAACGTCGCGGCCGCCATCGGCCAGCCCGTGGCTGCCGCGCCGGCCGCCGTGGGTGCTCCTGCCGCGGGCCCGGCCTCCGCTCCCGCGTCGGGCGCGGTGTTCACCGCCCCCGCCAAGGCCGGCGTCGCCTCGCGCGACGAGTTCGTCAAGGGCATCGCCGTGGGCGCCGGCCTGGTGCTCCTGGGCGTCGTCGTGGGTCGGCTGTTCGGGCGCCGGTGACCCGATGACGATCTCGGTCGAGTCGACCGCACGCGAGCAGGCCGCCGCCGTACGCCGTCGGGAGATCTCCGCGCGCGAGCTGCTCGACCTGCACCTGGCGCGGATCGGCGAGCGCAACCCTCAGCTCAACGCGATCGTGTCGCTCGACGAGGAGCGTGCCCGGGCGGGTGCGGCCGCCGCCGACGAGGCGCTCGTCTCCGCTGATCGGGGAGGCGCGGACGTCGGGCCGCTGCACGGCCTGCCGTTCGCGTTCAAGGACACCCACGCGGTCGCCGGGTGGCGCACCACCTACGGCTCGCCGCTGTACGCCGACCATGTGCCCGAGACCGACGAGCTGATCGTGGAGCGGGTACGCCGCGCCGGCGTCGTGGTGATCGGCAAGACCAACGTGCCGGAGTTCGCCGCCGGGTCGCACACGTTCAACCCGGTCTTCGGGACCACCCTCAACCCGGTCGATCCCACCCGCTCGGCGGGCGGCTCGAGCGGGGGAGCGGCCTGCGCCCTCGCGGCCGGGATGGTGCCGCTGGCGGACGGCTCGGACATGGGCGGGTCGTTGCGCAACCCGGCGTCGTTCTGCGGTGTCGTCGGGCTGCGACCCTCGCTGGGCCGGGTGCCCGAGTGGCCGCTGTACAACCAGTGGGAGACCACGTCGGTCGGTGGCCCGATGGCCCGCAATGTCGGCGACCTCGCGCTGCTGCTCTCGGTGCTCGCCGGCCCCGACCCGCGCGCCCCGCAGGCGCTCGGCGACCCGGGATCGACGTTCGCCCCGCCGCTGTCCGGCACCCTCGCCGGGCTCCGGGTGGCGGTGTCGGCCGACCTCGGCGGCGCGTTCGAGGTCGACCACGAGGTCGCCGCCGTCGTCGAGTCCTCGGCGGCCGTGTTCGAGGCCGCCGGAGCCCGGGTCGCGGCGGACCACCCCGTGCTGACCGAGGCCGACGACACCTTCCGCACGCTGCGCGCCTGGCACCTGCACGCCAAGCTCGGCCCGCTGCTCGCGGCCCACCCCGGCGCGCTCAAGGCCTCCCTGGCCGACAACATCCGGCTCGGCGAGGACCTCACCGGCGCGGACGTCGCCCGCGCCTACACCCAGCGCACCGCGCTCTCGGAACGGATGCGCGAGTTCTTCTCCCCCGAGGGGCAGGGCTACGACCTGCTGGTGCTGCCGGTCTCACAGGTCCCGCCGTTCCCGGCCGACCAGGAGTACCCCACCAGCATCAACGGCCGTCCCATGCAGACCTACCTGGACTGGATGCTCGCGGCGTACCTCATCACGGTCACCGGCTGCCCCGCGATCTCGGTGCCGTTCGGCCACAACGCCGACGGCCTCCCGGTCGGCCTGCAGCTGGTCGCCGCCCACGGCCGCGACCGGTTCCTGCTCGAGACCGCCGCCGCCCTCGAGGCCCGCTGACATCTCCCAGGTTGACCCGCCCGGAGCTTTCGGGCGGGTCAACCTGGTCTGGTCCGCGTGCGGCGGATATCCACAGCCCGGGGGAAAACCTGTGGATCGTGGGTCCCTTGGCTGTGGACGGCCGGGACCTGCGCTGTGGAGCAACCAGGGTCTTTCGGTAGAACCAGGAGAATGTTCGCCAGACCCCTTGCGCGGGTCTCCCCTGCGGGCATAGAACTCTCTCACGCACTCCGGAGACGGGGAGCGGGACAGCTCGGAGACGAGGGTCCGAACGACGCGAGGCGGCTTGCCGGCTCGTGGCGCAGCGGCTGGGTGACGAGGTCGCTGGGACCGGAGAAGAAGAGCGTGTCGACCGGGAGCGTCACCGGTACCGGTCACCCGAAGGGCCCCTTGCGACTCATACTCGTGAGGGGCCCTTCACCATTTCCGCCGAGTCGGCGCCAGTTTCCCTGGTGGCTCGGCCGCGGAGTCAGATCTGTGTGGGGGGGCGCCGGCTCGGCCTGGTGGCACGGGAAACTGGCGCCGGCTCGGCATCGTGAGCTGGGAAACTGGCGCCGACTCGGCATCGTGGCGATCCCGCTCAACTGTGGGTATCTGGGCACTTTCTGTGGATGAACCGGCCTCGATCTGTGGAGGACCGGCCGACTTTCGGTGGAACCAGAAGAATGTTCCGCGAAGCCCTTGCGCGCCGCGTCCGGGAGGGCATAGAACTCTCTCACGCACTCCCGCAAGGGAGAGCGGGACAGCTCGGAGACGAGGGTCCGTACGGCGGGTCGCCAGCTTGCTGGAGGCCGGCCGCGGTGGCTGGGTGACGAGGCCGCCGGGACCGGAGAAGAAGAGCTGCCGACCGGGAGCGTCACCAGTACCGGTCACCGAAGGGCCCTTGGAACTCATACTTTCGAGGGCCCTTCACCCATTTCCGGGCCAGCACGCCCCGGATCGAGGGGGAAGGTTCCGGTGTCGTCGGGAGCAGGCGCACTGGTGTACTGGCGGACATGTCTCGGGTCCCACGCCTCGCCCTGCCCCTGCCCCTGCCCCTGCTCCTCGGCCTGGTCGCCGCGCTGCTCACCGCGCTGCTCACCGTGCTCACCGTGGTCACCACGGCGGCGCCGGCCTCCGCCGCGACCTATCCCACGCTGTCGGTCGGCTCGACCGGCGCGAACGTCACCAGCCTGCAGTACCTGCTCACCTCTCGCGGCTACGCCACGACCGCCGACGGCGACTTCGGCAGCGGCACCAAGGCCGCCGTCACCGCGTTCCAGAGCTCGCGCGGCCTCAGCGCCGACGGGATCGCCGGCCCGGCGACGTTCTCCGCGCTGGTGACGACGCTGCGACAGGGCAGCACCGGCGCGGCCGTCCAAGCGCTGCAGGTCCAGCTGGTCAAGCACGGCGCCTCGATCGCCACCGACGGGGCCTTCGGCCCGGCCACCGACCGAGCGGTGCGCTCCTTCCAGGCCGCGCACGCCCTCAGCGTCGACGGCGTCGTCGGCCCGGCGACCTGGCAGGAGCTGCTCGGCACCGGAGGTGGCGGCTCGGTGCCCGGCACGACGTACGCCTCGCTCTCCGAGGACCAGCGACGCAACGCCCGCACGATCATCGGCGTCGGCAAGGGCGCGGGCGTCCCGGAGTACGGCTGGGTGATCGCGCTGGCGACCGCGATGCAGGAGTCCACGCTGATCAACATCGACTACGGCGACCGCGACTCCCTGGGCCTGTTCCAGCAGCGGCCCAGCCAGGGCTGGGGCACCGAGGCGCAGATCCTCGACCCCGTGCTGTCGAGCAAGGCCTTCTACGGCGTCGCCTCGCACACGCCCAACCCCGGGCTGCTCGACATCAGCGGCTGGCAGTCGATGAGTGTCACCCAGGCCGCGCAGGCCGTCCAGCGCTCCTGCTGCCCCGACGCCTACGCGAAGTGGGAGTCGCTGGCCCGAGACATCGTCGCCCACGAGGGTGGTGCGCCGCCCATCTCGTGATCTCGGATCGGTGGACCGGCCGGTAACCACGACACTGATGCCCGTGGTCATGTACACCGTCCTGCACACCGTGGTGCCGCCGGTCGCGAAGCTCATCTGGCGACCGCGCGTGACCGGCCTGGAGAACGTGCCGCGCACCGGCCCGGTGATCATCGCGAGCAACCACCTCAGCTTCGCCGACTCGCTGGTGATCCCGATCGTGGCGCCCCGCAAGGTGGTCTTCCTCGCCAAGTCCGACTACTTCGCGGGTGGGGGCGTCGGCGGCACGCTTCAGAAGGCGTGGTTCGAGGGCATGGGGATGCTGCCGGTGGACCGGGACGACACCAAGGCCGCGCTGGCCAGCCTCGACACCGCGCTGGAGGTGCTCGGGCGCGGCGAGGCGTTCGGCATCTACCCCGAGGGCACCCGCTCCCGCGACGGGCGGCTCTACCGCGGCCGCACCGGGGTGGCCCACCTGGCGCTGACCGCCGGCGTGCCCGTCGTACCCGTCGGGCTCACGGGCACCGAGCGGCTCCAGCCGGTCGGCTCCCGGCTGCCCCGGGTGGTGCCGGTCTCCGTGCGCTTCGGCGCGCCGATCGAGGTCGCGGGGAGGTACGACGGGGTGCCGCCCGGCCGGGCCCGGCGCGAGGTCACCGACGAGATCATGGCCGCGATCCAGGCGCTCTCCGGCCAGGAGCCGGCGGGCGTCTACAACGCTCGTCCTGAGGAGTGAGCGAAGCGAACGTCTCGAAGGGATCGCGCGCCCGACGCCTGAAGTGACGACGAGCGGTGCTGGCAGAGGTTGCCGGAGAACCGCCGCCCGGTCGGCAATCTCTGCCGTGGCCCGGGCACCCGCAGCCCGGTTGAATCATCGCCATGTCACAGCGGCGGATCCGGATCGGCATCGACACGGGCGGGACGTTCACCGACGTCGTCGCCTTCGACGAGGGCTCGGGGGAGCTGGTCACCACCAAGACCCCCTCGACCCCGAGCAACCCGGCCGACGGGTTCCTCGACGGCATCGACAAGGTCCTCGGCCTGATCGGTGCGACCGGCGCCGACATCGACGCCGTGAGCCACGGCACGACCGTCGCGACCAACCAGCTGCTCGAGGGCAAGGTCGACCGGCTCGGGTTCATCACGACCGCGGGCTACGAGGCGATGCTCGAGATCGCCCGCCAGTCGGTGCCCGACGGCTACGGCAACTCCTACTTCTGGGTCAAGCCCGACCGGATCGTGCCTCGTGACCTCGTCAAGGGCGTCGGTGGCCGGCTCGACTACACCGGGGCCGAGGTGCGGTCCTTCGACGAGGCCGGCGCCCGGGCGGTCGCCCGCTGGTTCCGCGACCGTGGCGTCAACACCCTGGGCGTCTGCTTCCTGCACGCCTACGCCAACCCCGAGCACGAGGAGCGGATGCGCGCCGTGCTCGCCGAGGAGCACCCCGACGCCGTGGTCTCGCTGTCCAGCGAGGTGCTGCGCGAGTACCGCGAGTACGAGCGGGCGATGACCACGCTCGTCGACGCGGCCGTCAAGCCGCGGCTCTCGGCGTACGTCCGCAACATCGCCGCGCGCCTGCACGCCCTGGACGACCGGACCATCCCCTTCTACGTGATGAAGTCCAACGGCGGCGTGCTCTCGGCCGACGAGGTCGTGCACCAGCCGATCACCACCGTGCTCTCCGGCCCGGCGGCCGGCGCGCTCGGCGCCGCGCTGATCGCCAAGGTCGCGGGCTTCGACAAGGTCCTCACCTCCGATGGCGGGGGTACGTCGACCGACGTCAGCGTCGTGATCGACGGGGAGCCGACGCTGACCACCGAGGGGTCGGTCGGGGCGTTCCCGTCCAAGATCCCGATGATCGACGTGGTCACCGTCGGGGCCGGCGGCGGCTCGATCGCCTGGCTGAGCCCCGAGGGCACCCTCAAGGTCGGTCCGCAGTCGGCGGGCGCCGACCCCGGTCCGCTCTGCTACGGCAAGGGCGGCGCCGGTGAGGGAGCGGTGACGATCACCGACGCGCACGTCGTGCTCGGCCGGATCCCACCCCACCTGCTGGGCGGGGAGATCCCCCTGGACGTCGACGCCGCGCGGACCGGTGTCGAGGCGCTCGCGACGCAGCTGGGCCTCAGTCCCGAGGCCTGCGCCACCGGTATCTTGGAGATCTCCGCGTGGAACCAGGCCAACGCGCTGCGCCAGGTCACCGTCAAGCGCGGGCTCGACGTACGCGACTTCACCCTCACCACGTTCGGCGGCTCGGGCTCGCTGCTGCTGTGCCGGCTGATGGACATCCTCGGCATCCCCACCGTGCTGGTCCCGCCCAACCCCGGCAACGTGTCGGCGTTCGGCCTGCTGACCGTCGACGTGAAGAACGACTACGTGCAGACGCACGTGACGCTCGAGGACCACCTCGACGCCGCGGCGGTCACCGGCATCTACGACGAGCTGACCGCGCGGGCCGCGGAGGCGCTCGCCAAGGAGGGCTTCGACCCGGACCAGCACCAGTTCGTGCGGACCGCCGACCTGCGCTACTTCGGGCAGGCCTTCGAGGTGCGGGTGCCCGTCGCCACCGGTGACCTGGACCCGCAGGCGGTCGCCGACGCGTTCCACGCCGAGCACAAGGCGCTCTACGGCTACGACTTCTCCGGCGACGGCTCCCAGCAGGTCGAGTGGGTCAACCTCCGGGTCTCCGGCATCGGGCCGATCCAGCGCCCCGAGATCAAGCGGCACGGTCTCGATACGCCGGCTCCTTCGTCGCCGGCTACTCGACCAACGAGGGGCGTCTGCTTCGACGCCGCCGAGGGGTACGTCGAGACGCCGCTCTTCCAGCGCAGCGAGCTCAGCCCCGGAACAGTGATCACCGGACCGGTGATCATCGAGGAGTTCGGCTCGACCGTGCCGATCCACCCCGGCTTCGACGTACGCGTCGACGAGTACCTGAACCTGATCGTGACGAGGAGTGCCCAGTGAGTCGCCGTGCACCGACCGACTTCCCGTTCGGCCACCTGACCGGCGACGCGGGCGCGAGCGCCGACCCGGTGCTCGTGGAGATCGTCCAGGGCTCCCTGGCCAGCGTGGAGATGGAGGTCGAGACCGCCATCGGCCGCACCAGCCGCAGCCCGATGATCCGCGACGCCCACGACTTCCGCGCCGGCATCCACGACCGGCTGCTGCGCAAGCTCACCGGCCGCTCCTACTCCGCGCTGGTGCACCCCGTCGCCCGCGACTTCCCGATCGAGGAGATGCGCGAGGGCGACGTCTTCTTCCACAACGACGTCTACCGCTCCGAGGGCGGCATCGGGCACCTGCCCGACCTGTGCGTGACCGTGCCGGTGTTCTCCGGGGGGAAGGTCGTCGCGTTCGTGCAGGCGTTCGGCCACCACGACGACATCGGCGGCGCGGTCCCCGGCTCGATGCCCTCCCACGCGACCAGCGTGTTCGAGGAGGGCCTGATGGTCCCGCCGATCCGGCTCTGGGACGCGGGAGTGCCCAACCGGGCGGCGCTGGCGATCATGACCCGCAACTCGCGGATGCCGGAGTCGCTCGCCGCCGACCTCGACGCCGAGTGCTCGGCCTGCCTGATGGGCGCGCGCCGCCTCGGCGAGCTCTTCGACCGGTACGGCGTCGCCGCGGTCGAGTCCTGCTTCGACGCGATCATCAGCCGCACCACCGAGACCTACCGCCGCGAGATCCTCAGCCAGATCCCGGTCGGCAGCTGGGTCTGGGAGGACTACGCCGAGCACGACGGCGTCGACGAGCCAATGCTGCACACCCAGCGCATCACGCTCACCCGCACGTCCGCCGACGACCCCGACGGTGAGCGGCTGATCCTGGACTTCGACGGCACCAGCCCGCAGGCCAAGGGCCCGATCAACCACTGCGGCGACTACAGCGACGGCGTCTTCCTCAAGAAGTGGCTGGCGCCGATCCTGCGCAACCTCGCCGACTCCCCGGAGCGGATGGCCGAGCTCGACGTCAACGAGGGCATCGTGCCGCTCATCGAGATGCGCTTCCCCGAGCCCGGCACCCTGCTCACGCCGGTCTTCCCCGCGCCGACCAACGCGCGCACGTTCGTGATCCTGCGCCTGCTCGGCGTGCTCGCCGGCGTGGTGGCCAAGGCGGTGGACGGCCGGATGCCCGCCGACCAGGAGACGATCCGCTACACCGGGGTGTACGGCGAGGACCTCGACGGCCGCCCCTACCTGATGCGCGAGGTCCTCGGCGGCGGGTCGGGTGGCCGCTACTACGCCGACGGCGAGGACACCATCCACGTGGGCCCCGACTCGCGGAACCTGCCGACCGAGTTCACCGAGTCACGGTTCCCGTTCCTCGTCGAACGGCTTGGCCTGGCCGTCGACTCCGGCGGCGCCGGCAAGTACCGCGGCGGCCTCGGCTACGAGAAGCACATCCGGATGCTCAAGGACGGCCACTTCATGTCCATCGCCGACCGGTCGATCCTGGCCTGCTGGGGCGTGCGCGGTGGCAAGGCCGGCGCGCCGTTCGAGGTCGTCATCGACCCCGGCGGCCCCCACGAGCGGGAGGTCGACGCCCTCGCCGACGCCGAGCCCGTGGCTGCCGGCGAGGTCATCCGGATCCGCACCACCGGCGGTGGCGGCTGGGGCGACCCGCTCGAGCGGCCGTACGACGAGGTCGTGCGCGACGTGCTCTGGGGGAAGGTCTCCCGGGCGGGCGCGCGCGCCGACTACGGCGTGGTGCTGACCGGCGCCCTGGACGACGACTCGGTGGGCTTCGACGAGGCGGCGACCGCCGCCGAGCGGGCCGCCCGGCCGGCCGCGAGCGAGGCGTTCATCGA
>NZ_DASWVI010000376.1:0-2582 GCF_036401255.1 Nocardioides sp. | reverse complement strand
TGCCCGACGGCACCTCCCAGGTCGTGCGGACGGTGTCCAGCCACCGGTTCTGCCGCAGGGCATGGTGCACGGTCACGCAGGCCTGGAAGCGCGACGCGCAGGGGCGCTGGCGGCAGGTGCGCGAGTTCCGCTCGACGATCGGCCGCAACGGCTGGGGCAAGCAGCGCGAGGGCGACAACCGCTCCCCGGTCGGGGTCTACCGGATCAAGGTGACGTTCACGACCGGCGCGGACAACCCCGGCGAGATGCCGTGGCGGCGCCGCCGGGCCACGTCGGTGGTGTCGGCGGCGGCCGGCCCGAACTACAACACCTGGCTCGAGGTGCGCGGGGTCACGAGCGGCAACCGGCCGTCGATGCGGTCCGGCTGGGTCGTCGACTACAACCACGTGCGGCTGCGGCCGGGCGTCGGGCCGCGTCCGGTGCCGGGCAAGGGGAGCGGCATCTTCTACCACACGTCCAAGCCCGGCCACCGGTGGGCGCCGACCGCGGGATGCACCCAGGTCGGCAACCCGCGGCAGATGC
This sequence comes from Nocardioides sp., assembly GCF_036401255.1. Lineage (GTDB taxonomy): Bacteria > Actinomycetota > Actinomycetes > Propionibacteriales > Nocardioidaceae > Nocardioides. Next base: position 2,060 of record NZ_DASWVI010000376.1, on the reverse strand, counting down.
GCTGGCTGCTGACGTGGCTGCGCCCCGAGGCGCACCCGCGGATCGTCCAGGACCGCTGAACGGCCCCCTCAGCCTCGAATCAGACCGCCGGCGGGACGTCGTCGCGCCGCTCGCTCACCGTGCGGCTGCCGTCGGCGTGCGTGGTCACCGCGGTCGAGCGCCGCGCCCGGGCGAGCGTCGCCGCCGTGAGCACCAGCACCAGCGCGCCGGCGGCCGCCAGGATCCAGCCGACCATCGTCAGGTCGACGTTCGCGATGTTGTCCGTCACGGCCAGGGCCAGGATCAGCCCCAGGGCCAGCAGGAAGATTCCCAGTCCGTATCCCATGGTGATTCCTTTCGCAGCGGCCCCGGTTGGGCCATCGGTTCACCGTTTCCACCTGGACGGGTGAGGAAACGTGCCCGGGACCATCAACAGGGGGCCCGGAGGAGCGTGACCCGTGTCACCATGGCCCGATGCCGGTGGAGAAGAAGCTGGGCGTCTGCAACCTGTGCGAGGCGATCTGCGGCCTCGAGCTGACGATCGAGGACGGCCGGGTCACCGGCATCCGCGGCAACCCCGACGATCCGCTGTCCCGCGGTCACATCTGCCCCAAGGGCACCGCGCTCGCCGACATCCACGCCGATCCGGACCGGCTGCGGCGCCCGGTGCGGCGTACCGCCGACGGGTGGACCGAGATCGACTGGGACGAGGCGCTCGACCTGGTCGCCGACGGTCTCGCCGGCGCGATCAACACCCACGGTCGCGACGCGCTGGCGATCTACCTCGGCAACCCCAACGCGCACAGCCTCGGCTCCCTGACCCACGGCACCGCGATGCTGAAGTCGTTCCGCACGAGGAACAGGTTCAGCGCCACCTCGGTGGACCAGCTCCCCCACCAGCTCGTCGCCCACCTGATGTACGGCCACCAGCTGCTCCTCCCGATCCCGGACCTCGACCGCACGTCGTACTTCCTCGTGATCGGCGCCAACCCGATGGCGTCCAACGGCTCGCTGATGACCGCGCCGGACTTCCCGGCCCGGCTGCGCGAGCTCGACGCACGAGGCGGCCGGATGGTCGTGGTCGACCCGCGGCGCACCGAGACCGCGAAGGCCGCGCACGAGCACCACTTCGTGCGGCCCGGCACCGACGCGCACCTGCTGCTCGCCATGCTGCACGTCCTGTACGCCGAGGGGCTCACCCGACCGCCCGGCTACGTCGACGGCCTGGAGCTGGTGGAGGCGGCCGTGCGGCCCTTCACCCCGGAGCGGGCCGCGGCGGCGACCGGGGTGCCGGCCGACGAGATCCGGCGGCTCACCCGCGAGTTCGCGGCCGCCGACGGTGCGGTCGCCTACGGCCGGGTCGGGGTCTCCACGCACGCGTTCGGGACCGTGTGCCAGTGGGCCGTCCAGCTGCTCAACCTGCTCACCGGCAACCTGGACCGCGCCGGCGGGGCCTGCTTCACGAGTCCGGCGATCGACGCGGTCGGGACCGGGTTGATCGGACGCGGCCACCACGGCCTCTGGCGCAGCCGGGTGCGGGGCCTGCCCGAGTCGGGCGGCGAGCTGCCGGTGGCCGTGCTGCGCGAGGAGATCGAGACTCCGGGCGAGGGCCGGGTGCGGGCCCTGCTCACGCTGGCCGGCAACCCGGTGTCCTCGACGCCCGACGGCGCCGGCCTGGACCGGGCGCTGGCCGGGCTGGACTTCATGGCGGCGGTGGACATCTACGTCAACGAGACCACCCGGCACGCCGACGTCATCCTCCCGCCGACGACCGCGCTCGAGCGGGACCACTACGACCTGGTCTTCCACCTCCTCGCCGTGCGCAACACCGCCCGGTTCACCCCGGCGGCGCTCCCGGCCGCGGCGGGCGCGATGCACGACTGGCAGATCTACCGCGAGATCGTGCGACGCACGCAGCGGCGGCTGCGCGCGAAGCTGCCGCTGCGCAAGCGGCTCCTGCTGCGCGCGCGGCTCGCGGTCAGCCCGACCCGGCAGATCGCCCTGCTGCTGCGGCGCGGCGGCGCCGGCGTCACGATGCGAGACCTGCGCCGGCACCCCGCGGGCGTCGACCTCGGCCCGCT
>NZ_DASWVI010000375.1:0-8968 GCF_036401255.1 Nocardioides sp. | reverse complement strand
CCGTCAGATCCGGCAGACCTCGAGCGTGCCGGTGATCATGGTCAGCGCGAAGGACGACGAGGTCGACAAGGTGGTGGGCCTCGAGCTCGGCGCCGACGACTACGTCACCAAGCCGTACTCCCCGCGCGAGCTCGTGGCCCGCATCCGCGCCGTGCTGCGGCGCGGCCAGGAGCCCGACCTCGCGCCGCCGACCCTCGAGGCCGGCCCGGTGCGGATGGACGTCGAGCGGCACGTGGTGACCGTCGACGGGCAGGCCCAGCGGCTGCCGCTCAAGGAGTTCGAGCTGCTGGAGATGTTCCTGCGCAACCCCGGCCGGGTGCTCACCCGCGGCCAGCTGATCGACCGCGTGTGGGGCTCGGACTACGTCGGTGACACCAAGACCCTCGACGTCCACGTGAAGCGGCTGCGCGCCAAGATCGAGCCCGACCCGGGCGAGCCGAAGTTCCTCGTCACCGTCCGCGGCCTGGGCTACAAGTTCGACGTCTGAGCCCGGAGGGTTCAGACGTCGAACGCGTCGACGGCCCAGCGACGCGCGAGGACCGAGCGCGGCGCGTGGGGGCCGTCGGATCGAGCCGGACCGCCGCTGAGGCACGAAGCGGCGACGGACGTGTCGAGATCCGACGTCTGAGCCCGGAGGGTTCAGACGTCGCCCACGATGGCCGGAAGTCGCGGTTCGACGACGGAAAACCGCCTGCTCGATGTCGGTGGCGGTCCCTAGCCTGAGCGGGTGACGAGTACGACGACCCCGACCAGCGCGCCCACGACCGCCGACGGCACCGCGCCCGCGGCCTGGCTGTCGGTGACGGCCGTGGCGGTGACGCTGGTGTTCTGGGCGTCGGCCTTCGTGGCGATCCGCCACCTCGGCGAGGACTTCTCCCCCGGCGCGCTGTCCCTGGGCCGCCTCCTGGTCGGCGCGCTGTGCCTGGGTGTGGTCGCGCTGAGCCGCGGGGTGCCGCGCCCGACCGGGCGCGAGTGGGTCTCGATCGTCGCGATCGGCGTGCTCTGGTTCGGCGTCTACAACGTCGCCCTCAACGAGGGCGAGCACCGCATCGACGCCGGCACCGCCGCGATGCTGATCCAGGTCTCGCCGGTGCTGATCGCGTTCCTGGCCGCGGCGTTCCTCCACGAGCGCTTCACGCTCTACCTCGGCATCGGCCTGGCGCTCGCCTTCGGTGGCGTCGGGCTGATCAGCCTCGCGACGTCCGAGGGCGGCGGCAACGACGTGGTCGGCGTGCTGCTCTGCCTGGTGTCCGCGGTCGTCTACTCCGTCAGCCTGATCCTGCAGAAGCCCCTGGTCGCCCGGCTGACCGCGATCCACGTGACGTGGCTGGCCTGCACCATCGGCGCCCTCGCCTGCCTGCCGTTCGTCGGCCAACTGCTCGACGAGGCCGGCGACGCGCCCGCGTCGTCGATCTTCTGGGTGGTCTACCTCGGGGTGTTCCCGACCGCGATCGCGTTCACCACCTACGCCTACGCGCTGCGCCACATGTCGGCGAGCTCGCTGGGCGTCACGACCTACCTGGTGCCGCCGATCACGATCGTGATGGGCCTGGTCCTCCTCGACGAGACCCCGCCGACGATGGCGTACGTCGGCGGGGCGCTCGCCCTGGTCGGCGTCGCCGTGGCGCGGCGCAAGCCGCGCACGCTCGCGGTGGAGCCGCCGCAGCCGAGCTGACGGCCGGCCTGGGGCGCCCCGGGTCGCGCCGGTCACACCGCGCGTGACCCGCCCCCGGATCGGGAACGGGCGGGCATGACGTCCTCCCCGCACGCCCCGCTGTCGCGCTACGCGGCCCTGGCCCGCCTGCTGGTGCGGCACCGGCGCAGCGAGCTGCTCAGCGGCCTCGGCCTGGACGGCTTCCCTCGCGACGACGACGCCCCCGAGGGCGACGAGGCGCTCGCGGAGCGGTTCGCGGCCGACCTCGAGGAGCTCGGGCCGACCTTCATCAAGCTCGGGCAGCTGCTCTCGACCCGGTTCGACCTGCTGCCCCCGGCGTACACCACCGCGCTCGCGCGGCTCCAGGACGACGCGGAGCCCACGGACTTCGCCGGCATCCGGGAGGTCGTGGAGACCGAGCTCGGCGGCGCGATCGGCGACCTGTTCGGCTCGTTCGACCCCGAGCCGATCGCCGCGGCGTCGCTCGGGCAGGTGCACGGCGCCACCCTGCGCAACGGCCGTCCGGTGGTGGTCAAGGTGCAGCGTCCGGGCGTGCGCGAGCAGGCCCGGGAGGACATGGAGACGCTAGCTCGGCTCGCGGGGCTGGCCGACCGGCACACCGACACCGGACGGCGGTTCGGCTTCGAGCAGCTGCTCGCGGAGTTCCGGCGGTCGCTGAGCGGTGAGCTGGACTACCGCCGCGAGGCACGCAACCTGCGCCGGTTCCGGGAGCTGACGTCCGACTACGACCTGCTCGTGGTGCCCGCGCCGGTCGAGGAGCTGTCGACGTCGCGGGTGCTGACGATGGACCGTGTCGACGGGCGCAAGGTGACCGACGTCGGTCCGCTGGGCCTGCTCGACCTCGACTCGCGTCCGATGGTGGAGCAGGTGTTCGGTTGCTACCTCGACGCGATGCTGCGCCACGGCTTCCTGCACGCCGACCCGCACCCGGGCAACATGCTGGTCACCGACGACGGCCGGCTGGCGCTGCTCGACCTCGGGATGGTGACCACGGTCGCGCCGCGGCTGCGCGACCAGGTCACCAAGCTGCTGCTCGCGCTCGGGGACGGCGACGGCGACGAGGCGGCGGCCGTCCTCGCCGCGCTCGGCCACCCGCTGCAGGACTTCGACGCGGCGGCGTTCCGCGCCGACGTGGGCCAGCTGGTCTCGGAGGCCACGAGCGCCGGGTCGGACGTACAGGCCGGGTCGGCGCTCGTGCAGCTCAGCCAGGTCTCCGGACGGCACGGCCTGCGCCCGCCGGCGGAGATGTCCATGGTCGGCAAGGCCCTGCTGAACCTCGACCAGGTCACGTTGCACCTCGACCCCACGTTCGACCCGGCCGCCGCCGTACGCGACAGCCTGGTGTCGCTGCTGCGCAGCGGGCTGAGCGTGAGCGCGGCCGGGGCGATGAGCGCCGCGCTGGAGGCCAAGGAGTTCGCCGCGAACCTGCCGCGCCGCGGCAACCGGATCCTGGAGGCGCTCTCGGAGGGCGAGCTGAGCGTGCGGGTGCACGCGGTGGACGAGGAGCGGCTGCACACGGTGCTGCACCGGGTCGCCAACCGGCTCACGTTCGGCATCGTGATCGCCGCGACCGTGCTCGGTGCGGCGATGATGATGCGGGTGCCGTCCGACCACCAGGTGCTCGGCTATCCGGCGGTCGCGATGGCGTTCTTCGTGTTCGCCGTGCTCAGCGGCGGTGGGTTGATCGCCTGGGTGCTGCTCACCGACCGCAAGGTGGCCCGCGAACGCCGTCAGGACCCCGGCTGAGCGCCCTCGCCGGACTCCAGCCAGCCGCGGAACGCCTCGAGGTTGTGGGTCGGCTCGCCGCGCAGCGTGCGCCACTCCCACTCCTTGCGGATCGAGGAGGCGAAGCCCAGCTCGAGGATCGTGTTGAACGACTCGTCGGCGTAGGTCAGCACCGAGCCGAGCAGCCGGTCGAGCTCGTCGGGGGTCACCATCGCCAGCGGCAACCGGGCGTCGAGGTAGATGTCGCCGAGCCGGTCGAGGGCGAACGCGACGCCGTACATGCGCAGGTTGCGCTGCAGCAGCCAGCGGTAGACGGCCTCGTGGTTCTCGTCGGGGTTGCGGCACACGAACGCGTGCACGCCCAGCGCGTGGGCGCCGATGTCGAGGCGGACCGCGGTCTGCAGCTTGCGCTCGCCGGGCAGCGAGAAGGAGAACACCCCCTCCGCGACCTCGTCGGCCTCCAGGTCGTTGGCGGCGAGGTAGTCGCGCAGCGCGGCGGTCGCGTCGGCGGGCGTCACCGGGCGTCCCGGATCTCCAGGCGGGCCCGTTCGTAGACCTCGAGGGTGAGCTTGGCGGTGCGCTCCCAGGAGAACAGCGCGGCCTGGTCGACCGCACCGGCCGCGAGCCGGCCGCGCAGGGCGTCGTCCTCGACGATGCGCCGCAGCGCGCCCGCCCAGACCCGGGGGTCGTGGCCGTCGACGAGCAGGCCGCTGTGGCCGTCGCGGACGACGGTCGTGAGCCCGCCGACGGCCGCGGCGACGACCGGCGTGCCGGCCGCCTGCGCCTCGGCGGCGACCAGCCCGAAGGACTCGTTGTACGACGGCACCGCGACGGCCGTGGCCGCGGCGCACCAGAGCGCGAGCTCGTCCTGGGACACCGGCGGCACGAAGCGCACCACGCCGTCGGGGCCGTCCAGGCCGAGCTCGCCGGCGAGCTGGGCGAGCGACTCGGGGTGCTCGAGGCCGGTGCCGGACGGGCCGCCCACGATCGGCACGACCAGCCGGGAGCGCAGTCCGGGGCTCTGGTCGAGCAGCTCGGCGACGGCGCGCAGGAGTACGTCGGGGGCCTTCAGCGGCTGGATCCGGCCGGCGAACATCAGCACCGCGGCGTCGGCGGGCAGCCCGAGGTCGGCGCGCGCGGCGGCCCGGTCACGGGGGCGGAACACGTCGAGGTCGACGCCCGGGTGGACGACCTCGACCCGGTCGGGGTCCGCGGCGTACAGGTCGATCAGCTGCGCGGCCTCGATGTCGGTGTTGGCGACCAGCATGTCGGCGGCGTCGACGACCTGCTCCTCACCGATGATGCGGGCGGCCGGCTCGGGGGTGTCGCCGTCGGCGAGCGCGTCGTTCTTGACCTTCGCCATCGTGTGCATGGAGTGGATCAGCGGCACGCCCCAGCGGTCGCGGGCCAGTGCCCCGACCTGGCCAGAGAGCCAGTAGTGGGAGTGGACGGCGTCGTAGTGGCCGAGCGGCTGGGCGGCCTCGGCGCGCAGCACCTCGCGGGCGAACACGCACAGCTGGCCGGGCAGCTCGGCCTTGGTCAGGCCCTCGAACGGTCCCGCGGGGATGTGGCGCACCTGCACGCCGTCGTACGCCTCGACGACAGGCTCGAGCGCGGAGCTGGTGGCCCGGGTGAAGATGTCGACCGCGATGCCCTGCGCGGCGAGGCGCTTGGAGAGCTCGATCACGTAGACGTTCATGCCGCCGGCGTCGCCCGTGCCCGGCTGGTCGAGGGGCGAGGTGTGCAGGCTGATCATCACCACGCGCCGGATCGGTTCCACAGTCACCTCGGGATCGTCGTGCTCTTCGGGTCCGACCAAGGAGAACAGGCCGGAGCGCTGGTTGATTCCCGAGGACGGTTCCCCGCCGGTCAGCGAGCATGCGAGCCGCGGCTGCGGCTGCGATGGTGGGCGCTGTGGTTGCCGGGCGGGGCGGGCGCCGCCTCCGGCCGGCGGGGGCGGGTGGCGAGCGCCACGATCGCGGCCACCACGGCGAGGACGCCGAACCCGGCGTCGACGGCCAGCGGGTCGCCGCCCTCGCGGACCACCGAGAGCACCGAGCCGGCGAGCAGCGCGAAGCAGACCGACACGAGCACGCGCAGCCACGTCGCGCTGCGGCTGACCAGGCTCGCCCCGGTCGCCAGCACCGCGATCACCAGCAGCGCGAGGCCGCCCCAGGTGAGCCCGTCGACGAGGCCGCCGCCGGCGTCGACCGCGTCGGCGGCGTACGCACCGACCCAGCACAGGCCACCGAGGAGGCCGGCCAGCGCGGCAGGCACGCGCATGACACCACTCCTTCCACGACGACAGGCCAGTGTGCCATCGACCGCTCCCGGCCACCATGGGCGTCCGGGGACCGGCACAATGACGTGCGTGAGCCAGCCGCGCACCGCCGTCGTCACCGGAGCCAGCAGTGGGATCGGGGCGGCGACCGCGCGCCGGCTCGCCGCGGAGGGCTTCCACGTCTTCTGCGCCGCCCGGCGGCGGGACCGGATCGAGGCGCTGGCCGCGGAGATCGGCGGTACGCCGGTCGAGTGCGACGTGACCTCGGAGCCCTCGGTGGCCGCGCTCGCCGGCCTGGTCGGGGAGCGCCTCGACGTACTCGTCAACAACGCCGGTGGCGCGTTCGGATCCGCGCCGGTTGCGGGGGCGGACGAGGAGGACTGGCGGCGGATGTACGAGGTGAACGTGATCGGGCTGATGCGGGTGACCCGCGCGCTGCTGCCCGCGCTGCTCGCGAGCGGGGCCGGCACGATCCTCAACGTCGGCTCGACCGCCGGCCGGGTCGCCTACGAGGGCGGCGCGGGCTACACCGCCGCGAAGCACGGCACCAAGGTCGTCACCGAGACGCTGCGCCTGGAGCTGTGGGACCAGCCGGTGCGCGTCATGGAGATCGCCCCAGGCATGGTGAGGACCGACGAGTTCGCGCTGGTGCGCTTCGAGGGCGACCGCCAGAAGGCCGACGCGGTGTACGCCGGCGTCGCCGAGCCGCTCGTCGCCGAGGATGTGGCCGACGCGATCGGCTGGATGGTCACCCGCCCGCCCCACGTCAACGTCGACCAGCTCGTCATCAAGCCCCGCGCCCAGGCGGCGCAGCACAAGGTCCACCGCCAGGGCTGAACGGCGGAGCCGCTCAGCCGCCGACCAGCACCGGCCGGGCGGTCACGACACGCAACGCCTCGGACTCCCCGGGGATCGTCACCGTCCCCTCCACCTCACGCCACGGACCACCATCGACCCGGAAGTCCGCCGCATACGTCGTGTCCACACTCACCGCCACCCGACCCCGCTCCAAATACCGATGCGTGATCTCCAGATCCGGGTACGGCGCCCCCGCACTGCTGGTCCGCTCACTCGACCCATCCCCGTAGCGCCACACGAACGACTCCGGCCAGATCGACAGCTCCATCCGCCGACCCAACAGACGCACCACCCGGGTGAACTCCCCCTGCTCGGTGTAGAAGTTCGTCTCGAAGTTCACCAACGTCCGACCACCCGGCGGCTGCACCACCAACTCCGAGGCCGGCAACGGGATCCGCCGCAACGCCCGCAACACCAACCCCGGCGTCACCTCCGGCGGCGCGGCTACCGCATCCTCAGGGCAGTTGTTCCCTCCGGGGAGGATGAGGCCACTTTGGGTGACATAGGTGGTGAGGGTCATCGGATCACCGTTCTCACACATGGCGAGCTCGGCACACGTCTGGGCGCCACCGATGGCGCACACCGACTCCTCGGATGAGGACACGATCGGGTCGTGGTGAACCACCGGCGCGACCGATCCGGAGCCGCCCTGCGCCTGGAGCACGTGCACGAGCACGCCGGTGGGGGCGCTGGACGCGGCGGTGCCACCGTGCGGCCCGCCATGCGTCGCCCATGCCGTTCCCGCTGGCGGGACGAGCAGCCAGCCGACGATGGCAACAAGGCACACGCGCTTCATTGCTTGCCCATGGTGAGCACGACCCAGCCGTCTGACGTGACCTCGACCAGCACCTCGAACGGCAGGGTCCCGCCTGGATAGGACTCGTCCTTCTTCGACCCCGGGAGGTCCACCCGCTGTCTGGTGCTGACCAGGTCGCCACGCACGAGCGCGCGCGGCCTGCCCTCGCGGACGAGGAAGTTCGCGCGGAGGTCGCGGAAGCGTCCCTCGCCACCTCGGATGTGGCCACCGCGCTCATACACGTTGGCGATGTAGTCGACCGCCGCGTCGCAGGTGCCACAGCGAGAAGCCAGCGCCTTCAACCCGTCGACATCCCCGGTCACCTGGGCGTAGTTGACCATCTCCCAGTAGAACTTCACGAACGCCTCAGCGGCGGCCGCGTCATCGCCCCGCGCAGCGGCCGGCATCGTCGGCGCCACCGGGCCCGACACGGCCGTGGTGGACGGGGAGGACGGCGCCGTGGAGGACGGCGGCGGGGCGAGCTTGGGCTCGGGGTCATCCCCCGAGCAGGCACCGAGTGCGAGCACGGGCACGAGAGCGAGTGCGGTGAGGGCCGTCCGAGACCGGTTCACGAGCCCGATCATTCCCCGCCACGGCCGCCCGTGAAACCGCCGTACCGCGACCTGTGGATGATCTGACAGGATCGGCCCCATGCAGACCATCGGACTCGTCGGCGGGATGAGCTGGGAGAGCAGCGCCGCCTACTACGAGGCACTCAACCAGGGCGTCGAGGAGCGGGTGGGCGGGTTGGCCTCGGCCAAGACCGCGATGGTCTCCGTCGACTTCGCCGAGGTCACCGCGCTGCAGGAGCAGGAGCGGTGGGACGACGTCGCCGAGATCCTCGCCGGCGCGGCCCGCGGCGTGGCGGCGGCCGGGGCGGACTTCCTGCTGCTGTGCACCACCACGTTCCATCGCGTGGCCGACCAGGTCGCCGACGCCGTCGACATCCCGCTGCTGCACCTGGCCGACGTGGTCGCCGACGCGTGCAAGGCCGAGCGGCTGGAGTCGGTGGGCTTCCTGGGTACGACGTTCGCGATGTCCCGGTCGTTCTTCACCGACCGCGTCGCGGCCCACGGGCTCACCGTGCACGTGCCGGACCCGAAGCACCACGAGATGCTCAACCGGGTCATCTACGACGAGCTCGTCCACGGCAAGGTGCTCGACACCTCCCGGCGCGCGGTCGTGGAGCTCATCGACGAGCTGTGGGACGCCGGCGCCGGAGGCGTGATCCTCGGCTGCACCGAGCTCGAGCTCCTGGTCCACCAGGCCGACGCCGACATCCCGGTCTTCCCCTGCACGACCCTCCACGTCGCCGCGGCGCTCGACCGCGCACTGGCCTGACCGCTCACTAGTCCAGCAGCAGCTCCACCAGCCGCGCCAGCTCCGGGGTGAGGTGCTGCTCGGGGACGGCCGCGCACGACCCGCAGAGGTCGAAGGAGTAGATGTAGCGGTCGGGCTTCGGGTCGTCGGCGGACACCACGCCCAGGTCGATGCGGTCGACCAGTGAGGCGACCTCCGCGGTCCGCGGGTCCTCGGCGTCGAGGTCGATCTCGCCCGCGGCGCGCAGGCCCGCGAAGCCGCCGGCCCGCCGCACGCTCACCCGCCGCGACCCGCCGGCAGGAGCGGGCCCCCT
>NZ_DASWVI010000374.1:0-15315 GCF_036401255.1 Nocardioides sp. | reverse complement strand
GGGAAACTGGCGCCGAATCGGCGCTCATCCAGCTCCGCTTCGCTCCGCTAGATGTCCCGGAACGTCTCGATGGTGGCGCCGAGGTGGTTGAGGCGCTCGGCGAGGTCCTCGTAGCCCCGGTGGATGACGTACGTCGAGCGCAGCACCGACGTGCCCTTGGAAGCGAGCATCGCCAGCAGGATCACCACGGCCGGCCGCAGCGCCGGCGGGCAGACCAGCTCGGTGCCGGTGAAGCTCGTCGGGCCCTCGATCATCACCCGGTGGGGGTCGAGCAGCTTGACCTTCGCGCCGAGCTTGTTGAGGTCGGTGAGGTAGATGGCCCGGTTCTCGTAGACCCAGTCGTGCAGCAGCGTCTGGCCCTGGGCGACCGCCGCGATCACCGCGAAGAACGGCAGGTTGTCGATGTTCAGGCCCGGGAACGGCATCGGGTGGATCTTGTCCAGCGGAGCGTGCAGCTCCGAGGGGTGGGTGGTGATGTCGACCAGCCGGGTGTGGCCGTTGAGCGCGACGTACTCCTCGGAGCGGTCGTAGCGGAAGCCCATCTCCTCCAGCAGCGCGAGCTCGATCTCGAGGAACTCGATCGGCACCCGCCGGATCGTGATCGACGACTTCGTGACGATCGCCGCCGCGAGCAGCGACATCGCCTCGATCGGGTCCTCGCTCGGCGCGTAGTCGACGTCCACGTCGATGTCCGTCAGGCCGGTCACCGAGAGCGTGGTGGTGCCGATCCCCTCGATCCGCACGCCGAGACGCTCGAGGTAGAAGCACAGGTCCTGGACCATGTAGTTCGACGAGGCGTTGCGGATCACGGTCGTGCCCGGGTGCAGCGCGGCCGCCATCAGCGCGTTCTCGGTGACGGTGTCGCCGCGCTCGGTGAGCACAATCGGGCGACCGGGCTCGACCGCGCGGTTGACCGCGGCGTGGTAGTGACCCTCGGTGGCCTTGATCTCCAGGCCGAAGGGGCGCAGCGCCGCCATGTGCGGCTCCACGGTGCGGGTGCCGAGGTCGCAGCCTCCGGCGTAGGGCAGCTGGAAGACGTCGGCGCGGTGCAGCAGCGGGCCGAGGAACATGATGATCGAGCGCGTCCGACGCGCGGACTCGGCGTCGATGTGGTCGAGGTCCAGCGTGCGCGGCGGGACGATCTCGAGGTCGTTGTCGTCGTTGAGCCAGCGGCACTGGACGCCGAGGCTGGTGAGCACCTCGAGCAGCCGGTTGACCTCCTCGATCCGGGCGACCTTGCGCAGCGTCGTCCGGCCCCGGTTGAGCAGCGTGGCGCACAGCAGCGCGACGCCGGCGTTCTTGGAGGTCTTGACGTCGATCTCGCCCGACAGCGTGGTCGGGCCGCTCACCCGCAGGTGGGTGGGTCCGGCGCCGAGCGCCACGATCTCGGAGTCGAGCGCCGCGCCGATCCGCGCGAGCATCTCCAAGGAGAGGTTCTGGTGACCCTTCTCGATCCGGTTGATCGCGCTCTGGCTGGTGCCGAGCAGGTCCGCGAGCTGGTGCTGGGTCAGGCCACGGTGCTTGCGGGCATCACGAATGAGGTTCCCGATGCGGTTCTTGTATCCCTCGCTCATGCCAGCCACGGTAACTCACATATGAGATAAGACCGCAAACCGCCACCCGGGGTGTCGTCGGACCCGCACCGGCAGGCTGACAGGATGCCTGCATGCGTGCAACCACCATCCACGGCACCCGCGACATCCGCCTCGCCGAGGTCCCCGATCCGACGATCAGCGCGCCGACCGACGCGATCGTGCGCGTCGTCGCCGGCTGCATCTGCGGCTCGGACCTGTGGCCCTACCGCGGCGAGAACGACATCACCCCGGGCGACACCATCGGCCACGAGTGCGTCGGGGTCGTGGAGGAGGTCGGCGCCGAGGTCCGCGACGTCCGACCCGGCGACTTCGTCATCGTCCCGTTCGACCACTGCGACAACACCTGCCCGCACTGCCTGGCCGGTGCCCAGTCGGCCTGCGTCAACCTGGGCTTCACCACCAGCGGTCAGGCCGAGTACGCCCGGGTCACCCAGGCCGACGGCAGCCTGGTGAAGACCGAGGGCATGCCCGACGCCGGCCTGGTGCCGTCGCTGCTCACGCTCTCCGACGTGATGCCCACCGGGTGGCACGCCGCGGTCTCCGCGGGCGTGCGCGAAGGGGGTACGGCGGTGGTGGTCGGTGACGGCGCGGTCGGGCTGTGCGGCGTGCTGGCCGCGTCGGTGCTGGGCGCCGAGACCATCGTGGCGATGTCGCGCCACGAGCCCCGTCAGGAGCTGGCCCGGCGCTTCGGCGCGACCCACGTGGTGGCCGAGCGCGGCAAGGAGGGTACCGCGGCGGTCATGGAGCTCACCGGGGGAGTGGGGGCCGACGCCGTGCTCGAGTGCGTGGGCACCGACGACGCGATCAAGACGGCGTTCTCGATCGCCCGGCCGGGCTCCACGGTCGGCTTCGTCGGCGTGCCGCACGGGGTCGAGCTGCCGGTCCGACGGATGTTCCAGCGCAACGTCGGCCTCGCCGGCGGGATGGCACCGACCCGCCGCTACCTGCCCGAGCTGCTCGACCACGTCCTCGCCGGGCGCATCGAGCCCGGCCTCGTCTTCGACTCGACGCTGCCGCTCGACGACGTCGCCGAGGGCTACCGGGCCATGGACGAGCGGCGGGCGATCAAGGTGCTGCTCGAACCGTGAGTCCGCGCCGACGGGCGGTCAGCGCGGTGATTCGAGGCTCAGTCGCGCTGCGAGCCCGCGGCCAGGAGGCCGGTGGCGAGCAGCAGCACGATGCCGGCCGCCAGCTCGGTGACGAGCACCGCGTGGGAGCTGTCGCGGAACACCCCGAGCATGACCAAGAGCACGCCGCTGAGGCCGATCACGCCGATCGCCGGCCGGGCCGGGAACGAGGTCCGCAGCACCATCGCGGCCAGCAGCACGACCGTCCCGACGATGCTGCCGACGTACCCGGCCCACATGCCGTCGTAGTCGGTCGGGTAGACCAGCCAGGTCGCCAGCAGCAGCCCGACGCCGCCGCTGAGCGCCAGCAGCCAGCCCAGCGGCGCGACGACGGGAACGGGCTCCGCCGCGGTGGGCTCCAGGCCGGGCTCGGTGGCCGCGGGGTGGGTCGGGACGTGAGAGGTGCGCTGCACAGGGGTCGCCATGGGCGACAGCGTATTAGGTTCGGTCCCATGTCCGATCTGGTGCTCGGCCCCTTGCTGCGCTACGTCGATGCCACGTCCGCCACCGTGTGGGTCGAGACGGCCCACGCGGGCGTCGTGACCGTCACCGCCGGCGACGAGCACGCGTCGGCACGGACCTTCGGCGCGCACGGGCACCACTATGCGCTCATCGAGTTGACCGGGCTCGAGCCCGGATCCAAGACGCCCTATCAGGTCGACGTCGACGGCGAGCGGGTCTGGCCCTCCACGGATCCGGAGTTCGCCGACTTCCCGCCCTCGGTGATCCCGACGCTGCTGCCCGGCAAGCCGCTGCGGATGGCGTTCGGCTCGTGCCGGGTCAGCGTCCCCCACGACGAGCAGGGCGTCGCCGACTTCGGCGTGGACGCGCTGCGGGCCTACGCCCTGTTCATGGCGGGCATCACCACCGCCGAGTCCCCGGAGGACAACGAGCGCTGGCCGGACCTCGTGCTGTTCCTGGGCGACCAGGTCTACGCCGACGAGACCAGCGACGCGATGCGCGAGTTCATCGAGCGGCGCCGCGATCCCGACCAGCCGCCGTGGTACGAGCTGAAGGACTACGAGGAGTACGCCCACCTCTACGCGCTGGCGTGGCGCGATCCGGCCAACCGGTGGCTGCTCTCGACGCTGCCGAGCGCGATGATCTTCGACGACCACGACATCCGCGACGACTGGAACACCAGCTGGTCCTGGCGCCAGGCCATGGAGGCCACCTCGTGGTGGCACGACCGCGTCGTGGGCGGCCTGGCGTCGTACTGGATCTACCAGCACCTCGGCAACCTCGGTCCCGACGAACGACGCGCCGACGAGCTGTGGAAGCGGATCGCGGCGTACGACGGCGGCTCCGACGGCCGGCAGGAGCTGGACGTCACCGACGCGCTCGACGCGCTCGCCGACCGCGCCGACCAGCACCCGGAGACCTATCGGTGGAGCTACGCCCGCGACTTCGACACCCAGGCCCGGCTCGTGGTCGTCGACTCCCGGGCCGCGAGGGTGCTCGAGCCCGAGCGCCGCTCGATGCTCGACGACGGTGAGCTGATGTGGCTCGACGCGCAGCTGCACGGCGACGTCGACCACCTGCTGGTCGGCACCTCCCTGCCGTTCCTGCTCTCGCCCGGGCTGCACCACATCGAGTCGTTCAGCGAGGCGATCGCGGAGGGTGCGTGGGGCCGTCCCGGCAAGTGGCTGGGGGAGAACGCCCGCTCCGCCGCCGACCTCGAGCACTGGGCGGCGTTCCAGCAGGGGTTCCGCGACGTGGCCCGGCTCGTGCTCGACGTCGCCGCCGGCCGCCGGGGCCGAGCACCACGGACGATCACGTTCCTCTCCGGGGACGTCCACCACAGCTATGTCGCCGAGGCGCAACCGCGTGGCGGCGTCGTCGCGAGCCGCATCGTGCAGGCGGTGTGCTCGCCGATCCGCAACCCGCTGCCCGCGGTGATGCGCGGGTTCATGCGGGTGGTGTCGAAGCGCCCGTCCGGGCGGGCGGGGCGGTTGCTGTCCCTGGCAGGCCGGGTGCCGCTGGAGCCGGTCCGCTGGGGCGTCACCCAGGGCCCCTGGTACGACAACAACCTCGCGATCCTCCAGCTGGACCCGGCCGGGCTCCGGATGTGGTGGGTGGCCGGCGAGGTCACCGGGCGCCCGGACCTCCCGGTGCTGCGCCGGGTCGCCACCGTGGATCCGGTCGGCTGAGACCTCTGTCCGTGGGCGGTCCTACGGTGTGCCCATGGTGAAGCACCTGGACGAGGACCTCGCGGGCTCCCGGTTCGAGAACGTCGACCTCAGCGGGTCACGGTTCCACAACGTCGACCTGAGCCGGGCGGTGATCCGCGGCGCGCTGCTGACCGACGTCGACGTCGACGGAGACATCGACGGGCTGCGGATCAACGGCGTGGAGGTGGCGCCGCTCGTCGAGGCCGAGCTCGACCGCCGCCATCCCCAGCGCCCGAAGATGCGCCCGACCGACGCCGAGGGGTTCCGGGAGGCCTGGGCGATCCTGGAGCAGCTCTGCGCGATGACGGTGGATCGGGCCCGGCGGCTGCCGCCGGAGCTGTTGCACGAGCGGGTGGACGGGGAGTGGTCGTTCATCGAGACCCTCCGCCATCTGGTCATGGCCACCGACGCCTGGGTGGGCCGGGCGGTCCTGGGCGATCCCGAGCCCTACCACCCCCTCGCGCTGCCCCACACCGAGATGGGTGACGTGCCCGGCGTACCCCACGACGCGGCGGCGCGGCCGACCCTGGACGAGGTGCTGGCCGTGCGGGCGGACCGGGTGGCCACCGTGCGCGAGGTGCTCGCCGGCCTCACCGACGAACGGCTCGCGGGGGACACGGTCGCGGTCGACGCCCCCGGCTATCCGCCGCCGCAGGCCTACCCCGTACGCCGCTGCCTGCGTGCGGTCGTCAACGAGGAGTGGCTGCACCGGCTCTACGCCGAGCGGGACCTCGACGTCCTCGAGCGGCGGGGCGGGTGAGCGCTCAGGCCACCGCCTGCGGCTGGCAGTCGCAGCCGTCGCACGCCAGGTAGACGTGGATCGCGTGTCCGCACAACGGGCACGGCCGGTCGTGCGACAGGTGCTCGCTGCTCGTCTCGACGGTGTCCCACATGATGTTCCCTCCCACATCGCTTCCGCGGCCCGATCTGCTGTCCAGGAGGCTGGTCGGTGCCGCTGGATACGGAGTCCATCGGCAGGTCGCGCGCGGACTGAACAGGTTCGCGCCGATGTGGCACGATCGCGCAGGTGACGAGCCGACCCACGGGCGCGCCCGACCTCGGTGACCTCGCCCGGCTGCGGCGGGTCCGCGACCGGATCGACCGGGAGTACGCCCAGCCGCTGGACGTCGAGGCGCTCGCCCGCGGCGCGCACATGTCGGCCGGGCACCTCAGCCGCCAGTTCAAGCTCGCGTACGGCGAGTCACCGTACGGCTACCTGATGACGCGTCGCATCGAGCGCGCGATGATGCTGCTGCGCCGGGGCGACCTCAGCGTCACCGAGGTCTGCTTCGCCGTCGGCTGCTCCTCGCTCGGCACGTTCAGCACCCGGTTCGCCGAGCTGGTCGGGATGCCGCCGAGCGTCTACCGCCGGGAGGCGGCCCGCGCGACGGAGGGTCTGCCGTCGTGCGTGGCGAAGCAGGTCACCAGACCGATCAGGAATCGAGAAGCGCCCCCGGCCGGATCGCCCCTAGCGTGAGCGCCATGGACATCACCATTCACACCACCGCTCTCCCGCACGTCGACCCCGAGGCCTCGCTGAGGTTCTACCGCGACGTCTTGGGCTTCGAGGTCCGCAGCGACGTGGGGGAGGGGACCATGCGTTGGATCACGGTCGGCCCGGCCGGTCAGCCGGACACCTGCATCCTGCTCGCGCCCCCGACCGCCGACCCGGGCATCACCGAGGACGAGCGCCGGATGATCGGCGAGATGATGGCCAAGGGCACCTACGGCTGGATCCTGCTGGCCACCAAGGACCTCGACGCCACCTTCGACCAGGTCCAGGCCACCGACGCCGAGGTCGTCCAGGAGCCGATGCAGCAGCCCTACGGCGTACGCGACTGCGCCTTCCGCGACCCCGCGGGCAACATGGTCCGGATCCAGGAGGTGCACTGACCGGTGGTTCAGCCGTCCATCGCCGACAACCACGACCTGATCCGCGTCCACGGAGCCCGGGTCAACAACCTCAAGGACGTCGACGTCGAGATCCCCAAGCGGCGGCTGACCGTGTTCACCGGCGTGTCCGGGTCGGGGAAGAGCTCTCTGGTGTTCGGCACCATCGCCGCCGAGTCGCGCCGGCTGATCGACGAGACGTACTCCACGTTCGTGCAGGGCTTCATGCCCAGTCTGCCCCGCCCGGACGTCGACGCGCTCGAGGGCCTGACCACCGCGATCCTCGTCGACCAGGAGCGCCTCGGCGCCAACCCGCGCTCGACGCTCGGCACGGTCACCGACGCCAATGCGATGCTGCGCTCGCTGTTCAGTCGTCTCGGAGAGCCCTACATCGGCGGGCCGACGGCGTTCTCGTTCAACATCCCGACCACGCGAGCGAGCGGGGTGATGACCGGCCCCAAGGGCGAGCGCAAGATCGTCCAGGACGCCGTCTACCTCGGCGGCATGTGCGCCGAGTGCGAGGGGCGCGGGACCGTCTCCGACATCGACCTGTCGGTGATCATCGATGAGTCGAAGTCGCTGGTCGAGGGCGCGATCCTGGTGCCCGGTTACACCGCGGACGGCTGGCTGGTGGCGACCTTCATCGAGTCCGGGTTCGTCGACCCGGCGAAGCCGATCAAGGAGTACTCCGAGAAGGAACGCCACGACCTGCTCTACAAGCAGACGACGAAGATCAAGGCGAAGGGCATCAACGTCAGCTACGACGGGCTGATCCCGAAGATCCGCAAGTCGATGTTCAGCAAGGACGTCGACTCGCTGCAGCCGCACATCCGCGCATTCGTCGAGCGCGCCGCGGTCTTCAAGACCTGCCCGGCCTGCGACGGCACGCGGCTCAACGAGTCGGCTCGGTCCTCGAAGATCAAGGGCGTCAGCATCGCCGACGTGTGCGCCATGCAGGTCACGGATGCGGCGGCCTGGGTGCGCGCCATCGACGACGCGGGCGTGGCGCCGTTGGTGGAGGGCCTGCGGCACCTCTTCGACTCCTTCGTCGAGATCGGCCTCGGCTACCTGTCCCTGGACCGCCCCTCGGGCACGCTGTCCGGTGGCGAGGCGCAGCGCACCAAGATGGTCCGGGCGCTCGGGTCTGCGCTCACCGACGTCACGTACGTCTTCGACGAGCCGACGGTCGGGTTGCACCCCCACGACATCGAGCGGATGAACAAGCTGCTCCTCGACCTGCGCGACAAGGGCAACACCGTGCTCGTCGTCGAGCACAAGCCGGAGACGATCGCGATCGCCGACCACGTCGTCGACCTCGGTCCCGGGGCGGGCACCGGGGGAGGGACGGTCTGCTTCGAGGGCACGGTCGCGGGCCTGACGGCGTCCGACACGTTGACCGGGCGGCACCTGGGCCACCGCGCGAAGCTCAAGGACGGCGTGCGCGCGCCGTCCGGTGAGCTGGCGATCCGCGGGGCCACCGAGCACAACCTGCGCGACGTCGACGTCGACGTCCCGCTCGGCGTGCTGTGCGTGGTCACCGGCGTCGCGGGATCGGGCAAGTCGTCGCTGATCCACGGCTCGATCCCCGCGGAGGAGGGCGTCGTCTACGTCGACCAGTCCGCGATCAAGGGGTCCCGACGCTCCAACCCGGCGACGTACACCGGTCTGCTCGAGCCGATCCGCAAGGCGTTCGCGAAGGCCAACGGCGTCAAGCCCGCGCTGTTCTCCGCGAACTCCGAGGGGGCCTGCCCGACCTGCAAGGGCAACGGGATGATCTACACCGAGCTCGGCTTCATGGAGACCGTCGCGACGCCGTGTGAGGACTGCGGCGGCCGGCGGTTCCAGGCGGCGGTGCTCGAGCTGCGGTTCGGCGGCCTGAACATCGCGGAGGTGCTCGAGATGCCGGTCGCCGAGGCGCACGCGTTCTTCGCCTCCGGCGAGGCGCGGACGCCGGCGGCCGCCTCGATCCTGGAGCGTCTCGAGGACGTCGGCCTCGGCTACCTCACGCTCGGCCAGCCGCTCACCACCCTCTCCGGAGGCGAGCGACAGCGGCTCAAGCTGGCGATGCGCATGGGGGAGAAGGGCGGGGTCTACGTGCTCGACGAGCCGACCAGCGGCCTCCACCTCGCGGATGTCGACCACCTGCTCGCGCTGCTCGACCGCCTCGTCGACTCCGGCAAGTCGGTGATCGTCATCGAGCACCACCAGGCGGTGATGGCGCACGCCGACTGGATCATCGACCTCGGCCCCGGCGCCGGCCACGACGGCGGCCGGGTGGTCTTCGAGGGCACGCCGGCGGACCTGGTCTCAAGCGGATCCACGCTCACCGGCCAGCACCTCGCGGCGTACGTGGGCGCATGACAGCGGTGTAGTCACTGACGGAAATGTCCTCTCGGCCGCCGCCCGGAGAGCATCTTCGTCAGGGACCATCGATCCGACGCGCATCCAGACGTTGCACGCGGCGGGGTCCGGCGGTGAGGCGGTACGACGTCTCGACGAGCTCGGCCACCTCGTCCCAGTCGGGGTCGCCCTCGAGGTGGAGGCCGATCCAGCCGGAGACGCCCAGGTACATCGGGACGTAACAGCGCGGCGACTCGACCAGTGCCGGCAGCTCGACGGGATCAGCGAGGACGAGCACCGACGACCGGTGCCGGGCATGGCCGTCGGCGACCTTCTCGCTGCCGCCGTAGTACGCGAACACCTTGCCCGTGTAGAACGCCAGGCTGCCGTGCGACTCCTTCTCCGCGGCGTCCGGCAGCGCCAGCGCGATCTCGCGGAGCCGCTCCAGCGCCGGGCCCTCGTCGTACGTCGGGGGGTGCGGCACGCGCACCACGCTAACCGGGCCAGGGCGCAGATCCGGCGAATGTACGCTTGCAGTTACGTACCCAAACGGTTACATTCATGCCATGGACGCCGTGTTGCACGCGCTGGCCGACGAGAGCCGGCGCACGGTTCTCGCGATCCTCCGCGACCACCCGGCGAGTGCGGGGGAGCTGGCCGAGGCCCTCCCGATCGCCCGTCCGGGCGTGTCCCGGCACCTCCGTGTACTGCGCGAGGCCGGCCTGGTCGACGTGCGCCAGGAGGCGCAGCGCCGGATCTACACCCTCCGCCCGGAGGCGCTCGTCGAGGTCGACGAGTGGCTGGGGGAGTACCGCCGGCTCTGGGAGCACCGGCTCGACGCCCTCCACACCGAGATCGCACGAGGAAAGAAGGCACGACGATGACCACGATCGCCACGATGCGCGCGCTCGACGACACCCGCGGTGCCGTCCGGGCCGAGGACCTCTACGACACCGACATCGACGACCTCTGGCAGGCGTGCACGACGCCCGAGCGGCTGGCGCGCTGGCTAGCCCGGGTCGACGGCGACCTGCGGGTCGGCGGCACGGTCCAGGCCGTCTTCACGAGCACCTGGACGGGCGCGCTGCGCATCGAGGTCTGCGACGCCCCGCACCACCTGCTGCTGACGACGGAGCCGGACACCGACGACGAGGGTCAGATCGAGGCGTGGCTGGCCGAGGAGGGCTCGCGGACCCGGCTGGTGGTCGAGGAGCGCGGCCTGCCGGTGCGGACGCTTCCGTTCCACGCCTCCGGGTGGCGGGTCCACCTCGAGGATCTCGGTCGGTCGCTCGAGATCGGCGGCCCGGTCCATCCGCAGGGATGGGGCTCCGACGCCGGAGCACCCGGCTGGAAGGAGCGCTGGGAGGTCCTCACGCCCACCTACCAGCAGATGGAGATCGGCTGATGTCGGACCTGATCAGGCTCAGCGGGACGACGGTCAATGCGCCCGACGCGATCGCGCTCGCGCGGTTCTACGCCGAGATCACCGGCGGGGTCGCGACCGGCAGCGAGCGCTGGGCGCTCGTGACCGGGCCGAACGGCGACATCGGGTTCCAGCAGGTCGCCGAACACCGGCCGCCCACCTGGCCGGAGGGCGAGGTGGGGATGCAGTTGCACCTCGAGTTCTTCGCCGATGACCTGGAGACGACCGGGGCACGGGTGCTGGCGGCTGGCGCCACCCGCTTCGAGCACCAGCCCAACGCCGACCACTGCATCGTGTACGCCGACCCCGCGGGGCACCCGTTCTGCCTCTCGATGTGGGACCTGCCGCAGGTGGGCAGCTGACACCGGCCCGCGCAGTTTCCAATCCCGGGCCAGGCGTGAACAGTTCGCCGATAACTGACATTATGTCAGGTCGACGACTCGAACCTTCCCGAGATCATCGACGCAGCGCCTCGGTCCCCCCGCGCCACCGCGCGTTCGCTCCATCCGTCACTGAGAGGATCGCGCCATGCCCGATCTCCTCAGCACGCAGGACCTGGAGCCGCTGCGCCGCGCGACCGACTGTGCGGTCGTCGCGGCGAGCACCGCCGATCACAAGAGCCGGGTCGTGGCTCTCGGGACGTGTGAGAGCCGCACCGCCTTCCGCATCGCCTCGCTCACCAAGCCGTTCACCGCGGCCACGGTCGTGCTCGCGTGCCTGCGCACCGGGACCTCGCTCGAGACGCCCGTGGTCGAGGTGCTCCCCCAGCTCCGGCGCGACTGGGCGGCCAGCCGCAGTCTGACGATCGCCCAGACGCTCGCTCAGACGTCCGGCCTGGCATCCACGGTCACCGCCTCCGATGTCGCCGCTCTCGGTGACGACGACCACAGCCTCCTGGAGGCCGCTCGGCTGGTCGTCCGGGCCGGCAGCACTCGCCCGCCGGGCGAGGTCTGGGAGTACTACAACGGCAACTACTTCCTGGCCGGATCTGTCGCCGCAACCCTCTTGTCCACGACCTACGAGGAAGCCCTCGGCGAGCTGGTCCTGCGGCCGTGGGGGCTCAGCGACACCACCTTCGTGCCACCGAGCGACCTCGCCGTCGGCATCGACGGGGGCTCCCCCGTCCCGCCTTCGGCCTACCCACGCGGGCGCCGACCCAGCGGCGGACTGTGCTCGACGGCTCCCGACCTGCTCCACTTCGGCCGCCGGATCCTCGACGACCCGGACCTGCTCGCGGCTATCCGGGACGTGCGAACACGACGTGACGACCCGATGCGGTACGGGCTCGGCTGGGCCATCGGAGCCTCCGGACAGATGTACCTCAACGGAAGGCTCCCGGGCTACCGGACCGTTCTCATGCTGCTTCCCGACCACGGTCTCGTCGCCACCGGCCTGGCCGCCACCTCGAACGCCCTGCCGACACTCGCTCGAGCCGTCAGCGATCTCCAGATCCCGCTGACCGGTGACGACCTCACCGATGCGATCGACGGCTTCGCCGCGTGATCCACCGCGAGGTCGCGCCCCCGTCCCGCTGGGCAGGCGGAGCCTACGGGTCGTTCAGCTCCAGCACCTGGCGACGCTCCTCCACCGTCAGGTCCGACACCGCGAGGATCTTCTGCAGCACCGCAGACTTCCCGGCGATGTAGGTGTCGATGTCCATACCAGGGACTGCGGCGAGGGCGAGCTTCACGGCGGCGTACTCGTCGCGGAGATCGGCTCGCGAGCGCAGCACGTCGCGTACGGCGAGATGATTACGGACGTTGAGCGTCCCGGCTCGAAGGACTGCAGGAACAGGATCCGGTCGAAGGTGCGCCCGGGGAGTTCAGGCATCGAGTCCAGCTCGTTCAGGTCGCCACGGACGAGCTCCACGCCGCTCGGCGCCGACTCGACGAAGTTGCCGCTGACATCGACACCCACGCCGCTGGCACCGCGCCCCGCCAGCTCAGCGAGCTTGGCTCCGTTGCCGCACCCGAGATCGAGCACCGAGAGCCCGGCGACGTCGCCCAGGAGATCCCGACGCGCATCGTCCTAGGGTGTGTCGATGCTCCCCGCCCCGACGGCAAGACTCCGGTTCCGCGAGATGGCCGAGGCGGACCTGCCCGACATCGCGACGCTCGACCTCGGTGGCTCCCGTGGTCCCGCCGGCTGGATCGACTGGAACGTACGCAACTACGAGCGGTACGGCTTCGGGCTCTGGGTGATCGAGACGCACGCCGGCACCTTCGTGGGCGACTGCGGCCTGACCATGCAGGAGGTGGAGGGTGAGTGGTTCGTCGAGGCGGGGTGGCACGTCAGGTCGCACCTCCGACGCCAGGGACACGCCTCCGAGGCGGCCGCTGCGGTCCGGACCGCGGCAGAAGCCGCGGGGATCGCGCACCTGATCGCGATCATCCGGCCGGACAACATCGCCTCGCAGCGCGTCGCCAGGAACATCGGTCTCGAGCTGGAACGCACCACGCACAAGAACGGCGGTCCAGCGCTCGTCTTCGCGGCCGACCTGTAGCAGATGCCAGCTCTCGCCGAGCCGCAGAAGCGTCAGTGAGCCGGAGAACGCAGCGCCGGGAGGACGTGGTCGCGCAGCAACGGCGCGAGGTCCGCGTCGGTCGCCTCTATCGACGACCAGCGCAGCTCGGCGATCTCGCCGGTGGCCTCCGGCTCGCCGACGAGCGTCGCCCGGAACACCGTCGAGGCGACGGTCCGGTCCGGTTCGTTGGCGGCCTGTGCCGTGAACTCGCCCAGCAGCTCCAGGTCGCTCACCGCCAGCCCGACCTCCTCGGCGACCTCGCGACGAGCCG
This sequence comes from Nocardioides sp., assembly GCF_036401255.1. Taxonomy (GTDB): domain Bacteria; phylum Actinomycetota; class Actinomycetes; order Propionibacteriales; family Nocardioidaceae; genus Nocardioides. Next base: position 1,974 of record NZ_DASWVI010000374.1, on the reverse strand, counting down.
CCTGAGCCGGCGACTCCCCCGGCTCGAGCTTGCCGCCCGGGAGCATGAACATCCCGGTGCCGCGCTTGCGCACGGTGAGGACCGACCCGGCACGCGTGAACGCGACCGCGGCGACGACGATCGGCTGCATGGCGGCCATCCTGGCAGGCCGTCCGGACAGGCGCCCCTGCGAGCCCCTCCTGGGACACTGGTCACCGACAGCGCACCAGGCGCTTGACCTTCGAGCCGCTCGAGACCCCAGGCTGCCGCGCATGGACCAACCACTGCTCACCATCGGCGCCTTCGCGCGCGCCGTCGGACTGGCGCCCAGCGCGCTGCGCTACTACGACGAGTGCGGCCTGCTCCACCCCGCCGAGGTCGACGAGACGACGGGCTACCGGTACTACACCCCGGACCTGGCCCGGCGGGCGCAGCTCGTGGCGCAGATGCGCGATGCCGGTGTGTCGATCGAGGTGATGCGGGCCGCGCTCGACGGGACCCCTGAGGACCGGCGCCGCGTGCTCCGCGAGGTGCTCGCCCAGCAGGAGGCGCTCGCCGCGCGCCGCGCCGCGGTGCTGGAGGAGCTCCTCGCCGAGGAGGTGCGCGAGCGTCCGGCGACCACGCTCACCGTCGACGGTCCCGAGCTGGCTGCTGCCGTCCGGCAGGTGCGCGCCGCCGCCGATGTCGACCCGGTCTCACCGCTGTCGGGCGTGCTGCTCGACGTGTACGCCGGGGCCCTCGACGTCGTCGCCACCAACCGCTACTGGATGGCCGTGCGGACCCTGGCCTGTTCCCCCGCCGACGACGTCCGCGTCGTCGTCTCCCTGCCGGACGCCGCGGGTCTCTGCGACCTGCTCGCCCACCACGACCGCGCGACCCTGGATCTCCGGATCGACCGCATCGAGGTCGCGGGCCAGCGCTGCCCCGTGCGCGACGTCGCCTACCCGGCCCACCGGATGCTGCTCGCCGGGCTCCCGCCAACGACCACCCGCGTGGTCCTGCCGCGCACCGAGCTCCTGGACGCGATCGCGACCACCGGCCGCGCCGAGGTCGACCTGGACGTCACGCCCGACGGGATCCGCATCGCTGACCGCGAGGTCGCCGGTGTCGTCGACGGGCCCGATGCCTCGCTGCGGCTCGGCTCCGCTCTCGCCCGGCGGGCGATCGAGTCGGCGCTGGGTCCCGAGATCGTGCTGCGGATCGGCGCCGAGACCTCCCCGGTGCGGGTCGCCTCGCCGTACCAACCCGGATACCTCGCGCTGCTGATGCCCATCGCCCGCACCGAGCTGTGAAGCCTGCCGCGAACCGCGGCTTCCGAGCCTGGGCGGCGAGCGCCGCGCTGTCGGCGCTCGGCGACGCGGTCACATTCTTCGCCCTGGTCTGGGTCGCCGCGAGCCACGGTCCCGGCGCCGCCAGCCTCGTCCTGACGGTCGGGTCCGTCCCGCTCGTCGTCCTGATCCTCGCCGGCGGGCTCGTGGCCGACCGCTGGGGCGTGCGCACGGTCATGTTCGCCTGCGACCTCGTCATGGCCGTGGTGATGGCGGCGTTCGCGATCGGCTCCCTGTGGGCGGTGCCGGTCTGGGCGTTGACGGTCGTCTCCTTCCTGAGCGGTACGGCGGCCGCGCTGCGCCGCCCGGGTGCGGGGGTCTTCCCCCGCCTGTTCGCCCGCGACCAGGAGCTGACCCGGCTGATGGCGGGTGTGACCCTCCTGCTCCAGCTCGCGAGCGTCACCGGTCCGGTCGTCGCGGGGGCGCTGCTGGCGGCTGCCGGCCTGACGCTCACCTCGGCCCTCGACGCGTTGAGCTTCGCGCTCGTCGGCGTCGTCCTCCTCCTGGTCCGACCGCCGCTCGCGCCGGACCGGCCGGCCTCGACGCCGGCCTGGAGATCCGAGCTGGGTCAGGGTCTGCGGGCGGCCCGGGCGACGCCCGGCGTCCCCGCCACGATCCTCGCGGTGTGCGGGCTGGCCGTCACGATCCTTCCCCTGGTGGAGCTGTG
>NZ_DASWVI010000373.1:0-12442 GCF_036401255.1 Nocardioides sp. | reverse complement strand
TGGTCGTCAGCGCCGTCGGCTTCGTCGCCCTGTGGCCGGCGACCACGGCGGTCCAGGCGGTCGCCGGCCTCGCGCTGATCGGCGTCGGCATCGGCAACCTGTTCCCGATGGGCATGTCGCTGGCCGTCTCCACCGCACCCGAGAGAGCGGTCGCGGCCTCTGGACGCGCGGTGACGGCGACCTCCTTCGCCGTGCTCCTGGCTCCCCTCACGGTCGGCGCCGTCGCGGACGCAACGTCGCTGAAGTCCGCGCTCCTGCTGGTCCCGGTCATGCTGGCGCTCGCCGCCGCCGGGCTCGCCTTCGTGGCCCGCGAGGTCACACCGGCGCCCAGCCGGGTGTAGCCGGCCGGCCGCCTCAGGCCTTGGGCGGGTCGATCTCCGAGGGGCTGAGCTCCTCCACGTTCACGTCCTTGAACGTGAGCACCTTGACGTTCTTGGCGAACCGGGCGGGGCGGTACATGTCCCAGACCCAGGCGTCGCTCATCGAGACCTCGAAGAACACGTCGCCGGCCTCGGTGCGGGCCTTCACGTCGACCTGGTTGCAGAGGTAGAAGCGGCGGTCGGTCTCGACGACGTACTTGAAGATCCCGACGACGTCGCGGTACTCGCGGTAGAGCGTCAGCTCCATCTCGGTCTCGTACCGCTCGAGGTCCTCCGCGCTCACGGTGCCGACTCTATCCCGGCCTCGAGGCCGGCCGCCCGGCGAACGTTGACGAAGCGCATCCGGTGGATCGGCGAGGGGCCGTGCTCGGCGAGGGCCGCGGTGTGCGCGTCGGTGATGTAGCCCTTGTGGGTCTTGAAGTCGTACTCCGGCCAGCGCGCGTCCAGCTCGCCCATGATCCGGTCGCGGGTGACCTTGGCGAGCACCGACGCGGCCGAGATGCACGCGGCGACCCGGTCGCCCTTCCAGACCGCGAGGCCGGGCACGCCGAGGCCGTCGACGGGGAACCCGTCGGTGAGCACGTACGACGGCGGCAGGTCGAGCAGCGCCACGGCCCGGCGCAGGGCCTCGACGTTCGCCACGTGCATCCCGAGCCGGTCGCACTCCTCGTGGGAGATCACCACGACCGACCACGACAGGGCCCGCCGGACGATCTGGTCGTAGCAGCGCTCGCGGGCCCTCTCGGTCAGCAGCTTGGAGTCGGCGAGGCCGGGGACGATCCCCGCCTTGCCCGGCGGCAGGATCGCGGCGCCGGCGACCAGCGGCCCGGCACAGGCGCCCCGACCGGCCTCGTCGACCCCGGCGATCGGGTCGATCCCGTGCCGGCGCAGGGCCCGCTCGTAGCCGTACAGACCCGCGTCCTTGCGGATCGTGGCGCCGCGGGGCAGCTCGCTCACGGGTGCACCTAGGAGGGGTCGGGCACGTCCGCGAAGGTGTCGGGACGATGCAGGAACGTGAAGCGGTCGCTGGGCCACAGCAGCACGAACACCTTGCCGACGACGCCGTCGACGTCGACGTACGGGTTCTTGGTGCAGTCGGTCTCCTCCGATCTGCACATGTGGAACGAGGAGTCCGCGGAGTGGTTGCGGTTGTCCCCCATCACGAAGATGTGCCCCGCCGGCACCGGGCCGACCTCCCAGTGGCAGTTGCCGACCATCGGTCCGTAGCAGTCCGCCCCGTCGAGCCGGGCGTAGTCCTTCTCGTTCAGCGGCTGACCGTTGACCTCGATGCGGCCCTCGGCGTCGCAGCACTTGATGGTGTCGCCGGCGACCCCGATGACCCGCTTCACCAGGTGGCCGCCGGTCGGGTACAGCCCGACCTTGGACAGCACCTTGGCGACCCCGTTGGTGGGGCCCGCGGACTCCTCCGCGGTCAGCCAGCCACCCGGGTCCTCGAACACCACGACGTCGCCGCGCTGGGGGCCGCCCCCGAACCAGTAGGAGACCTTCTGCACCAGGATCCGGTCGTTCTTGACCAGCCCGGGCTCCATCGACTCCGACGGGATGTAGAAGGCCTGCACGAACAACGCCTTGATGACGATCGCGAGCACGACCGCGATCCCCAGGAGGAGGATCGTCTCCTGCCAGACCGGCAGGTGCTTCTTCTTCGCTCGGGGCGGTTCGTCCGGAGACGACGACGACCGCGACCCCGGGTCGTCAGGTTCGGTGACGGCGGTCGGGTCGCGGTCGTCGGAAGTCACGGGCGTGAGCGTATCCAGCGTGCCTGAGAAATCCCTCAGGCCTCGCGGCGCTCCTTGATCTTCGCCTTCTTGCCGCGCAGGTTGCGCAGGTAGTAGAGCTTCGCGCGACGCACGTCACCACGGGTGACGACCTCGATCTGCTCGAAGATCGGGGAGTGCAGCGGGAAGGTCCGCTCGACGCCGACACCGAAGGAGACCTTGCGGACGGTGAAGCTGCGGCCGACGCCGGAGCCCTGGAGGCGGATCACGACGCCCTGGAAGATCTGGATGCGGGACCGGTTGCCCTCGACGACCTTGACGTGGACCTTGATGGTGTCGCCGGCACGGAACTCCGGCAGGTCGGTGCGCTTGGCGGCGTTGCCGAGCTCGGTGATGACGTTGCTCATGTCTCTCCTCGCGAGTGCCACAGGTCAGCCGCGGTATCGGAACCGGTGAAGTTGTCGCCCCGTCGTGGTGGCCGGCGGCACCATGCTCCCCCTGTGGCAGGAACCGGTGCGGACCCCCGCAGGACGTGTCCTGCGAGCGATCCCTGTTTGGCCGACTGGGCCGAGGAGCAAGTCTGCCACAGCGCCCTCAGGGCCGGGAAATCCGCTTGGTCATCCGGACCACACCGGGTTCGACCTCGCCGCGGAGCCGGTAGCCGGCCTTCTTGTACATCCGCTGGTTGCGGGCGCTGCCGGCGCCCGTGAACAGCGCGTACGCCGAGGCCTCGGCCGGGGCGAGCGCCTCGATGCGCTCGAGCAGGGCCCGGCCCAGCCCCCGGCCGGCCAGGTCGGGGGCGACCATCAGCCGGCCCACCTCCCACGTCTGGCCGTCCAGGGAGGCCCGCACCGCCCCGACCAGACGGCCCGCGGCGCGCGCCACCAGGACCGTGTCGCGTGCCAGCCACGCCCGGAGGTCCTCCAGCGACTCGTGCAACGCGGGGATCCGCACCCCGGGGTTGGCGTGCAGCTCCTGGACCCAGCAGGCCAGCTGGAGCACGTAGAGCTCACCCGCGTCGGCGGGCTCCGCGGCGCGCACCTCGACGTCGTCGAGCACCACCGAGGCCGGGAGGAGGTCGGGCCGTCGTGCGACGGTGCGCCGCTCGGCCTGGGCCCGCCGCCACGCGGCGATCGCCGCGTGGTCGCCCGACAGCAGCACCTCGGGCACGTCCCGGCCCCGCCAGGACGCGGGCTTGGTGTAGACGGGGTACTCCAGCAGCCCGCCCTCGTGGGACTCCTCGACCAGCGACTCGGCGTTGCCCATGAACCCGGGCACCAGCCGCACCACCGCCTCGGTGATCGCCAGGGCGGCGACCTCTCCCCCGTTGAGCACGTAGTCCCCGAGCGAGACCTCGCACAGGTCCGCTCGCTCGGCGACCTCGTCGAGCACCCGCTGGTCGATCCCCTCGTAGCGACCGCAGGCGAACACCAGCCGGTCGCGCGTCGCCAGGTCGCGGGCCAACGCCTGGGTGAACGGCCGGCCCGACGGGGTGGTCACCACGATCGTGGCGGGGCCGCCCTCGGCCAGCAGCTCGTCGAGGGCCTCGCCCCACGGCTCGGGCTTCATCACCATGCCGGCGCCGCCGCCGTACGGCGTGTCGTCGACCGTGCGGTGCCGGTCGTGGGTCCAGGCGCGCAGGTCGTGGACGCGGACGTCGATCAGACCCTTCTCGCGCGCCTTGCCGGCCAGCGAGAGCTCCAGGGGCGCGAGGTAGTCCGGGAAGATGGAGACGATGTCGATGCGCACTAGTCGTCCTCGGGCAGCGGCGTCACGAGACCCGGCCGGTCGGCGATCACGACGCGCCGCCCGGCGAGGTCGACCTCGGGCACGAGCGCCTTCACGAACGGCACGAGCGCCTCGCGGCCGTCCGTCGTGCGCACGGTGAGCAGGTCCTGGGCGCCGCCGTGGACCAGCCCGGTGACCTCGCCGAGCGCGGCGCCGGAGACGTCGTACGCCGCCAGTCCGACCAGCTGGTGGTCGTAGAACTCGTCGGGGTCGTCGGGCGAGGCGTCGGCGGGGATGTCGGCGTGCAGCAGGATGCCGCGGGCCGCCTCGGCCGCGGTGCGGTCGGGGATCTCCTCGAACCGGACCAGCAGCACCGACTGGTGCCACTTGGTGGCGGCGACGGTGAGGGACCGCAGCGGCGTGTGGGACCCGGGGGGCGCCTCGACGCGCAGCACCGAGCCGACGGCGAAGCGCCGCTCGGGCTCGTCGGTCCGGACGTCCACGGTCACGTCCCCACGCAGGCCGTGCGGCTTGCCGATCCGGCCCACCAGGACCTCGATGGTCTCCACGCCTTGCCTCTCCAGAAATGCCGAACGGGTGCCGCCCCGAGGGGGCGGCACCCATTCAAGCCGGTGTGCTGGCCGTTACCGCCGCCGGTCCACGTCGACGAAGTCGATGCGGGCACCGCCGCGACCGGCCAGCGCCGAGATCACGGTGCGGAACGCCGTGGCCGTGCGGCCGCCGCGGCCGATCACCTTGCCGAGGTCGTCGGGGTGCACCCGGACCTCGAGGATCGAGCCGCGACGCAGCTGCTTGTCCCGGACGCTCACGTCGTCGGGGTGTTCGACGACGCCGCGCACCAGGTGCTCGAGCGCCTCGGCGAGCATGGCGCTCAGGACTCCGCCTTGTCCGAGCTCTCGGTGCCCTCGGCGGCCTCGGCCGCCTCGGCCGCGACCTCGGGGGTCTCGTCGGCGGGCACCGGAGCAGGCGCCTCGGCAGCAGCCTCGGCCTCCTCCTTCGGAGCAGCCTTCTTGGCGGCCTTCTTGGTCACCGCGTCGCCCTTGGGCTCGCTCGCGGCCTCCTTGAGCGCCTCGTTGAAGATCTCGAGCTTGTCGCGCTTGGGCTCGGCGACCTTGAGGGTGCCCTCCTGGCCCGAGGTGCCCTTGAACTTCTGGAAGTCGCCGGTGATCTTGAGGATCTTGGCGACCGCCTCGGACGGCTGGGCGCCGACGCCGAGCCAGTACTGCGCCCGCTCGGAGACGACGTCGATGTACGACGGGTCCTCCTTGGGGTGGTACTTGCCGATCTCCTCGATCACCCGACCGTCGCGCTTCTTGCGCGAGTCGACGACGACGATGCGGTACTGCGGCACCCGGACCTTGCCCAGGCGCTTCAAACGGATCTTGACGGCCACGTTTGTGGTGTCTCCTCGGAAGTTGTGTGTGGGTGAGGGCACCGTGACCAGGTGGGGAAAGCACCGGCCGGGGCCCTCGATGGGCTCTGCGACGACCGGGTGAGAGGGTCCGGGCGCGCAGGACTCAGCGGCCCAGTCTGCCAGACGGCGACCGGCGGGCGAAAATCGGGCAGAGTCGTCCCATGACCCGGCCACCGACACCCTACGCACCGCCGCCACCACCCCGGCCGCGGCCCAGCGCCTGGTGGTTCGGTCTGGGGATCGCGCTGATCCTCGGCGCGGTCGTCGCGGGCGTGGGCATCTTCTGGTGGACCCTGGCCCCGCTCCTGCACACCGACGCCGAGGTGCCCCGGGACGGCCGGCCGCACGTCGTCGAGCTGTCCTCGGACGGCGACCAGATGCTGTGGACCTACGACTTCGAGGCCGAGCCGGTCTGTCACGTGGTGGACCTCGGCTCGGGTGACGAGGTCTCGCTGCGGTCGCCCGGTGGCGAGTTCCGCAGGGACGACGGCGGCACGGCCGGCGACCGGGTCGGGACCTGGCGCTTCGACCCCGACTCCACACGGGTGGAGGTGACCTGCAGCCCCGCGGGCGCGCAGCCGCCGTCGACGGTCGAGATCGGGGCCGCTCCCCGGATCCGCGGCTTCGTCCTCGGGCTCCTCGCCACGATCTTCGTGCCGCTGCTGCTCGGCCTCGCCGGGGTCGCGGTGCTGCTGGTCACCGGCATCCTGTGGTCGTTGCGCCCGGCCCGGCCGGGCCGACCGGCCGCCTGACCGGCCACCTGACCGGCGGCGCCACGAACGGGCGAAGTTCCCGACATCCTCGACCGCGGGCTGAGATACTCGCACGCGTGTCACACGTCTCGGTCGAGGATCGGCCCGTCGCGCTCGTCATCGACGACGACCAGGACACCGTCGATCTCCTGGAGATCGTGCTGACCCAGGCGGGCTTCTCCGTCGTCAGCGCCATCGACGGCCCCACCGGCATCGCGCTCGCCCTGGAGCACCGGCCGGTGCTCGCCACCATCGACGTGCTGATGCCCGGGATGGACGGCCTGGAAGTCACCCGCCGGGTCCGCGAGGCGACGAGCACCTACATCGTCATCATCAGCAGCCGCTCGCAGGAGCACGACGTGCTCGCGGGCTTCGACGCCGGCGCCGACGACTACATCCCCAAGCCGATCCGGCCGCGCGAGCTGCAGGCCCGCCTCGCCGCGGTCGCACACCGGCCGATCTCCTCGATCACGGACGGGTCGGCCTGGGAGCCCGCGGCGGCGCACGAGACCCGCAGCGTGGAGCTGCACCTGGTCACCGCCGGCGAGGGGGCCGACGCCACCGCGGACGAGCAGGACGGCCGCGACGGCCCGGAGGGCATGACCGAGCGCGGGGTGCGCTTCGTCGGCAGCTGGATCGAGTTCAACGGCCTGCGCATCAACCCGTCCCGCGACCTGCTCGTCGTCGACGACCGCCTCGCCAACGCCCTCCCCGAGCAGGTCAAGCTCATCGAGACCATGCTGTACGCCGGCTCGCTGACCCTGACCGCGCGACAGCTGGCGCTGCGCTTCCGCGGCGAGACCGACGAGGAGTCGACGCAGACGCCGGAGGAGGACCGCGCCTGGTTCGACGCCGAGATGAGCGACCTGCTCACGATGATCGGCGACCCCCAGGATCGTCCGCGCTGGTTCCACGTGCGGCGCGGCCGGATCTCGTTGGTCGACCCGACGGGCTGACCGGGCTCAGCGGCTCAGCCCGCGACGACCCGGCCGCGGAGCACGACCGCCGCCGGTCGCAGCAGCACCGACAGGTCGACGAGCGGGTCGGCGTCGTACACGACGAAGTCCGCGGGAGCACCCTCCTCGAGCCCGGCGTTCCAGCCCAGCCACGCGCGCGCCCGCCACGACGCCGCCCCGAGGGCGTACTCGGCCGGCAGACCGATGGCCGTCATCGCGATCACCTCGCCGGCGAGGTTGCCGTGCCGGCTGATCCCGCCGCCGTCGGAGCCGGCGTACAGGGCGACCCCGGCCTCGTAGGCGGCCATGATCGTGTCGCGGCGGCGGACGTAGAGGTCGGTCATCGTCGAGGTGTAGCGCGGGAACTTCGACCGCCCGGCCGCGGCGTACTGCGGGAACTTGTCCAGCTGCATCACGGTCGGCACCAGCGCGACGCCCCGCGCGGCCATCGTCTCGACCTGGTCGGGGTGCAGGCCGGTGCCGTGCTCGATGCAGTCGATGCCGGCCTCCAGCAGGCCGCCGAGCACCTCGTGACCGAAGCAGTGCGCGGTCACGCGGGCCCCGTGCCGATGGGCGACGTCGATCGCGTGCGCGAACGCCTCCGCGGGAAACGACGGCGCGAGGTCGCCCTCCTCGCGGGAGATCCAGTCGCCGACCAGCTTCACCCAGCCGTCGCCGCGCTGGGCCTCGCGGGCGACGACCGAGCCGAGCTCCTCCGGCTCGACCTCGTGGGCGTAGTTGCGGATGTAGCGGCGGGTGCGGGCGATGTGGCGACCGGCGCGGATCAGCCGCGGCAGGTCCTCGCGCTCGTGGATCCACGCGGTGTCGGCCGCCGAGCCGCAGTCGCGGATGAGCAGCGCGCCGGCGTCGCGGTCGGCGAGCGCCTGCTCCTCGGTCGCGGCGTCCGAGATCGCGCCGTCGTCGTCGAGCCCGAGGTGGCAGTGGGCGTCGACGAGCCCCGGCACGATCCAGCCGTCGACGGCGGCCTCGGCCCCGGCGACCGGCTCGTAGGTGACCCGACCGTCGACGACGTGGAGGGTCCGGACCTCCCCGTCGGGCAGGACCGGACCCGAGAACCGCAGTGCGGGCGTGGACGCGACCATGCCCCGGACGCTACCGGCCACGTGGGCCGCGCCCGGGGCATGGTCCCCGCCGTTCCGTGTCAGCGGGTGCGCAGGCCGTAGCCGAAGCGGTAGAGGGGGTCGTAGCCCGGGTCGCCGACGTTGATCGGCTCCTGGTCGACCGTCCGCGGCCAGCTGACCGGCAGCCTGCCGGTGAACCGTACCCGCCCGAAGAGCACGTCACTCACCCCCGCGCCCTCGCTGCCGGGGAGCCACGAGGCGACCAGCGCGTCGATCTGGCGCAGCAGCGACGGCGGAATCACCACCGGTCGCCCGGAGACCACGACCACCGTGCACGACTTGGCCTGTGCGCAGACCTTCTGCACCGCGCGGGTGTCCGCGTCGGAGAGCTCCATGGTCTGCTTCTGCCGCGGGACGCCGCCGTCGGCGGGGTCCCAGGCCCACTGCGGGCCGCCGACGTCGCCGAAGCCCTCGGCGTACGGCGTCTCGCCGACGACCACGATGCCGCGCGCCTTGCGCGGGATGCGCGTGGTCGCGGTCTCGCTGTAGGTGACGCGCCCGCGGGCCGCCTGCTCGATCCCGTCGAGGATCGTGGTGCCGGGGATCACGTTGGCCGAACCGCCCTGCCAGGTCAGCGTCCAGCCGCCGGCCTGGTTGCCGATGTTGTCGGCGTTGCTGCCCGCGACGTACACGTCGTGCCGGCCGCGCAGCGGCAGCGTGTGCCGCTGGTTGCGCAGCAGGACCTGGCTCTCGGCGGCCGCCCGACGCGCGACCCGGTGGTGGGCGCTGCTGCCGACGTCGGCGAGGTGGGTGCGGTCGGTGAAGGGGTGCTCGAACAGCCCGAGCTCGAACTTCGCGGTGAGGATGCGCGAGACCGCGTCGTCGATGCGCGCCATCGACACGTTGCCGTTGTCGACGAGCTGGGTCAGCGTGGGGATGAACTCGTCCCAGCCGCTGGGGTTGTTGGGCGCCTGGATCGGCTCCATGAACATGTCGACACCCGCGTTGACCGAGGCCTCGACCTGCTCGGCGTACGTGCCGGGCAGCTGGCGGATCGCGCGCCAGTCGGAGATCACGAAGCCCTCGAAGCCCTGCTGCTCCTTGAGCCACCCGGTCAGCAGGTCGCCGTTGGCGTGCATCTTCACCGCGTCGTCGGTGCTGCCGCCGTTGAAGTCGGTGCTCGAGAACGACGGCATGACCGAGCCGACGTGGTGCTCGTGGATGGCCGGGACGTACGGCGCGAGCGCGAGCCGGTCGAACTCCTCGCGGGTGACCCGGTCGATGCCCTGGTCGATCGGGTACGCGCCGGTGTCCGCGGCCGTCTCGTCGTAGGCCGTGAGCCCGTCGCCGGCGAAGTGCTTGGCGGTCGCCAGCACCCGGTCGGCCTCGTCGAGCTCGCCCGGGTCGCCCTGGAACCCGTCGATCGCGGTCTCCATCGACTCCACCAGCGCCGGCGTCTCGCCGAAGCTCTCGTAGGTGCGACCCCAGCGGTCGTCGCGCGCCACGCACAGGCACGGGGCGAACACCCACTGCGGGCCGCTGGCGCGGGTCTCCTCCGCGGTGATGTGGGCGATCCGCTCCACGAGCGCCGGGTCCCGGGTCGCGCCGAGCCCGATGTTGTGCGGGAAGACGGTCGCGCCGAGCAGGTTGCCGTGCCCGTGGACCGAGTCGACGCCGTACAGCAGCGGGATCCCGAGCGGCGTGTCGAGCGCCGCCTGCTGGTAGCGGTCGACCATGTCGGCCCACGCCTCGGGCGTGTTCGGGTCGGGCACGGAGCCGCCGCCGGAGAGCACGCTGCCGAGGCGGTGCTCGGTGATCAGCGCCGGGTCGGCGTCGACGTCGACGCGCTCGGCCTGCGTCATCTGGCCGATCTTCTCCGCCAGCGACATCCTGCCCAGGAGGTCCGCGACCCGCTCGGGGACCGGGAGGGACGGGTCCTGGTACGGCGGCGGCTCGTCGCCGTCGGCGCTGGCCTGCGGCTGAAGCAGCACCGCGGCGAGGGACGCGGCCGCGAGCGCCGCCAGCACGGCGGGGCGGCGCCGGCGTGACCGGCCGGACCGTGGCTGGCGAGGTGACGCGGCTGAGGTGGGATCGCTGGACGTGCTGAGCATCGGTGCCTCCTTGCCCGATCAAGAAGTGCTGCGCGGCCCCCAACGTAGGAACCGCCAATCCTCCGAGTCAATGCGTAAAGATCGCGTAACAGGACCTTGTTCGTCCTTCTTCCGGACGAATCGCCTCTAGGCTCGGACCTCGTGGCGACCACCAGCTCCCTCGAGCGGCTCCGGGACACCAACCGGCGCTCGATCACGACCCTGCTCTCGGCCGAGGGGCCGATGAGCCGCGCGGACCTGGTCCGCGGCACCGGCCTGTCCCGCACCACCGTGTCCAGCCTCGTCGGCGACCTGATCGCGAGCGGCCACGTCGTGGAGACGGCGGATCGCGGCCGGCCGCACAAGGGCGGCAGCGGGCGCCCGCCGCTCCTGGTCGCGCTCAGCACGCCGGGCGGCGGCGTCGCCGGCGTCGACATCGGCCACGGGCACGTCCGGGTCGCGATCGCCGACCGGGTCGGGGCGATCCTGGCCGAGGAGACCGCGGCCCTCGACGTCGACGAGAACGGCGCCGCCGCCCTCGACCGGGCGGCGCGCATGGTCCGCGGCGCGCTTCGCTCCGCGAGCCTGGAGCCCAGCGACCTGCACGCGGTCGGGATGTGCGTGCCCGCTCCCCTGGACCGGCGCTCGGCGAGCATCCGCACCGGCATCCTCCCGGGCTGGCGGGAGCTGTCGCCCGCCGACGAGCTGTACCGACGCCTCGGCGTGGCCGTCTACGCCGACAACGACGCGAATCTCGGCGCCCTGGCGGAGGTCGGCCGGGGCGCCGCCCGCGGGGTCGCCGACCTGGTCTACGTCAAGGTCGCCAGCGGTCTCGGCGCCGGCATCGTGCTCGGCGGCCGCCTGCACCGCGGCGCCAGCGGCATCGCGGGTGAGCTCGGCCACGTGCAGGTCGACGAGCACGGCCAGGTGTGCCGCTGCGGCAACCGCGGCTGCCTCGAGACGCTGGTGTCCGCGCCCCGGCTGCTGGCCCTGCTCCAGCCGGCGTACGACGAGCCGCTCTCGACCGAGCGCATCCTCGCCCTCGACGAGGCCGGCGACGCCGGCGTGCGTCGGGTGCTCAGCGACGCCGGCCGCGCGGTCGGCCGGGCCCTCGCGGACCTGTGCAACAACCTCAACCCCGAGCTCGTCGTCATCGGGGGCTCGCTCGGCACCTCCACGTCGCTGACCGACGGGATCCGGGGCGCGGTCGACCGCTACGCGCAACCCGAGACCGCCGCCGCGCTGCGCGTTGTCTCCGGCGCCCACGGGGACCGGGCCGAGCTGCTCGGCGCGGTGTCCCTGGCGATCGCGCGCGTCTCGGTGTAGCCGGGCGGGTTCAGAGCTGGTCGAGCAGCCAGGACGGGCCCAAGGCGACGGCGCCGACGCCCTGGACGCGGGCCTGGAGCATCCGGTCGGCGGTCACCACCGCCACGCGACCGCCACGCTCGGCGGCCTGGCGGGCCTGGTCGAGGATCGTGTCGTCGCCGTGGCCCTTCGCGTGGACGGTCCGCACGTGGCCGTCGCGCCCCGCCTTCACGCCACCCTTGGCACCACCTTCGAGGACGAGCACCACGTCGTCGTACCCGGTGTCGGCGAGCATCAGGGCCTCGTGCAGCCGGCGGGCGGCCCCGGCCCGGTCCTTCCACCAGCCGTCGGGCCGGCTGCCCACCACGTTGGCGGCGTCGACGACGAGCGTGGAGATCACTTGAGGAACTTGGAGAAGTCCTTGGGCAGGTTGAGCGCCGCGGCGGCCTTCTCGTAGTCCAGCTCCTCCTCGCCGGCGGGTGCGCCGAACGGGTTGGCGGGTGCGGACGCCGCCTTCTGCTTCTGGGCCGCCGCCTGCTGGGCGGCCTTGGCGGGGTTGCCGGAGACGCGCTTGCCGCCCTTGCCCTTCTTGGGCTGCTTCGCCTTCGAGCGCTTGCCACCCATCCCGGGCATCCCGGGCATCCCGGGCATGCCCGGCATGCCGGGGATCGAGCCGCCCTTGGCGAGCGTCGACATCATCTTGCGGGCCTCGAAGAACCGGTCGACGAGCTGGTTGACGTCGGAGACCTGGCGGCCCGAGCCGCGCGCGATCCGGGCCCGGCGCGAGCCGTCGATGAGCTTGGGATTGGCCCGCTCGGCCGGGGTCATCGACTGGATGATCGCCTGGATGCGGTCGATCTCGCGCTCGTCGAAGTTCTCGAGCTGCTCGCGGAACTGCCCCATCCCGGGCAGCATCCCCATGATCTTCGACATCGAGCCGAGCTTGCGCACCTGCTGCATCTGCTCGAGGAAGTC
>NZ_DASWVI010000372.1:0-17278 GCF_036401255.1 Nocardioides sp. | reverse complement strand
AAGAGCTTCGCGCTGCGCACCGGCGCCGACGAGCGCCGCGCGGCGAGCCGGGCCGGGGCCCGGTGGACCCCGCCGGTCGACGTGCCGGCCACCCGCGGCCGCGCTGACTCCGGCGACCTCGAGCTCGACCTCGTCGAGCTGTTCACCGACGTCGCGACGCTCGCGGGCGACCTCGGGGTCGGGGTGGCGCTCTTCGTCGACGAGATGCAAGACATCGCCCCCGCCGAGCTCGGCGCGATCTGCGGCGCGTGTCACGAGATCAGCCAGCAGGGCGCCCCGCTGATCGTCGTCGGCGCCGGGCTGCCGCACCTGCCGGTCGCGCTCGCCGCGTCGAAGTCGTACGCCGAGCGCCTGTTCCGCTACGTCTCGGTCGACCGGCTGCCGCGCCCGATGGCCGACCGCGCCTGGCGGGTGCCCGCCGGGAGCGAGGGGGTGACGTTCGAGGACGACGCGCTCGACGAGCTGTACCGGCTGACCGACGGCTACCCCTACTTCGTGCAGGCCTACGGCAAGGTCACCTGGGACGCGGCCGTGGGGTCCCCGATCCGGGCCGCCGATGTGCACGCCGCGGCGCCGGAGGCCGAGGCGGAGCTGGCCGTCGGGTTCTTCGGCGCTCGCTACGACCGGGCCACCCCGGCCGAGCGCGACTACATGGTCGCGATGGCCGACCTCGGCGCCGAGCACGGCGACGCCGCCGTCGCCACCGCCGACATCGCCCGCCACCTGGCCCGCAAGCCGCAGTCGCTCTCGCCCGCGCGCGACGGGCTGATCAAGAAGGGGCTCGTCTACTCCGCCGAGCGGGGCAGCGTCGGCTTCACCGTGCCGCACTTCGGCCAGTTCCTGCGGTCGCGGTGAGCGGGCGTCGAGACACCAGAACTGGCTGATGGAACCGATTCCGCGGCGACCACTTCGGGTGTCTCGACGGTCCTGGGCCCGGCGCCCTGAGACCATCGAGACATGGACCTCGTCCAGATCGCGCAGCGCGCCGACGACCTCGACCGGGCGGCGGCGTTCTACACCCTGCTGGTGGGCCGCCCGCCGGTCGCGACGTACGACCCGCCGGGCCTGGTGTTCTTCGACCTCGACGGCGTGCGGCTGATGGTCGAGCGCGGCGCGCCGAGCGCCACGATCTACCTGCGGGTCGACGACGTCGACGCCACCGTCGCCCGCCTCCGCGACGCCGGGGCGGTCATCGAGTCCGAGCCGCACCTGATCTTCACCCACGCCAACGACACGCTCGGCCCGGTCGGCACCGACGAGTGGCAGGCGTTCGTCCGCGACTCCGAGGGCAACCTCGTGGGCCTCGTCGAGCACCGGCCCCGGTGAGCCTGGGTGACCACAGCGTGAGGCCTCAGGTCGTCGCCCACCGCGGCGCCAGCCACGAGAACGCCGAGCACACGCTCGGCGCCTACGTCGCGGCCCTGGACGCCGGCGCCGACGCGCTCGAGTGCGACGTCCGGCTGACCGCCGACGGCCACCTGGTGTGCGTGCACGACCGCGACCTGCGGCGTACGGCGCGCACCCGGGGGCTGGTGTCCACGATGGAGCTCGCGGACCTCGACCAGCTGGACTTCGCCTCCTGGAAGAACCCCTGGGCCGACCTCGACGACGAGGCGCCGGCCCGCGACGAGCGGCTGGACCGGGTGCTGACGCTGCGCACGCTGCTCGAGACCGTCGCCGACTACGACCGCCCGGTCGAGGTCGCGATCGAGACCAAACACCCGACGCGGTACGGCGGCCTCGTGGAGCGCCGCCTGGTCGAGCAGCTGCGCCACTTCGGCTGGGACCGGCCCGGGTCGCCGGTCCGGGTGATGAGCTTCTCGTGGACCGCGCTGCAGCGGACCGAGCGGTTGGCGCCCGGCATCCGGCTGGTGATGCTGGTCGAGCGGGCTCGGCACTGGCCGGTGCTGCGCCGGCTGATCGGCGAGGACTGGCTGGTCGGGCCCGGCATCGGCGAGCTCATGGAGCACCGGCGCCTCGGCCCGCGGATCCTACGCAGCGGCCACGACCTGCACGTGTGGACCGTGAACACCCCGGCGGAGCTCGACCTGTGCCTCGAGCTCGGCGTGCGGGCCGTGATCACCGACCGGCCGGCCTACATCCACGACCTGCTCGACCAGCGGGAGGGCCGGTCGGACTAGGGTCACCCGCATGGCGAAGAAGTCCCGCACCAAGGCCCGCGACCAGCAGCCCACCGCCGGGGAGGTCGGGCCGCGGCAGCCCTGCCCGTGCGGGTCCGGGAAGCGCTACAAGGCCTGCCACGGCGCGGCCGGCGGCGCGCCGGCACCGTTCGTGAGCCGGCCCTTCGAGGGGCTGCCGTCGGAGTGCGACATCGTGGCGATGCGCGAGCTCGTGCCGGCGGCGACCGCGCCGCTCACGCTCGTGGACCACCCCGACCGCGCCGTCCAACTGTGCACGCTGCTGCCGATGGCGGCGCCGGCCATGGTGCGCGACAGCGGCGAGATCTGGCTCGGTCTGCAGGTCCAGCACAACTTCGGCGACCCGGCGCGCGACCTCGGTGCGGTGCTCACCAAGGCGCTGGACGCCGAGGCCGGCATCGTCGGGCTGACCGACCCGCCCGGCGAGGGACCGCGGCTGCAGGACCTGGTGAGCGGCGACCGGCTCGCCGTCACCGTCCACGACGGCTTCGAGTTCTGGATCGGCGACGTCGACGAGGGCGACCGGGCCGCGATGGCGGCGGCGCTCGAGCAGGCCAACACCGCGGCACTCCCGACCGCCCGGCTGACCACCGTCGAGGCGGCGTACTGGACCAACGTCGGCTCCAAGGAGCACCTGCGCTGGGTGATGCCCGAGCCGGAGGACCGGCTGCTGGACGCGCTCGCCCGGCTGCACGCCGCGGGCCAGGACCACCTGGTCGACGGCTCCCGCTTCGTCGGCATGTTCCGGGCCCACGGGCTGCTCACGCCCGTCTGGGACCTGCCGGTCGGGACCGGGCCCGAGCCGCTCGAGGAGCCGGCCGAGCGGTTCGCCGCCGACCTGGCCGAGGCGCTCGCGCAGACCGGCGACCTGAGCGCCGACGAGCGCGCCGCCCGGTCGGGCCTGGCCAACCGCCAGGTCACCATCAGGTAAAAACTGCGCCGGCGTGGCGATCGACACCCCGTCTCGGGCGTGTGGGAGTTGTGCGGTCCTCGCCGGGCACGTAGATTCGCAGAGCCCGGTCGTTGTCGTATCCCCCGTCGGCAACGGCCGGGCTTCTTCATGCCCCCGGGGCCCGCTGGGTCAGGCGAGCGCCTGCGCGGCCAGCGCGACCGCGTTCTGCGGCAGCAGGTCGAGGTAGAGCCCGGGCTCGATCAGCTCGAGCTCGCTGAGCACCAGGTGCCCGTCGTGTCGCAACAGGTCGACCCGGGCGTACGCCGGCTGCCGGCCGGTGCGCGCGCCCGCGACGGCGACCGCCCGCTCCGCCAGCGCCGCGGCGTCGTCGTCGAGGGGGACCGCGACCGTGCGGCCGCCGTACTCCTCCTGCACGCGGACCTCGCTCGCCGCCGGGATCTTCCGCAGCTGCGAGACCGCCCGGCCCCCGAACACGTAGACCGACGTCTCGCCCTCGGTGCGCACGGACTCGACGAACGGCTGCGCCACCCACGGCCCCGCGGTCAGCGTCGCGAGCCGCAGGTCGTCGGTGGCGGCGGCGACCACGACCCCGATGCCCGAGGCGCCCACCCGCGGCTTGAGCACGACGGTGCCGTGCTCGGCGAGGCCGTCGCGCAGGCCGGCGAGGAGCCCGCCGGCGGGCACGGTGCGGGTCGGCACGACCGGCAGCTCGTCGGCGAGGTCGAGCAGGTAGGACTTGTCCGCGTTCCAGCGCAGCAGCGCCGCTTCGTTGACCAGCCGGGTCCGGGCCGAGACCGCCTCGATCCAGGCCAGGAACTCCGGGAGCCGGCGGTGGTAGTCCCACGTCGACCGGACCAGCACCGCGTCGGCCGCCGCCCAGTCGACCCCCGGGTCGGTCCACACCGCCCACTCGGCGCGGACCCCGCGGTCGGCGAACGCCCGGACCAGCCGGTCGGCACCGGCCTCGCCGTCGGGAACGAGCTCGAACGTGGCCAGCAGGATCGACCGCACCGGCCCATTCTCGCGCAGCTCGGTCGCGGCTCAGGAGGTGGTGCGGCGCAGCACCCACGGCTGGAGCCGCGGATAGTCCTTGACGGTGACGCGGCGCACGCGCCGCAAGGAGTACGCCGACGCCGCGGCGCCGGACTCGTCCGCGGCCTCCCCCTCGCCGGGCCCGTCCTCCTCCGCGTCCTCGGTGCGGCCGGTGAGCCGCTCGAAGCAGCCGCGGTCGACGAGCACCGCCCCGGGGCGGGCGACCGAGGTCAGCCGGGCCGCCACGTTGACCGTCGGGCCGAACACGTCGCCGAGCCGGCTGACGACCTCGCCGTACGCGATGCCGGCGCGCACGGCCGGGAAGCCGTCCTCCTCGTCGGCTCCGCGTGTCGTCATCTCGAGCGCCGCCTCGGCGGCCTCGGCGGCGTCGTCGGCGACGAAGAGGACCTCGTCGCCGATCGTCTTGATGATCCGGCCGCCGTGGTCGGTGATCACCCCGGTCGCGGCGTCCTCGAACCGCTCCAGCCAGTCGACGAGCTCGCCCTCGTCGAGAGCCTTGCTGCGCGAGGTGTAGCCGACGATGTCGACGAAGCACACGGCCAGCGGGCGGACCGGGCTCACGGGCGCGGACTCCACGGCGAGCGCCCGGCTGGTGGCGCTCGCGAGGTGGCGGCGCCACGCGTAGCTCTGCAGCGCCTCGACCCGTGGCAGCACCGACGTGGCGAGCTCGGTGAGCCGCTGCTCGGGGTCGGGCGCGGCGATCGCGATGTCGGCGAGCAGGCTGGTCTGCCACTCCGCGAGCCGGGCGTAGCTGCGCCCCCAGGTGCGCACGAGCGCCGCCTGCGAGTCGGGGCCGAGGATGCCGAGCTCCATCAGCTCGCGGCTGAGCCGCAGCGCCTCCACGTCGGCCTCGGTGAACGCCCGGTCGTCGGGCTCGGTGCGGGCGAAGCCGAGGAGCCGCCACAGCAGCTCGGCGACCTCGATCGGCACTCCCGCCCGCTCGGCGACCTCGCCGCGGGTCAGGTGGGGCAGCTCGCCCAGCAGCAGCGCCTCGACGGCCTCCTGGGCGCCGGCGAGGTCGGCACGGGTCGGGGGGAGCGGCTCGGTCAGTGTGGACCGAACCGTTCCAGCGCCACGCTCTCCAGTGCCGCCCGGAAGCTGGGCATCTCGTCGCTGAGCCGGCGGACCGCCTCGTCGGTGAAGTGGATCAGCTCCAGCGGCGTGAGCGCCACGATCGACGCGGTCCGCAGCGAGTGGTTGACGATCGCGGCCTCGCCCACGATGTCCCCGGGGCCGAGCTGGGCGATCTCCTGGCCGTGGTGGCGCACCGAGACCGTGCCGTCGAGGATGATGTACGCCTTGTCCGCGGGCGTCTGCTCCCAGATCGGCGACCACCCCTGGGGCAGGTGCACCCGGGTGCCCGCCGCGGCGATCCGGGCGATCTCCTCGGGCTCGAACGCGTCGTAGAACGACTCAGCCATGTACTCCGCCTCTCGCGGTCCATCCTCCCCGAGGCGATCCTTCCGGAGCGGCGCGTCCGTGTAAACGCCCGGGTCCGCCCGCCGTTGTCACCTCCGTGCGCAAATGCTCGTCGTTGGGGACCAAACGACACAGGTTGCGGTGGGGATCTGCCAGTCCGGCCCGCGATTGGTCACAGACTGCCCACGGGGTGGCGACGACCGGCGCGGTGATCCCTGGATCGATCGATTGGTCACAGCCGGCATCGGAACTGTCGAAATGTGCGCCGTTGGTGACCAAACGACAAGAGCCGCGGACCACCCGCCGCCGGCCCGGACGGGTCAGCCCACGGGCAGCGGCTCCCGGGAGATCGGGCAGCTCATGCACCGCGGCCCGCCGCGGCCCGAGCCGAGCTCGGAGCCGGCGATCCGGACCACCTCGATGCCGGCGTCCTCCAGCCGGGCGTTGGTCTCGTCGTTGCGCTCGTAGGCGACGGCGACGCGCGGGGCGAGCGCGAGGGTGTTGTTGCCGTCGTCCCACTGCTCCCGCTCGGCGGTGACCGGGTCGAGGCCGGTGTCGATCTGGTGCAGCGTGTCGATGCCCATCGCCTTGGCGGCCGCCACCAGGAACGGCTCGGCCTCGGCCACGTCGAGCACCAGGTCGCGGTCGTCGTCGGCGCGGTCGGCCAACGTCACGGCGTGCGCTCGCAGCGAGTCGGCGACGTTGGGGTACATCACGATCTTGTCGACGTCGACCATCGTGCACACCGTGTCGAGGTGCATGGTCGCGCGCTCCTGCGCGATCGGTACGGCGAGCACCGTGTGCGCCAGGTCGGCGTGGAAGACCTGGCGGGCGAAGCGCTCCACGCCGGCCGGCGTCGTCCGCTCGCCGACCCCCACCGCGATCACGCCGGGCGCGAGCAGCAGCACGTCGCCGCCCTCCACGTGCTCGTGGTGCCAGCCGTGGATCTTGCGGGTGCCACGGAACCGCGGGTGCTCGGTGTAGATGAGTTCGGT
Source organism: Nocardioides sp. (assembly GCF_036401255.1). GTDB lineage: Bacteria > Actinomycetota > Actinomycetes > Propionibacteriales > Nocardioidaceae > Nocardioides. The sequence goes on along the minus strand of NZ_DASWVI010000372.1, from coordinate 10,739 downwards.
CAGCTGGGTCTCCCGCGCCCGGGCCGGCATCGCCAGCGAGGTGACCGCCACCCGGTCGCGCACCCACACCGAGGAGTCGCGCGTGAACAGCAGGTTCGGGAGCGGGTCGACGAGGAAGTCGTCGCTGGCCAGCAGCGACGTCACCAGGCCGGCGCCGCCGCGGACCTCGTCGTTGCGGATCCCGGCGGTCAGATGACCGGTGAGCTCCTCCGGGGACGCGTCGTGGAGGACGCGCGCGAGGTAGCTGCGCATCGTGTCGCCGAGGTGCAGCCCGGCCAGCGCCGTGGTGATCGCGTGGTTGCGGGCGGTCTCGTCGGCGAAGGTCTCCGTCAGCAGCTCGGTGAGGTAGAGCACCTCGACGCCCCGCGCGCGCAGCGCCTCGGCGAACGCGTCGTGCTCGTCCTGGGCCCGGCTCACCCACGGGATGCCGTCGAACAGCAGCCGGTCGTTGTTGCGCGGGGTGAGGCGTTTCAGCTCGTTGCCCGGTCGGTGCAGCATGACCGTCTGGAGCCGGCCGACCTCGCTGTCGGCGCCGTGGGGAGAAGCCATGCGGAGACTCTAGGCGGTGACGTTCAGGAACGCCCGGGCGAGCGCCGCGGCCTCCGCGAGCACGTCGGCGACCGGCCGGCCGAGCGCCGCGGCCGCACGCGCCACGTCGTCGTACTCCGGCTGGGCGTTGACCACGGCCCCCTCGTGGCGGGCGAGCTTGACCGCGACCGGCTGCCCGCCGACCTCGACGCCGACGATCTGGCGCTCCAGTGCGTGCTTGCCGACCGGCTGCTCGCGCAGCCCGATCGTCGAGGTCTGCCGGAAGATCGCGGACCGTACGCCGGGCGCCCGGCTGCTGTCGACGAGCGCGCTGAGCGTGTGCGCGGGGCGGCCCTTCTTCATCAGGATCGGCGTCAGCCACGCGTCGGACGCACCGGCCTCGAGCAGGGCCGCGAGCACCGCCGGCCACACGCGGGGGTCGAGGTCGTCGACGTTGCACTCGAGCAGCAGCGGAGCCCCCGCGCCCACCCCGGGCTCGCCCACGAACAGCCGCAGCGCGTTGGGGTGCCCCTCGGGATCGCGGCCGCCGGCGCCGACCCCGATCGCGTCGACCGTCATCGGGGGCTGGGGACCGAAGGCCGTGGCGAGCGTGGTGAGCAGCGCCGCGCCGGTGGGCGTGCACAGCTCCATCGTCCCGGGGCCGGCGTACGACGGCACGCCGCGCAGCAGCTCGGCCACCGCCGGCGGCGGCACCGGCAGGAGGCCGTGCTCGGTGCGCACCGTGCCGGACCCGACCGCGACCGGGGACACGGTCACGGTCTCGGCGCCGAAGTGCTCGAAGCCCGCGCAGACCCCGACGACGTCGGCGATCGCGTCCAGCGCCCCGACCTCGTGGAAGTGCACGTCGTCGGCGGGCATGCCGTGCACGGCCCCCTCGGCGGCGGCGAGCCGCTCGAAGACCCGCAGTGCGAGGTCGTGGCCGTCCAGCAGAGCCCGGATGTCGCGCCAGGTGCGGTGGTGGTGGGACTCGGCGACCTCGACGTGAACCCGGGTGGCGGCCAGCCCGCCGCGGCGTACCCCCTCGGCGCGCAGCGTCACCGGCTCGGGCGCGACCGTGTCGACCGCGCGCTGGAGCACCTCCAGCGGCACGCCGGCGCCCACCAGCGCACCCAGGAGCATGTCGCCGCTCGCCCCCGCGGACGCGTCGACCCAGAGGGCCCTCACCGGGGCACGCTCCGGCGCGCGACCCGGGCGGCGTGGACGCCCGCGCCGTACCCGTTGTCGATGTTGACGACCGTGATGCCGGGGGCGCAGGAGTTGAGCATCGCCAGCAGTGCGGCGACGCCCCCGAGCGAGGCGCCGTAGCCCACGCTCGTCGGCACGGCGACGATCGGTACGCCGGTCAGCCCGCCGACCACCGACGGCAGGGCGCCCTCCATCCCGGCGACCACCACCAGGCAGTCGGCCGCCTCCAGCCGGTCGCGCACGCCGAGCAGCCGGTGCAGCCCGGCGACCCCGACGTCGGAGATCCGGTCGACGTTCGCGCCGTGCACCCGGACCGTCAGCGCGGCCTCGGCCGCCACCGGCGCGTCGGAGGTGCCGGCGCTGACGACCGCGACCGTCCCGCGCGCCGTCGGCAATGGGCCGACGGTGACCGCGCCGGCCACCGGGTCGACGGACGCGCCGGGGATCGCCGCCACCACCCGCTCGCGCGCCTCGGGCGTGACGCGGGTCGCGAGGACCGCCCGCTCGGGGTGCTTGTCCTGGAGGGCGCGCAGGATCGCCACGACCTGGTCGGGGGTCTTCCCCGCGCCGTAGACGACCTCCGGGTCGCCGGTGCGGGCGGCGCGGTCGACGTCGACGCGGGCGAAGCCGAGGTCGGCGATCCGGGGGTCGGGCTGGTCCGCGGGCTGCTCCACGCAGGTGAACCTACTCGTTCACCGTCCGGGCACCGTCCGGGCGTTGTCAGCTGTCGGCGGTCGGGTGTTGTCTGTCCGGTGGGGTCGATCCACCGACAACCTCTCAGCACCAGGAGCAGAGATGACCAAGATCGAGTCCTACGTCCAGGGGACCCCCAGCTACGTCGAGCTGACGACGCCCGACCAGGAGTCCGCCAAGCGGTTCTACGGCGGGTTGTTCGGTTGGGAGCTCGCGGACATCCCGATGGGCGAGGCGGGTTACTACGTGACGGTGAGCGTTGGCGGTGACGCCGTCGCCGGCATCTCGGGCCCGATGCCCGGCATGGACGGTCACGAGGCCTACTGGGGCGTCTACCTCGCGGTCGACGACGTCGACGCGGCGACCGCGAGGGTCGCCGGTGCCGGCGGCAGCGTGGAGGCCGGGCCGTTCGACGTGATGGACCTCGGCCGGATGTCGGTGGTCAAGGACCCGACCGGGGCCTTCGTCAGCCTCTGGCAGGCCGGCGCCTCGATCGGCACCGAGCGGGCCAACGAGCCCGGCACGCCGATCTGGAACGAGGTGATCACCCCGGACGTCCCGGCCGCGACCCGCTTCTACAGCGAGGTCCTCGGCGTCACCTGGGAGGACCAGCCGATGGGCGAGGGCCCGGCGTACACCTGCCTGGTCGTCGACGGCCGCCAGGTCGGCGGCGCGATGCGGCCGCAGATGGACGGCGTGCCGGCGCACTGGAACGTCTACTTCAACGTCGCGTCCGTCGACGACACGATCGCGCGGGCGACCGAGCTCGGCGGCACGGTCGTCGCGCCGGCCTTCGACGTCCCGGGCGTCGGCCGGATGGCGGTGCTCGCCGACCCGCAAGGCGCCGCGTTCAACCTGATGCAGGCCCCGAGCTGACCTCGCTGCGGAACGGATCCGCGGGATAGACGCCGAGGATCTTGACGTCGGTGGTGAAGAACGCCAGCTCCTCCAGGGCGCGCTTCACGCCGACGTCGTCGGGGTGCCCGTCGACCTCGGCGAGGAACTGGGTGGCGATGAACTCCCCGCCGACCATGTAGCTCTCCAGCTTGGTCATGTTCACGCCGTTGGTCGCGAACCCGCCCAACGCCTTGTAGAGCGCCGCCGGCAGGTTGCGGACGTTGAAGATGAAGCTGGTGACGACGGGGCCGTTCCCGGACGGCGCCTGGACGAGGTCGCGGGAGAGCACCACGAACCTGGTGGTGTTGTGCTCCTCGTCCTCGACGTCCTCCGCGAGCACCTCCAGGCCGTAGATCTCCGCGGCCAGCGGCGGGGAGATCGCCGCCTGGGTCGGGTCGCCGAGCTCGGCGACCTCCCGGGCGGCGCCGGCGGTGTCGCCGGCGATCACGGGCCGCAGCCCGTGCTCACGGATCACCTTGCGACACTGGCCGAGGGCGTGCACGTGGCTGTGGACGGTCGTGATCGACCCCAGGGACGCGCCGGCGACGCCGAGCAGGTGGAACCGGATCCGCAGGAAGTGCTCGGCGATGATGTGCAGCCCCGAGCCGGGCAGGAAGTGGTGGATGTCGGCCACCCGACCGGCGATGGAGTTGTCGATCGGGATCATCGCGAGCTCCGCCTCGCCGGCCTCCACGGCGGCGAAGACGTCCTCGAACGACGCGCACGGCACGGCCTCCCAGTCGGGGTAGTGCTGCCTGCACACCTGGTGGGAGTTGGCCCCGGGTTCTCCCTGGTAGGCGATCCGTCCGCTCACCGGCTCATCGTCCCATGGCCGTCGCGACCGCCCGGCCCGGCGTCCGACCCGCGACCCGGCGTCCGACCTAGGCTCGACGCGTGGAGATCCTCGCCGTCCTCGCCCTCGTCGTCGGCCGCGTGGCGCTGGCCGTCGCGCTGCTCGCGGTGCGCCGTACTGACGGCGCCCGGCGCGGCTCCGGCGCCGACGCCCTGCCCGAGGACGTCCTCGGGTTGCGCGGCGAGGTCGCCGCACTCCGGGCGGAGGCCAGCGACGCGCTGCGCCACCTCGCCGTGGTGCGCTACGACGCGTTCGGCGACATGGGCGGTCACCTGTCCTGGTCGCTGGCGCTGCTCGACGACGCCGGCGACGGGGTGGTGCTCACCTCGATCCACGGCCGCAGCGACGCCCGCACCTACGCCAAGAGCATCCATGAGTGGCGGTGCGACCAGCAGCTCTCACCCGAGGAGCTCGAAGCGGTCGGGCAGGCGCGCCCGCACCGCTGACTCACCTCGGGTGCCGAGTCGGCGCGAATGCAGGTTGGAGGGGTGCCGAGTCGGCGCGAATGCAGGTCGGAGGGGTGCCGAGTCGGCGCAAATGCAGACCCCGGCGGAGGGTCGCCGGCCCGCGCTGTCTGCATTCGCGCCGAGTCGAGGGTGTTGCGGCCTGCATTGGCGCCGAGTCGAGGGGGTTGCGGTCTGCATTGGCGCCGAGTCGAGGGTGTTTCGGTCTGCATTGGCGCCGACTCGCGGGGGCTACCGGGGCACGCGGACCAGCAGCCGGCCGTGGATGCAGGTCATCCGCAGCTCGCGGCCGGGGCCGATCGAGTCGCCGTCGAGCTGGCGGGGGGTGTCGGTGGAGGCACGGACGACCACCGAGTGGCCGGTCATCCGGTTGACGAGCTCGTCGGTGCGCGGCCGGCGGGCCAGCACCCGGTAGGCGAGCGGGATCCAGGAGAGGAACCGCCGTGGGTGCAGCATCACCACGTCCAGCACGCCGTCGTCGATCGCGGCGTCCGGCAGCAGCGGCATCCCGGCCTGGAGGAAGCCGACGTTGCCGACCACGATCGTGCGGGCGCGGTGCTTGGTGAACTCCCCGCCGTCGACCGAGACCTCGACGCGCACCGCGGGGAACATCAACGACTTCAGGGCCGACAGGACGTAGGCGAGCCAGCCGACCCGCTTCTTGATGTCCTCGTTGACGCCCTCCATGATCGCGGCGTCGAAGCCCATCCCGGCCATCACCATGAAGTGGGTGTCCTCGAACCCGTCGCCCGAGACCTCCACGAGGTCGATGGCCCGGTCCTGGCCGGTGAGCGCCACGTCGATCGCGGCGCGCAGGTACAGCGGGATGTCCAGGTTGCGGGCCAGGAGGTTGCCGGTGCCGGCGGGGATGATCCCGACCGGGATGCCGGTGCCGGCCAGCTCGGCGCACACCTCGCGGACGGTGCCGTCGCCGCCGCACACGAGCACCAGGTCGGTGCCCGCGACGGCCGCCGCCTCAGCCATGCCGGTGCCGGGGTCCTCGACGGTCGTGTAGTACCAGGTCGGCTCCGACCAGCCGGCCTCGGCCGCCATCGCGGTGACCAGCGACTCGAACTGCCCGACGTCCTCGACCTTGACGGGGTTGAGGATCACCGTCAGCCGGTGCTCGGAGCCGAACACCTCCGGCAGCGGCTCCACGCTGGCGGCGTGGCTGCGCGGCAGGGGGTTGTACACGACGATGCCGAGCAGCACGACCACCGCCCCCAGCAGCGCGCCGCCGATCACGTCGCTGGGGTAGTGGCGGCCGAGCAGCACCCGGTCGAGGCCGACGACCACCGCCAGCAGGACCAGGAGCGCGTACGCCGTCTGGCGGGCGCTGCGCCGGCGTACGAGCATCATCACCAGCACCGCCGCCACGCCCGCGATCGCGACGATCGAGGAGGAGTGGCCGCTCGGGTAGGCGTTGCTGTGCAGCAGGTTCTCGGGGTTCTGCCAGTCGGGGCGGTGCCGGCCGAACACGTCCTTGAGCAGCGTCGTGGCGGTCTTGGTGACCGCGAGCACACCGACCGCGTAGACGGCGGCCCGGCGGTGGTGGCGCACGAACAGCAGCACGGCCAGCACCCCGACGATCACCCACGTGCCGATCGCGCCGAACCCGATCTCGATCCAGCGCAGCGGCACCCGGAGCCAGTGCTCGTCGACGGCCCAGCCCTCGGCGCCGCGGCCGCGGTCGTCGATCGAGGTCACCGGGCCCCAGCCGGTCTGCACGGTCACGGTGACCAGCACGAACAGCGCGAGGAGCACCGCCGCCCAGGTCAGGAGGGTGGCGCGGGGACGGTCGAGCACGGTCTCGAGTTTCCCATGCCGGTGGATGACGGAGGAATCGGTGCGCCCCGCCGGGCCCGCCCCGGATAGCCTTGCCGGCATGATCGACCCACGAGTCCTGCGAGACGACCCCGACCGCGTGCGCGCCGCCCAGGCCAAGCGCGGGCTGTCCGACGAGGTCGTGGACCAGGCGCTCGCCGCCGACACCGAGCGGCGCCGCGCGATCGCGGACTTCGAGGCCAAGCGGGCCGAGCAGAAGCAGCTCGGCAAGCTGATCCCGCAGGCCCAGGGGGAGGAGAAGCAGCAGCTGCTCGCCCGGACCAAGACCCTCGCGGCCGCGGTGAAGGAGGCCGAGGCGGCGCAGGGGGCCGCCGAGGAGGCGTGGCAGTCGGCCCTGATGAGCATCCCCAACCTCGCGGCCGAGGAGGCGCCCGCCGGTGGCGAGGACGACTACGTCGTGCTCGAGGAGGTCGGCACGCCGCGCGACTTCACCGCGGACGGCTTCGAGCCGCGCGACCACATCGAGCTCGGCCGGATGCTCGGCGCGATCGACCTCGACCGGGGCGCGAAGGTGTCCGGGTCGCGCTTCTACTTCCTCACCGGCGTGGGCGCCGAGCTGGAGCTGGCGCTGGTCAACCTCGCGATGCAGCAGGCCCGCGAGGCGGGCTTCACCCCGGTGATCGCCCCCTCGATGGTCAAGCCGCGCGCGATGGACGGCACCGGCTTCCTCGGCCAGGCGGCCGACGACGTCTACCGGATCGAGGGCCAGGACATGTACCTCGTCGGGACCTCGGAGGTCCCGATGGCGGCGTACCACTCCGACGAGATCCTCGACGGCGCCGCGCTGCCGCTGCGCTACGCCGCGTTCAGCCCGTGCTTCCGCAAGGAGGCCGGCTCGCACGGCAAGGACACCAAGGGCATCATCCGCGTGCACTGGTTCGACAAGGTCGAGATGTTCGTCTACACCACCACCGAGGAGTCGTACGCCGAGCACCAGCGGCTGCTCGCCTGGGAGAAGGAGTTCCTCGGCAAGCTCGAGCTCGCCTACCGGGTCATCGACGTCGCCGCGGGCGACCTCGGCCTCTCGGCCCAGCGCAAGTTCGACTGCGAGGCGTGGATCCCCACGCAGGGTCGCTACCGCGAGCTCACGTCGACGTCGAACTGCACCGAGTTCCAGACCCGCCGGCTCGACACCCGCGGCCGCTTCGCGGCCCCCGACGGCGGTCAGGAGATCAGGCCGATCGCCACGCTCAACGGCACGCTGTGCGCGATCACCCGCACCATCGTCGCGATCCTCGAGACCCACCAGCAGGCCGACGGCTCGGTCCGGGTGCCCAAGGCGCTCCAGCCGTGGCTGGGACGCGAGGTGCTGGAGCCGATCGCCACGTGAGCGAGCCGGTGCGCGACTGGAGGCCCCGGCTCGTCGCCCTCGACATCGACGGCACGATCTTGAAGTGGGTGGAGGGGTCCGGGACGACGCGGGAGGAGATCTCGCCCGCCGTCCAGGAGGCGGTGCGCCGCGCGATGGACGCCGGCGCGCACGTCGTCCTCGCCAGCGGCCGGTCCCCGCACGGCATGACGAACGTCGCGGACCTGTTGGAGCTGCACGGCCCGGGACGCGACCGGCTGTGGGTCGTGGCCTCCAACGGGGCCGTGGTGTTCCGCTACCCGCCCCTGGACGTCGTGCACGAGGAGACGTTCGACGCCCGGCCCGCCGTCGAGGCGATCCTCGACCGGCACCCGACCGCGCTGGTCGCGGTCGAGGAGCGCGGCGTCGGCTACCGGGTCAACTCCCACTTCCCCGACGGGGAGCTCTCCGGCGACATGATCGTCACCGAGCTCGACGAGCTGCTCGCCGCCGAGGTCAGTCGTGTGATCATCCGCGACCCGGAGTCCACCGCCGACGAGTTCGTCGCCCTGGCCCGCGACCTCGGGCTGCAGGGCACCAACTACGTGGTCGGCTGGACCGCGTGGCTCGACCTGGCGCCGGTCGGCGTCTCCAAGGCCTCCGGTCTGGAGTACGTCGCCAAGGAGCTCGGCGTCTCCGCCGACGAGACCCTCGCGATCGGCGACGGACGCAACGACGTCGAGATGTTCGAGTGGGCGCACCGGGGTGTCGCGATGGGCCAGGCCATCGAGGACGTCCTCGCGGCGGCCGACGCCGTGACCGACAGCGTGTACGACGACGGCGTCGCCACCGAGCTGGACCGGTGGTTCGGGAAGGGTAGCTCCCGGTGATCCCGGAGGTCGTCACCAGCGAACGGCTCCGGCTCCCGATCTGGACCCCGGAGGAGGCGGCCGACATCCGCGAGGGACGCCGGCGGGAGGGCTGGCACCGCGACTACCCGCGCCCCGACGACCGGGACGCCGCCACGCTCTACCGCGCCGGTGACCCGTGGGCGCCGCGGCACATCGTGCGCGGCACGACGACGCTCGGCTCGGTGGGCTTCTTCGGCCCGCCCGAGCCGGCCGCCGACGGGGTGCCCGAGGTCGAGGTGGGCTACGGCCTGGTCGAGGAGGCGCGGGGCTGGGGCTTCGCCACCGAGGCGCTGCGCGCGCTGCTCGCCGAGACCGACCGGGCCGGGGTGCGGGTCCGGGCGAGCGTCGAGCCGGCCAACTCCGCGAGCATCCGGGTGCTCGCCAAGTGCGGCTTCACCGAGCTGCGCGGCAGCAACGAGGACGGCGAGCTCGTCATGGCAAGACCGATCAGCCTGTCGGACGTCGGTCGTCGTGGTTGAGGCAAGCGGTAGGCCGAAGGTTGTCGCCACCGACCTCGACGGCACCCTGGTCCGCTCCGACGGCACGGTGTCGCCGTACACCGCCGACGTCCTCGCCGCGGTCGAGGCGGCCGGCGCCGTCGTGGTCTTCGTGACGGGCCGCCCGCTGCGCTGGGCCGAGGAGGTCTTCGAGCACGTCGGCCAGCACGGTCTCGCGGTGGTGGCCAACGGCGCCCTGGTCTGGGACGTCGGCCGCCACGACGTCCACCTGCTGCGCCCGATCGAGGCGGAGCTGGGGCTGGAGGCGTGCCGGCTGCTGCGGGCGGCGCTCCCCGACACCGCCTTCGCGGTCGAGACCCTCCACGGGATCACCGTCGAGGAGGGGTTCCGCGACCGGCACCGGGTGCCCGAGGGCGCTCGGCGCTCCCCGGTGGCCGGCCTCTTCGACGAACCGGTCGTCAAGCTGCTCGCGCTGCACGAGGAGCTCGCCCCCCAGGAGTTCTGGGACCTCGCCGAGGAGGCGTTGGGCGGGCGGCTCGTGATCACCTGGTCGTCGAGCTCCGCGCTGCTGGAGATCAGCGCGCCGGGCGTGACGAAGGCCTCGACGCTGGCGCTGCTGTGCGCCGACCTCGGGGTCGAGCCGGACGAGGTGATCGCGTTCGGGGACATGCCCAACGACCTGCCGATGCTGTCGTGGGCCGGCACGTCGTACGCCATGGCCGACGCCCACCCGACCGTCACCGAGGCCGCCGACCATGTCGCGCCCGGGCACGACGAAGACGGCGTGGCGCGGGTCCTGGCTGGTGTGTTCGACCTGTGATCTGTTGAGATGGAGGGCGTGTCCGTGACCCGACTGCTCCGACTGCTGCTGGCCGCGCTGCTGCTGGCCGGCGGCGCCGTCGCCGCCATCGACGCCCCCGCGCTCGCCTGCCCGGGCGGCAAGGCGACGCTCGGGCAGCAGACCAAACGCGCCGACGACGTCTTCGTGGGCACCGTCGAGGAGCGGACCGAGCGGGCCCGCACCGTGGAGTACGCCGTGCGCGTCGAGCGGATCTACAAGGGCGACCTGGACACCACCGACGCGACCGTGACGACCCTGGCCCGCGCCCGGGCGTGCGGGCTCCCGGACCTGCGGCCCGACACGTCGTACGTCTTCATGACCGCCGGCGCCGACCTCGAGATCACCAGCACCGGCGGCACCTCGCCCGCCTCGACCTCCCGGGTCGCCCGGGTCGAGCGGCTCCTCGGCTCCGGCCGGGCCGCCGAGCCCCCGGCCCCCGTCGAGGCGACGTTCACGACCGTCGGCGAAGCGCCCACCAGCTTCGAGCGGGTCGCGGCTCCCGGTGCTGCCCTGGTCCTCGTCGGCCTCCTGGGGCTGCTGCTCGTCGCCGGGCTGGGCCGCCGCCGGGCGTAGGGGCTCGGGGGCCGCGGGTTTCACCGGTCAGCCGGTGAAACCCGCACGACACGCCGAGGGGCCCCGGCGTGTCGTGCGGGTTTCGGCTGACAAGTGCACGCCGTCGCCGGGTCGCCGGGTCGCCGGGTCGCCCGGGTCGCCCGGGTCGCCCGGGTCGCCCGGGTCGCCGGGGCGCCGGGTCG
>NZ_DASWVI010000371.1:0-3273 GCF_036401255.1 Nocardioides sp. | reverse complement strand
CGGCTCACTCTCCGTCGCGACCGACCTGATGCCACCCAACCGCCTCACCGTGCACCGTCCCGAGCCTGACTGGCCGGTCTCGGAGGAGCGGCTCTCACTCCTGATCGGCCTCGGCGTCGCGGCGGCGATCGCGGTGCTCCTCGCCGGTCGCCGGCTCGGGAGGCGGCTGCTTCAGCGTCGCTCGGCCAGGTAGGCCAGCTGCGCCCGCACGGACAGCTCGGCCGCACCCCACAGCACCCGGTCGACGTCCTGGTAGACGATCTCGACGACCCGTCGCGGCAGCTCGTCGACCGCGATGCCCTCGGGACGGTCGGCAGAGCGCAGCTGCTCCAGGGCAGCCGACACCTGCTCGAGCCGCTCGCGCCGGTGGGCGATGTAGTAGTCGAGGGCACCCAGCGCATCGGCGATCACCGGTCCATGGCCCGGCCAGATCGACGCGACCCCGTGAGCATCAGCGAGGGCGTGGAGGTGGTCGAGCGAGTCGAGGTAGGCCCCGAGCTGGCCGTCGGGATGCGCCACGACGGTGGTGCCACGCCCCAGCACCGTGTCGCCGGTCAGCACCGCACCCTCGGCGGGCAGCAGGAACGACAGCGAGTCCGCGGTGTGCCCGGGCGTGGCGACCACCCGCACCTCCAGGCCGTCCACGGACACCACGTCGCCGTCGCCGAGACCCTCAGAGCCCAGGCGGTACGCCGGGTCCAGGGCCCGGACGCCACACCCCATCCGCTCGGCGAACTCGCGGGCCGCCTCGGCGTGGTCGGCGTGGTGGTGGGTCAGCAGCACCACGCCCACCTCGCCCGCGGCCGCCGCGACCGCGTCCAGGTGCGCGGCGATCGCCGGCCCGGGATCGACCACGACCGAGCGCCGGGCGCCCGGTTCGCGCAGCACCCAGGTGTTGGTGCCGTCGAGCGTCATGATGTCCGGGTTGGGCGCCAGCACGCACACGCCCCGGGCCCCGAAGGCCCCGCCCGACCAGCTCATCGCGACCAGCTCACGACCGGTGCGCCGCCAGGATCGGCCGGTGGTGCTCGGGGATCGACAGCGTCCAGCCGTCGCCGTCGAGCGGCTCGATGTCCGGGGTGTGCATCTGGACCACCCGCCCGTGTGCCGCGTCGACGACCTCCGCCGCCGAGCCGAACTGCGCCACCTCCAGGGAGGTGAGGTACGTCGGCGGCATCATCAGCATCTCGCCACGCTCGGCCTGGGCGACCGCCTCGGCGGCCGGCAGCCAGGTCACCGATGCGGACTCGGTCGAGACGTGGCGGGTGCGCTGCCCCTCGGGCAGGAGGGCGACGAAGAACCAGGTGCGGTAGCGCTTGGGCTCGAACGCCGGCGTCAGCCAGCCGCCCCACACGCCCAGCAGGTCCGTGCGCAGCACCAGCCCCCGCGCGGCGAGGAACGACGTCATCGCGAGGTCGCGCGACTCCAGCGCGTGCCGGTCGGCCTCCCAGTCCTCACCGGTCGTGTCGGCGACCACCTCGTCGGGCGAGGGCCCCGCGAGCAGCACCCCCGACTCCTCGAACGTCTCGCGCACGGCGGCGCACACCAGGGCACGCGCCATCTCCTCGTCGCAGCCGAGCCGCTCGGCCCACTCGGCCGGCGGCGGGCCGGCCCATGCCACGGTGGCGTCGAAGTCCCGCGGGTCGACCCCGCCGCCGGGGTAGACGCACATCCCGCCGGCGAACTCCATCGTCGTGTGCCGGCGCAGGTAGTAGACGGCCGGCCCGTCCTCGGCGCCGCGCAGCAGGATCACGGTGGCCGCGTCGCGCGGCTCGGCCGGCTCGCGGCTGCCGTCGGCGTACGCGCGCGCCAGCTCGACGACCTTGTCCGGGAGCGGGATCGGCGGGATCGGGATCCTCATGCGGTCGCCCTCACCCGGCGACCCGCACCACGATCTCCACCTCGACGGGCGAGTCGAGCGGCAGCACGGGCACGCCGACCGCGGACCGCGCGTGCACGCCCGCGTCGCCGAAGACCGTGCCGAGCAGCTCCGAGGCGCCGTTGGCGACCTGCGGCTGACCGGTGAAGTCGGGCGTGGAGGCCACGAACGCGACGACCTTGACCACCTGCGTGATGCGCGAGAGGTCACCGACGACGGACTTCACCGCGGCGATCGCGTTGAGCGCGCACTGCTGCGCGCACAGCGTCGCCTCCTCGGCGCTGACCTCGCCGCCGACCTTGCCGGTGACCATGAGCTCGCCGTCGCGCATCGGCAGCTGGCCGGAGGTGAACACCAGGTCGCCGGAGGCGACCGCCGGGACGTACGCCGCCACCGGCTTGGCCACGGCGGGCACCTCGAGCCCGATCTCGGCGAGGCGCTCCTCGGGGCTCGTCATGCGAGCGGCCGCTTGAAGTAGCCGACGAGGTTCTCGGGGTTCATGCCCGGCGCGATCTGCACGAGCTCCCAGCCGTCGGCACCGAAGTTGTCCAGGATCTGCTTGGCCGCGTGCGTCAGGATCGGCGCGGTCAGGTACTCCCATTTCGTCATGGCTGGCACCCTACTCGGGGCGTACGCCGGGTCCACCCGCGGACGGACGCGGACCGGCCGCCGCCGCACTAGGGTCGGGCACGTGACCACCCTGCCCGTCGAGCGTCAGCCCTGGCGGCTGGGCCGGCGCGGCCAGCGGTGGTTCGACCTCGGGCTCGGCCTCGGGCTGCTGCTGCCGGTCGCGCTGTTCCCGGTGCTCGGCCTGAGCTGGTCGTCCATGGGCCTGGCCGTGGCCCAGCTGGTGCCGTTGTTCTGGCGGCGGCAGCACCCGCAGCTGGTGTTCAGTGCGGTGGCGATCGCGAGCGCGGCGCAGGCCCTCGCCATCGACAACCCGCTGTGGAGCCAGGTCGCGTTCCCGGTCGCGACGTACTCCGTCGCCCGCTACGCCCCACCGGCCCGGGGGGTGCTGGCGGTCGCCGTGGGCCTGTGCGGCGCCGCGGTCGCCGCCGTCGACTGGCTGCGCGGCTTCGACGCGGACGTGCGGCCCGGGACCGTCGGGCCGTACTTCCTCACGATCGCCACGCTCGTGGTCGCGGCGTGGGCGCTCGGGACGCTGGGCCGGGTGCGGCGCGCGTACGTCGACACGCTGATCGAGCGCGGGCGGCGCATCGAGCACGAGGCGGCCCAGCAGGTGGCGCTCGCGGCCGCCGACGAGCGCGCCCGCATCGCCCGGGAGATGCACGACGTCGTCGCCCACGGCCTGTCCGTCATCGTCGTCCAGGCCGACGGCGCCCGGTACGCCGCCGGGCAGGACCCCACGGCCGCCGCGGCCGCGCTCGAGGCGA
>NZ_DASWVI010000370.1:0-8191 GCF_036401255.1 Nocardioides sp. | reverse complement strand
GACCATCCGTGGGACGTGCGCCCGATCGGCGAGGGCCGGCTGATCTTCACCCAGCGCGACCGGGCGACCGTGTCGATCTGGACCGGCGGCCACACCCGCCGGGTGCGCGGCTTCCCCAGCAGCTCGGTGTGGGTCTCCGGGGAGACCGGCCTGATGGGTCTCGAGGTCGACCCGTCGTTCGCGAGCAACCACCGCTTCTACACCTGCCAGGGCGGCACGACCAGCCGCGGCCACGACGTACGCATCATGCGCTGGACGCTCAGCGACGACCTCCGGTCGGTGACCGGTGGGCGCAAGCTGCTCGGCGGCCTGCCCGCGACCAGCGGCCGCCACGGCGGCTGCCGGCTGCTCGCCGTCGGGCCGCGGATCTACGTCGGCACCGGCGACGCCGCCACCGGCCGCAACCCGGAGAACAAGAAGTCGCTGGGCGGCAAGACGCTGTGCCTGCTCGCCGACTCCGGCAAGCCCTGTGGCGACAACCCGTTCATCGGGGCGAGCAACCGCCGCCAGCGCTACGTGCACACCTACGGCCACCGCAACGTCCAGGGCCTCGACCGGCGCAACGACGGCACGCTCTGGTCGGTCGAGCAGGGCACCTACCGCGACGACGAGGTCAACCGGCTGCGCAAGGGCGGCGACTACGGCTACAACCCGGTGCCGGGCTACAACGAGTCCGTGCCGATGACCGATCAGTCGTTGCCCGGCAAGCAGCGCGCCGCGGTCTGGCGCTCGGGCAACCCGACCCTGGCGACCTCCGGCGGCGGCTTCGTCTACGGCAAGCGGTGGGGCGCGCTGAACGGCAGCTTCGCCGTCGCGGCGCTCAAGGCCGAGCGGGTGCTGTTCCTCCAGCTCTCGTCGGCCGGCAAGCTGCAGAAGGTGCGGGTGCCGGCGGCGCTGCGCCACTTCGGCCGGATCCGCACCGTGGTGGACGGCCCCGGATCGGTCGCCTACGCCACCACCGACAACGGGAACGGCAACGACGCGATCCTCGTTGTCAGACCAAGACGCTGAACACTCCATGAGGAAGCGGTGACGGTCCCCCGGTGGACGCCCAGACCCTGATCAACCTGGCCCTGGTCGGGCTGTTCATCCTGGTCGGCGGGATCTTCGCCGGCACCGAGATCGCGCTGGTCTCCCTGCGCGAGGGCCAGATCAACACGCTGGCCTCGCGCGGGAGCCGGGGCGCCCGGGTCGCGGCCGTGGCCCGCGACCCCAACCGGTTCCTGGCCGCGGTGCAGATCGGCGTCACGCTGGCCGGGTTCTTCTCGGCGGCGTACGGCGCCTCGACCCTCGCGCCCGACTTCGCGCCGGTGCTCGAGCACCTCGGGCTCGGCGAGGACGCTGCCGAGAGCGTCGCGCTCGTGCTGCTGACGCTGTTCATCGCCTACCTGTCGCTGGTGTTCAGCGAGCTGGTGCCCAAGCGGCTCGCCCTGCAGCGCGCCGCCGGGGTGGCCTACCTGGTCGGCGCGCCGCTGGACCGCTTCGCGACGCTGATGCGGCCGATGGTGTGGCTGTTGTCGGTGTCGACCAACGCCGTGGTCCGGCTGTTCGGCGGCGATCCGACCGCGGCGACCGAGGAGCTGAGCGACGAGGAGCTGCGCTTCCTCGTCGACCAGCACGAGGGGTTGGCCGACGACGAGCGCAAGATCCTCGTCGACGTCTTCGACGCCGGCGACCGGTCGCTGAGCGAGGTGATGCGGCCCCGCGGCGACGTCACGTTCCTGGCCGCGGACGCGACGGTGGCGGACGCGATCGCGACCGCGCGCACGAGCCCCTACTCGCGCTACCCCGTCACCGGCACCGGCCACGACGACGTCCGCGGCTTCCTCCACGTGCGCGACCTGCTCGGCGCCGACCCGCGGATGCGGATCCGGACGCTGACGCGCGAGATCCTGCACCTCCCGGCCACCAACCGGCTGCTGCCGTCGCTGTCGCGGATGCGCGCCGAGGGCAGCCACATCGCCGTCGTCGTCGACGAGTACGGCGGCACCGACGGCATCGTGACGCTCGAGGACCTGGTCGAGGAGCTGGTCGGCGACATCCACGACGAGTACGACCAGACCGCGAGCGTCGCCGCCGGCGAGGTCGACGCCGGCCTGACCATCGAGGACTTCGCCGAGCGCACCGGCGTCGAGCTCGAGGACGGCCCCTACGAGACCGCCGCGGGCTACGTGATCCACCGACTCGGCCGGCTCGCGGTCACCGGAGACGTGGTCACGGTCGGCGACCACGAGCTGGAGGTGGCGACGGTGGACAAGCACCGGATCACCCGGCTGCGGGTGCGGCCGCACGAGGTGTGACCGACCTCCCACCGGGTCGTGCAACTTTCACCCGTTCGGGTGCTCAGCGTCCGGGAGAGCCCTCCCGATGGTCCAGACATGTCTCGACCGCTCCGCGCCGTACTGCTCTCCCTCGCCGTCACGCTCGGCTCCTTCTCGGTCCTCCCGGCCGCGTCGGCGTCCCACGAAGCCGCCCACTCCGCCGACGAGTTCGTGATCGCCTCGTTCAACATCCTCGGCGCGAGCCACACCGACGGGCGCCACGACCGCGGGTTCGACCGGTCCGGCGTGCGGCTGTACCGCGCGATCAAGGCGCTGCGCCGCTCGCAGGCCGACATCGTCGGGCTGCAGGAGTTCCAGCTCTCCCAGCGCAACCGGTTCGTCGCCCGGGTGGGCGGCGCGTGGGGTCTGCACTCCGGGTACAGCCACAACACCGACAACACCATCGCCTGGCGGACCGACCGGTTCGCGCTGGTGGACAGCTGGACGCGCCGCGTGCCCTACTTCCACGGCCGGATGCGCAAGATGCCGATCGTCGCCCTGCGGTCCCGCGAGACCAACCTGGTGATCTACGTGATGAACGTCCACAACCCCGCCGACAGCAAGGGCAACGCCGAGAGGTGGCGCCGCAAGGCGATGCGCATCGAGCGCAAGGTCACCAGCCGGCTCACCGAGCAGCTGCACGCCCCGGTCTTCCTGACCGGCGACATGAACGACCGGGAGGACTTCTTCTGCCCGTTCACCGGCAACGGCGTCATGCACTCGTTCCTCGGTGGCTCCAACCCTCCCGGCGCCTCGTGCGCGCCGCCGCGGTCCGGGATCGACTGGATCTTCGGCAACCAGTACGTCGAGTTCTCCAGCCCGCAGATCGACCGCTCCTGGCTGGTGGCCCGCACCAGCGACCACCCGATCGTCAGCGCCCACGTCCGGCTGCGCTGACCGGAGCCGGCTCAGGCGTTCCAGTCCAGGAACGCCCCGCCGGCGGTGACGACCGCGAACCAGAACAGCACCGCGGCCACGGCCAACCCGGGCACCCACCGCGGATGCAGCGACCACCAGGCGCACGCGACCACGAACAGCAACACCCACACGACCAGCAGCGCGACGACCGCCCACCAGGGCGCGACCAGCCCGCTCGCGGCGTACAGGAAGAACGCGCAGGCCATCCCCGCCATGCCCACGAACGGCCACGGGGAGACGTCGGGGTGCCCGCGCGGGCGGCGCCCGGGCTTGGTCACCGGGCGCTGCTCGTCGGGCTGCTCATCACACCGGTCGTCCGACTACTCATCGACGTCGTCGTTCCAGGCCGGGTCGCTGTCCCAGTCCTCGTTGCGACGCTCGGCGGTCTCCAGCGCCTGCTCGGCCTCCGCGCGGGTGGCGTAGGGCCCGAGCCGGTCGATCGGCGGGCAGATGTTCGACTCGTCCTCGACGCGGTGGTGCCGCACGCAGTACCAGAAGTCGCTCATGCTCCGAACGTACAGGCGAACCTACACTCGTCGGGTGACGAGTCCGCTGCGTGCCGTGCCCGCCTCGATCCCGCGGCCGGAGTACGTCGGCAAGGAGGCGCCGACGCCGTTCACCGGCAGGGAGGTCAAGGACGCCGACACGATCGAGCGGATGCGCGTGGCCGGCCGCCTCGCCGCACAGGCCCGCGACCTGGTCGGCGCGCACGTCGCGCCGGGTGTCACGACCGACGAGCTGGACCGCATCGGGCACGAGTTCCTCTGCGACCACGGCGCCTACCCCTCGACGCTGGGCTACCGCGGGTTCCCCAAGTCGCTGTGCGCCAGCGTCAACGAGGTCGTCTGCCACGGCATCCCCGGCGAGCGCGTGGTCGAGGACGGCGACATCGTCAACATCGACGTGACGGCGTACCTCCACGGAGTCCACGGCGACACCAACGCGACGTTCCTCGCCGGCGCCGTCGACGAGGAGTCGCGGCTGCTGGTCGAGCGGACCCGCGAGGCGCTCGAGCGCGGCATCAGGGCCGTGAAGCCGGGCCGGCGGATCAACGTGATCGGCCGGGTGATCGAGTCTTACGCCGCGCGGTTCGGCTACGGCGTGGTCCGCGAGTTCACCGGGCACGGCATCGGCACCTCGTTCCACAGCGGCCTGGTCGTCCCGCACTACGACGACCCCGACCACGACACGCTGATCGAGGTCGGCATGACGTTCACGATCGAGCCGATGCTCAACCTCGGCACCCACGAGTGGGACCTGGCCGACGACGGCTGGACGGTGACCACCCGCGACCGGCGCCGCAGCGCGCAGTTCGAGCACACGCTGCTGGTCACTCCCGCCGGCGCCGAGGTCCTCACGCTCCCCTGACCGCTCGCCGTTTCCCCACGCACCTGACAGAACTGTCGTCCTCCCGGCTGGTCGGGAGCAGATACGTCGGGTGCGTGGCGAAACCCCGGCCCGCTAGACGAGCTTGTCGTACGACGTCTCGCCGGTCTCGGCCAGCCGCCGCTCCACGCGCAGCACGGCGAGGTCGTGCTCGGGGTCGCCACTCATGGTCGCGGCCAGGCGCAGGTGCGGCAGCGCCTCGGCGTACCGGCTCTGCCGCTCCAGGCACCGACCCAGCGCGTGGCGCATCCAGTCGTCGGCGGGGTTCTCCTCGACCAGGCGCACCAGCTCGGCCTCCGCGCGCTGCAGCTGCGCGCGCATCAGGAACGCCCAGGCGCGCAGGGTGCGCAGGCCCGTGTTGTCGGGCTCCTCGGCCAGCGCCGGCTCGATGACCTCGAGCGCCTCCCGCGGCGCCCGGCGGGCGAGGAGGTCGAAGGCGGTGCGGTACGCCGACTCCGGGCCGGCCTGGCCCGGGAAGACGACCGGTGGCGCCTGCAGCTCCCGGGTCTCGGGGTCCGGCTCGGGGTCGAAGTCGTTCACGACGATCCAACCTACCCCGCGGTCGGCGGATTCCCCGGAGGGTCGTCGTGCAGGATCCGCTGGAACAGCACGTGGTCGGTCCACTCCCCGCCGATGAACAAGAACCGCTCGGCCACGCCGTACTGCTCGAACCCGGCCTTGCGCAGCACCGCCTGGGAGGCCTCGTTGTGCGTGCGGGTGCCGGCCTCGAGCCGGTGCAGTCCGAGCCCGCGCGCCTCGATCGCGACGTGCTCGACCATCGCGGTCGCCAGTCCGCGCCGCGTGTGGTCGTGGGCGACCCAATAGCCCACGGTGCCGCTCTGGAGCACGCTGCGCGCGATGTTGTTGAGGGCGATCCGGCCGGCGACCGTGCCGCCGCGCCAGAGCAGGTAGACATAGGCCTGGTCGCCCTCACGCAGCTCGAGCGCCCGCGCGATCTCCTCGGCCTGGCCGGCCTCGGTGTAGAACCTCGCCGGACGGTCCGGGTCCCACGGTGCGAGGTGCTCGCGGTTGTGCTCGTACGCCGCCGCGAGCGCCGCCGCGTCCGACTCGTCCAGCGGTCTGATCTCGTAGCCCTCCGCAAGCACCGCGACAGGCTAGTGGGTGCGGCCGCGAGCCGGCGGGACCTCGTCCTCTACCGCGTGCGACGGCGTGTTGCCACCGTGGGAGGAGACCCGGAAGGGAGGCACTGCCATGCAGTGGGATCTGGGACTGGAGGGGTTGGCCCTGCTGGCCGCGATCGCGTTGGTGTTCGGCGTCGCCGCGGGCCTGCTCGTCGGCGGCGGGCGACCGCGCCGGCTGTGGGCGATCGGGCTCGGCGCCGTCGCCTGCTTCGGCGCCGGCCTCGTCACCAGCGAAGGGGTGTTCGGCTCGTCCACCGAACAGGACCTGCAGCCCTACGTCGACGGGCTCACGCGGGACGAGGTGCTGCTCTCGAGCGTGCTCACCACCGTCGTGGTCGTGGTCGCGATGCGCTACCTCGCCCGGCACGGCCACGAGCCGCACCTGCGTCATGCGCGGCCGGCCGTCGGGCGGCACCGCGCGCTGCACCCGTAGTGCTGGTTGACTCTCCACATGGCGCCCTCCTCGTCGTTCCGCGCGCTGCACCACGCGGAGCTCCCGCTGCTGTTGCCGAACGCCTGGGACGTGCCCTCGGCGCTCGCGTACGTCGAGGCCGGCTTCCCCGCGATCGGCACGACCAGCTTCGGTGTCGCGACGTCGGCCGGTTTCCCCGACGGTGACGGGGTCACCCGCGACGCCAACCTGGTCCTCGCGGCGCGGCTGGCTCGGCTGCCGGTCCACGTCTCGGTCGACATCGAGGACGGCTACTCGAACGATCCGGACGAGGTGGCGGCGTACGTCGCCTCGCTGGTCGAGCTCGGCATCGCCGGGGTCAACCTCGAGGACAGCGCCGAAGGCCGGGTGCTCGATCCGGCGGTCCTCGCCTCGAAGGTGGCGGCGGTCAAGGACCGCGCCGCGGAGGTGTTCGTCAACGCGCGGGTCGACACGTACTGGTTCCACCAGGACGACACGGTCGAGGCCACCATCGCGCGTGCGCTGGCCTACGTCGAGGCGGGCGCCGATGGCGTGTTCGTCCCGGGCCTGACCGACCCGGCCACGATCCGCGAGATCGCCGCCGCCGTGCCGGCGCCGCTGAACGTGCTGATCACTCCGGGACTGTCGCTGCGCGAGCTCGCCGACCTCGGCGTGCGCCGGGTCAGCACCGGTTCGCTCCCCTACCGGGCCGCCATCGACGCCGCCGTGCACGTGGCGACCGCGGTGCGCGACGGGGAGGTGCCACCGGCCGCGACGTCGTACGCCGACGCGCAGGCCCGGATCCGCCGCTATCCTTGAGCCGCGGATGGGCTGGCCGGGCGACCGCGTGGAGGTGACTCCCCGAGGAAGGTCCGGGCTCCACAGGGCAGAGTGGTGGGTAACACCCACCCGGGGCAACCCGCGGGACAGTGCCACAGAGAACAGACCGCCCCTCCCCGCTCCGGCGGAGAGGGGTAAGGGTGAAACGGCGGTGTAAGAGACCACCAGCGACCGGGGCGACCCGGCCGGCTCGGCAAACCCCACTTGGAGCAAGGTCAAGAAGTCCCGTGCTTGCACGGGGCGCGCGCACGTTCGAGGGCGGCCCGCCCGAGTGCGCGGGTAGACCGCTGGAGGGTGTCGGCAACGGCACCCGTAGATGGATGGTCGCCCCCCGGCTCGCCGGGGACAGAACCCGGCCTACAGGCCAGCCCGTCCGCACCACCCCGTTCCACAGTCGATGCTGTGGGTACCGGTCCTCCCGATCGACACCCGACGAGGAGGAGAGACCGATGGCCGTCACGAGCTTCCAGGACCTGCCCGTCGCGGATCGCGACCGCGAGTGGGACGGCGCCGCCGCCGAGAAGCGCGTGCGACAGTGGGCGGGCGCCGAGGACGAGCCGAACGAGAAGTACCGCGATGCCCATGTCTGGTACGACGCCGAGAACAAGGACAACTTCACGGCGTACAAGCTGCTGATCGCCGACGTCGTGGACGGCAAGCTCACCGCGATCCCGCGCGGCGTGATGGCCGCAGGGAACGTCATGCAGGGCTCGCGCGGCGGTGTCGACCTGCCCGAGCGCGACATCGACCGGGTCAAGAGCCACCTGGCGAAGTACTACGCGAAGCTCGACGACACCGCGCCCTGGGACCGCGACTGACCGGTCCCGGTGGTTGAGGAGGTTGCACTGCAACCGTCTCGAAACCACCGCGAACTGTGCTTCGGCCTGCGGGTCGCCGGTGGTTGCGGTGGTCGAAGAACGGGGGACGTGGTCACCGTCCGCTGGGGTCGAGCGCGAGGTGGTTACCGCCGGCCTCTCGGCTGCCGGCCGTCGGTGGTCGTCGTGCTTGTGGTCGCCGTCGTCGTCCCGGGATTCCGGCTACCGACCTGTCCCAGGGATCGACTCCGAAGGCTCGGAAGACTTTGCCTTCGGATGTCCCAGAAGCCTGTGGAACAAGGGGTTCTGGGCCCTCGACTGTCGGCGGGCAGTGCTGGGATAGGTGTCATGGCAGCC
>NZ_DASWVI010000369.1:0-9565 GCF_036401255.1 Nocardioides sp. | reverse complement strand
CTGCGCGATCTCGGCGTCGGGGGAGGGGCCGGTGTCGGCGGCCGCGGCCTGGGCGGCTGCCTCCTCGCTGGCCCTGATCTCCTCGGCGCGCTGTCGTGCCTCTTCCTCGAGCGCGGCTTCCTCGCGAGCGGCGTCACTCATCTGAACTCCCATGGATCCCGTGGACCGGCACCGGCTGCGCCGGTCCTCCTGGTCACCTATGTGCGGGGCGAGGGTCCGGGCGATCACCGCGGCCGGACTCCTTGGAAGGCGTGTTGCCCCGGGCTCAGGCCGGCTGGGCCAGCAGCGTGGCGCCCAGCAGCTGCGCCGTGTGTTCGAGGACGGTGTGGGAACCGGTCGAGCCCGGGCGGTCGCAGCACGGATGGGTGTCGAAGCCCTCGTCGACGACGATGGGGTGCAGCTGGCCACCGCAGGCGCGACAACGTCGACCGGCATGGGTAGGGCACTGCTCGGCCGCAACGGCGCAGGGAAGGCATGCCGCGGCTGGCGGGGGAGTGACCTGGTGGTCGCGGTCCCAGTCGCGCCGTTGGCGCAGCAGCATGGCCGTCTGTTGCCAGAGCGCGTGCTCGAGGTGCGTCGGTGCGGGTCGGCCGATCGCCTGGTCGACGGCCGTCTTGAGCAGCTGGTCACCGCAGGTGAGGATCCGCTCGTCGACGCCGCGGCCGTAGCACCAGCGGGCCAGTGTCTTGGCGGCGGTCATCAGCTGCTCGTCCATGCGCCCGGCCCCTCCCTCAGCAGGTGCCCCACAGGCCGCTGGCGGCGTCCTGGGCATCGTCGGCGGCCGCGGAGTACGAGTCTGCGCGGGCGAGGTCTTGGGCGCCCTCGTAGCGGCATGCGGCGCCGCGGGCCAGGAGCTCGTGGGCTACGTCGACGTCGTCGTGGTCGACGTAGCGCAGCAGACGGTCGTATCGGTCGCGGTCGGGCTGTCCGCTGTCGGCGACGAGCTGGACGGTGCTGCCGACCGGCGCGAGGTCCGCGAGCAGGTCGGTTGCCTGGTCCCCGTAGCACTCCGCGGGCGCCGGCGGGTGGGCGACTTCGGGGGCGTCGATGCCGAGCAGGCGGACTCGGCCGAGCGGGCGGCCGGCCAGGTCCTCGACGCGGAGTGTGTCTCCGTCCACGACGGCCGTCACCCTGACCTGGGTGGCCGTGCCCTCCGATGGGTCGGCGCCGGTGGGGGTGCCGGGGAGGGCTGCGGTGATCCCGCCGGCGGTCAGCGCGGCGATGGCAGCGGCAGCCAGGCCGATGAGGGCCTTCACCGGGCGACCCTCAGCTTAGGGCGCTCGCCGGAGACGGGAACCGCGCGCTCCTGGGCCCGAGCGCCGGGAGACCGGTAGCCGGCCTCGGGGATCTGCTCGTCGACGTCGGCCGGGCGGGTGCTGGCAGCGGCCGGTTCCTCGGGGAGCTCGGCTGCGATCTTCGCAGCGAGGTCGCGCAGCGGCGGGGTCTTCTCGATCCGCCGGGTGGCGTGGAGCACGGTCGTGTGGTCGCGCTCGAAGTGCCGCGCGATCGTCGGCAGGCTGTGCCCGTGGATGCGGGCCGCGGTCATGGCCACCGCTCGGGCGTCGGCGGCCGTCCGGGTTCGATCGGCGCCCAGGAGGACCTCGGGTGTGGTGCCGAAGGCCTCGGCGGCCGCGACGACGGCGTACTCGACCGGGCCATCGGGCTCGAAGGTCGACGCGGGCTGGTCCTGGTGGAGGCTGACGACGGTGGCCTCGGGGCGGGGGAGTTGGGCGGTGTAGCGGTCGTTGACGTGCTCGGTGACCCGGGCTGCGGCGTCGGCCAGCCGGGGTCGCTCGGCGGTGCGGCGCACGGCGTGGATCACCGAGCCGTGGTCCTTGTTGAAGTGTTCGGCGATCGCCGGCAGGGACAGGCCGACCTCGCGGGCGGCGGTCATTGCCACGGCGCGGGCGTCGCTGACCGGGCGGCTGCGCTCGGCGCTCAGGATCGCCTCCGGGGTGGTGCCGAACATCGGCGCCGCGGCGTTGATGGCCAGCTCGCACACCGCCGCCCGGCCGGTTGCCGGCGCCCCCGGCAGGGTCTGGTCGACCTGGACGGCGAGGACGGCCACCAGCGACCGCAGCTGGTCGGCGTCCAGCGGCGCGACCAGATCGGCGACCTGGTCATGCTGCCCGCGGCCGGCGGCATCGAGGATGAGGCCAGCCAGCCGGCGGCCGCCCTGATCGAGGTCCATGACCCGTCCCCTACTGCCTACCGCGCCGGCGATGCGACGGCTGGCGACGCCTGGCGAGGCACCTGGCCGCGGCCCTGCTCGGCCATCCGCCGGCGGGCGTTGTCGATGATGTCACTGGCGATCCCGGCCGACTGCCGGGCGTTGGCCGCGGCGTGGTCGACGACGTTCTCGAGCAGGCGCACGTCCTCGTCCGCGCGGCCGAGCTCCTTGCCTGCGGCCGCGATGCTCCGCTCGAGGGTGACCGGCTCCAGCAGCGAGGGCGGAGTCACCTGCTGGGCGGCCAGCTGCGCGCTGTCGACGTGCTGGGCGGTCAGGCGCGCCATCGGCTTGGCCAGGTCGATCATCTCGCCCACCACGGCGAGGCGCGGCTTGAGCTGCGCGACCTCACTGGCGATCTCGGGATCGGAGGTGTCGGCGTCTTGGAGGAGGTCATGGGCGTCCGCGATCGCCTGGGATGTCCGCTCTAGGTGTCCGGTGAGCTCGTCGGCCAGCTCGGCGTTGTCGCTGCAGTGCCGCCGCAGGCGGCTCAGGTGCTCGCCGGCGGCCTCGAGGTAGTAGTCACCACGGTCGCTGAGCCGGGCCTTGGCCGAGTCGAGCTCGGCGTCATCGAGCACCCGGAGTGCGGAGTTGAGTGTGTTGTGTAGCTCGTCGACGACCCGGCGGGCGCGTCCCACGGCCTGCTCGGCCATGAAGACGGCGTCGGCGGCCTGCAGAGCGGTGTCGGTCCTCATGCAGACTCACCGCCTCCCGTGTCTTGCGGGGGCGTGCTGCTCGACAGGGGCAGTACGTCGCGGAGGCGGTCGAGGGCCGCCAGGGCCTGCTCGAGGTGGTTGCGGGCCTCCTGAACCGGGTCACGGTCGGCCGCGGCGGAGGGAGAATCGGTGGGCGTGCTCACGGGCAGCTCCTTGGTTGACCGGGGTTATGTCTCGGTCACCAAAGGAAGGTCGACCCGCTCGGGCGATCACCGAGCGCGAAGAAATCTCGCGGGCCTCAGGCGCCGCGGTTCACCGAGGGTCGCTGGAGCACGAGGTCAGGGTTGGTCCCAGGGCATTGACTCCGGCCCGTCGTCGACGCCCTGGCTGATGATGTGCGCGGTGGCGTTGTGGGCGGCGTTCAGGTGCTTGTGGAGGTCGACCGCGAGTCCGCGGGCCTCCTCCAGGTGGAGACGCGCGACGCCGATCGCCATGGCTGGGTCGCACTCGTCGGTCATCGAGTCCATGCTGAGCGCCTGGTCGGCCAATGCCTGCTCGAGGGTGCTGGACAGCTGCGAGAACGCCTGGGGCAGCGCGGCCGCGAGGTCGGCGAACTCCGCGAGCTCGTCGGAGGTCTGGGCCGGGATCTGGTCGCGCCCCCACCTAGTGGCGCGGTTGAAGCTGTAGACGTGTTCGCGAGCCGCCGTCGCGTGCCCGCTCGCCTCGAGCTGGTCGTTGTCTTCCACCGGGTGCCTTCCTGCCGAGAGGTCTCGCTGGGCCTGAGTCTCGCGGATCTCGCTGGGTTACGCGCGCCCGCCGGCGGCGGGCTGTGGATAACCGCCGGGGTCTCCGGGCGGGAGACTGAGCGGGCCATGGACGACCAGGCGGCCTTGATCGCAAGGCGAGTGGCACTGGCGGTGGCCGCTTGGTTCAACGCTCCGGCCGCGTCGAGGCCTATCGCCGACTCGCCGCCGCGGTGGGGCAGTGGACGCCTACAGCGCACCGCAGTGGAGGACGGCGACGTCGACGAGCTGCTCGACGACCTCGCCGACGTCGCGCCCCCGATGCCGCTGGGCGAGGGCGTCGCCGAGCTCGAGGCGGCCCTACGTCGGCAGGCTCGCCGCGAGCTCTAATTCCGCGGCCCGTCGCGGCCGCCGTCGGAGGCGGGCGGGAGTTCACGCCGGCGGCGGCCGGCACCGAGACGGCCGGGTGCCGGGTCGGCGGCCGAGGGTGCTCCGGTGGCCAGGGTCTCGCGGATGTAGCGGTCGAAGCCGGGCATCGTGAACCGGACCTCACCGCGACTGGCGGGCTCGATGATGCCCTTGTCGATCAGGCGCTCCCGCGGAACACCCAGTGCCTGCGTGGGCCGGCCGAGCGCCGCGGCGATCTCTGCCCGCGTCACCGTGGGAGTGCCGGCCTGCGCCATCACGGACATGATCTGCTTCTCCAGGTCCGTCGCGGCCGCCCACCGGGCTGCGTACATCGCGGTCAGCTGCTCATCTGCGAGCGGCAGCCCTGCGTGCACCTGGTCGAGGTCGAGCACGTCGCCGGCCGCGGAGGGTTGGGCCGCCTCCCACGTCGCGTGCGCGAGGACCTGGAGCAGATAGGGAAACCCTTGGGCCTCGCCGGCGACCGCCTGCAGCGCTGCGGGTGTCCAGGTCACGCCCAACTCGGCTGCAGGCTCAGCGACGGCGGCCGCCGCGGCGGCCGGCTCGAGTCGGGGGAGTGTGAGGAAGGTGCTGCGCTCCCCGAATGTGGCCGCGTTGACCAGGACTCCCGGCGTCGAGGGTAGCCCGGCGCCGATGACGGCGAACGGGTTGTCCTCGCGCCGTCCAGCCAGGTTCTGCATGGCGTTGAGCAGAACTGCGAGGTCATCGCGGGTGCCCGCGTGCAGCTCATCGATGAAGACCACCAGGCCCGCGCCGCCTGGGCCGCGGACCCGGGTGCTGGTCTCGTGCAGGAGATCCTCGAGGGCTGAGATCTGGGCACCGCGTGAAGGCGCGTCGGTGCCGGAGCGGTCGGCGGCGGCCGTGGCGCTCAGCTTCACCACGCTGGGCAGGCCGAACTCGAGGCCGATGCTCTCCAGGCGGAGACGCCAGCTGCCCTTCTCGGAGCGAGGGAGGATGTCCGCGGTCTCGATCGCTTTGCCGACACGGCTCACCAGGTCGGGCAGGAACGGCGCGTTGCGGCGGCAGGCTACCCATGCGGTGATGAATCCGTGGGCCTCGGCGTCGCGCTGGGCCTCGCGCAGCAGGGACGTCTTGCCGACCCCGCGCGGGCCTAGGAACACCAGGAGCGGGCCGCCCATCTCGCCGTAGGTGCCGATTCGGCTCAGGTAGCCTCTGATCCTGTCCTGCTGTTGTTCCCTCCCGGCCAGCACCCGCGGCAGTTCGCCCGGGGCGTAGGGGTTGGGCAGCATCAGAGGTCTCCCGTACATTCTGTTACACAGCGGCCTTGTGTAACGAAGTGTATGCCGCGGCGTGGATCATCGGCCGACGTCAAGGCTGCGTGTCCGTGCACCGGCTGCGCCTGGCGTGCGCGCCTCCAACCGTCGACGTGCCGCCTCGTCAGGGCTCCCCGCGGCCGGTTCGACCTCGTCGATGTCGCGGTCAGGCAGATCGGGATCCGGCCGGGCTGCCTCACTGAGGGTTTTGGTCAGCTCCTCGATGTCGGCTTTCAGCACCCGCTCGAAGAGCTCCGCGATGCTCGCTGGGGAGCCGTCGCACTCGGCCACCAGGTCCTCGGCCAGCTGGTCGAGGGCGGCGGTGCCGCGCGCGGTGAAGGTGACCACGCCGGTGACCGGGTTCTGGGTTGGGGAAGTGCTCATCGTCCACCTCGCTTTCTGGTCCCCTATGTGCGCGGCGGGTTGGTAAGCGATCAGCCCCATCGGCGATCCGAAGGAATCCAGCAGGCTCGCCCTCAGGTTCGCCGTGGGTGGCCAGTAGGGCAGGTCGCCGACACGAAGGTTGAACCGAGGCTGGGCGATATCGCGCCCAGTGCGTCGTCGCGCGGCAAGTTGTGCCCGCGGCGCGATCGGCGCCCTCGCTGGGATCGGCAGACGGGGTCAGCGGTCCCGTGTCGTCGGTCCGGTGCCGGGCGGACTACCGGTCCTGCAGACGATTGATCACCGCTAGTGTTCGTCGGCGATGACGTCCGGAATCGACCCCAATGCGTTGAGGGCTGCTCGCGAGGAGGCGGGGTTGACTCAGCATGAGTTGGCGCGCCTGGTGGGGGCTGCTGGAGGTGAGCGCATCTCTCGCTGGGAGCTGGGTACGTCATCTCCGCGCCCCGACTTTCTGGTGAGACTCGCCAAGGCCCTCGACATCCCGACGCTGCGGCTAATTCACCTAGACGGTGATGTCCCTGATCTGCGAGCGCTGCGCTTGCAGGCAGGGCTCACCGTTCCCGACCTCGCCACGTCCGCGAACATGGCGGTGCCGACCTATTACGCGTGGGAGCAAGGGCGCTGGACCCGACTCCCTGCACCGCAGTCGCTCGAAGCGCTAGCCGGCGCACTCGGGGAGCCCGTCGAAGTGATTGTCGCAGCATTCCATGAGGCGCAACGGCAACGCCGGCGCAGCGGCACAGGCTCGGCCCAACCGAGCTCGTAGCCAAAGGCGGTTTCACCTTTATCCACAGGTGAGAAATTCGTTCGGTGAGACCGGACGATTTTGTGGTCCCATGGACTCCGGATCGTTCGGAGGCGTTGATGCTCGGTCCCATCGGGGGGATCGAGCCGCGCAACCCCTCTGGTCAGGACTGGGCGATGGCATCTCGGGATCGGTCATCTGCGGAGAGCGAGAGCTTCGATAGAAATGCACTAGTGTGTCAGTATCGAGTTGGGCTCGTGCTGACCGCTCAGGGCCCGTCTTGACACGTAGGTGATCGAGACACGAGAGGACTCGGGATCCATGTCGCAGAACACCGCTCACGGCCTGGCATACGGGGCATCGACCAACAGCCGTCCCATGCCGGACCTCAACCACACTCAGCAACCACCACCCAGGCGGCGCCGCAGACCATGGGTGTTCGCGCTCTGTGCGGCGCTTGTCGCTGCAGGAGCGCTGGGTACCGCCTTCGCGTTCACATCGGTCAACGACACGCAGGAAGTCCTCGTGGTCAGCCGCGACATCAAGCGTGGAGAGGCCATCGAGTCGGGTGACCTCGCCGTCGTGCGGGTGAGCGTCGACCCGGCGCTGACCCCGGTCGCGGGAAGCCAGAAGGCCGAGCTCGAGGGCAGCCGCGCCGCGGTCGACCTGTGGGCCGGCACCCTGCTCACCGAGCAGGCCGTCACCGACAGCCTGGTGCCGGGGGAGGGGAAGTCCCTGGTGGGCATCAGCCTCACTCCTGGCCAGATGCCCTCGGAGCCGCTCTATGGCGGCGACGTCGTCCGGATCGTCACCACGCCCGGCGATCAGGGCGAGGTTACCGACAAGGAGCCGGTCACCGTCGAGGCAGTCGTCGTTGGTGTTAGCCGGGTCGAGGAGACCGGGGAGACCGTCGTCGACGTCTCGGTGCCCGAGGCCGATGCCGCCGACCTGGCTGCCCGTGCCGCCACCGGACGGGTCGCGCTCGTGCTGGACGCCCGGGAGCGCTGAGGCATGGCGCTGATCGTCCTGGCCTCCGCGAGCGGTTCGCCCGGTGTCTCGACCACGGCGCTCGGGCTCACCCTCAACTAGCACCGGCCGGTGCTCCTGGTCGACGCCGACCCGACCGGTTCCTCCTCGGTCTTCGCCGGGTTCTTCCATGGCACCCAGGAGCCGACCGGCGGGCTGATCAACCTTGCCCTCTCCCTGCGCGAGGGGACGCTGGCCGACGCGCTGCCGCGCGAGACGCTGCTGCTGGACCCCGAGGCGCCGGCCGAGCGGTCGGCGTGGTTTCTGCCCGGTATCCGGGCCCACGAGCAGGCCCCCAGCCTGCTGCCCCTGTGGGAGCCGCTCACCGAGCAACTGCGCGCCCTGGAGCGCAACGGCCAGGACGTCGTCGTCGACGCCGGCCGGCTCGGCCTCGCCGGCTGGCCCCAGCCGCTGATCGCCGCCTCCGACCTGACCCTGCTGGTCACCCGCAGCTCGCTGCCGGCCCTGGCCGGCGCCACCAGCTGGGCCAAGACCCTGCGGACGCAGTTCGCCGGGGTCGGTGGCCTGTCTCGGCTCGGGGTCCTCCTCGTCGATGAGGAGCGACGCTGGCCCGCGATGCCCACCGGCGCCCGAGTCCGGCCCTACACCGCCCGCCACATCGCCAAGGCCCTGCAGATCCCCGTCGTCGCCTCGGTGGAGTGGGATCCCGAGGTGGCCGAGGTCTACTCCCACGGCGCGCGCAAGCCCCGCAAGTTCGAGTCCTCCGGGCTGCTGCGTAGCTACCGGGCCAGCGCCGCCGCCATCGAGTCCGTCCTCGGCGTCAACCAGTCCGCCCTCGCTCCCACGAACGGAAGCCACGCATGAGCACCAACGGACACCACCGGGACGCCAACGGTCGCGACCCACTGCGCGCCGACGAGTGGCTCGAGTCACGTCACGCCGCGAACCGGGGGCAGACCTCACCCTTCGCCCGCGGCCGCAGCACCAGCGGCACCCCGCCGCCCCCGCCGCCGGTCGTTGAGGACCACGACCCGACCTCCCTGCCGATCTTCGCCGGCGCCTGGACCAGCGAGCAGGAGCTTCCGGGCCGCGCTCGCTCGGAGTTCAGCCTGCGCCCGCTCGTGGCGCCCGCACCGGAAGATCACCACCACAACGTCCCCGGCGCGGACGGCCGGGTCGAGCTGGACTGGGAGCTGATCGCGCAGTACCGCGCGGAGATCTCCTCGCGACTGACCGCCCGGCTCGACAAGGAAGGTGGCCGGGTCACCGAAGAGGACCGCGAGCAGATGGGCCTCGACGTCATCGAGGAGCTCGTCAAGTCCGAAGCCGAGACGCTGGTCTCCATCGGCCGGCCTCCGTGGACCAAGGACCAGGAGAAGGCGCTCAAGTCCGCCCTCCACGCCGCCCTGTTCGGTCTGGGCCGCCTGCAGCCCCTGGTCGAGCGCGAGGACGTCGAGAACATCATCGTCATCGCCCGCGGCCCGGTGTGCTCGGTGTGGCTGGAGCTGGTCGACGGCACCCTGGTCGAGGCCGACCCGATCGCCGATTCCGAGGACGAGCTGCGCGAGTTCCTCGCCGACCTCGGCGCCCGGCAGAACCGGCCCTTCACCGAGGCCCGCCCGCACCTAGACCTCCGGCTGCCCGGGGGAGCGCGGCTCGCGGCCGGCTCCTGGGTGATGGCCTACACCTCTGTCGTCATCCGCCGCCACGGCATGCGCGATGTCTCCATGGACGAGATGGTCTACGACCGCAAGGCCTGCACCGCGGTCCTGGCCGACTTCCTCGCCGCCTGCGTGCGGGCCGGCAAGAGCATCGTCGTCTCCGGCGTCCAGGGCTCGGGCAAGACCACCTGGGTCCGCGCGCTGTGCTCGTGCATCCCGCCCTGGGAGATGATCGGCACCTTCGAGACCGAGTTCGAGCTGCACCTGCACGAGCTGGTCGACCGGCACAAGATCGTCCACGCCTGGGAGCACCGCCCCGGATCCGGCGAGGTCGGCATCGACGGCCGCCAGGCAGGCGAGTTCAGCCTCGAGGAGGCCATCCACCACTCCTTCCGGTTCAACCTCGCCCGCCAGATCGTCGGTGAGGTCCGCGGCCCGGAGGTC
>NZ_DASWVI010000368.1:0-6633 GCF_036401255.1 Nocardioides sp. | reverse complement strand
CGCCTCGTCGGCGAGGACCCCGGCGACACCGCCGCCCGGCTCGGCTACGCCGACCACCCCGCCCCGGTGGTGCCGGTGGCCTGGGTGCGGTTGTTCGGCCGCGGCGTGCCGCTCTCGAGGGAGGCCGCACTGTGCCCGGCCACCCCGCCCCGCCCCGCGCGTGGCGCGGCCTGCGGGTGATCCCGGGTCGCTCAGCGGTGGCCGTGGCCCGGCATCAGGAACATCATCGCCGCCATCATCGCCGCGCACAGCAGGGCCGAGACGAGGGCGCCCGACCCGACGACTCCGGTCGCCACCAGCACACCCGCGACCACGAGCATCGGGACGCAGCAGGCGAGCATCATCAGGCGGTGCCCGCCGTGCGCCCCGTGCTCGTGCGCGTGCGTGCCCTCCGGGGCGGTGCCGGAGCCGGTGTCGGGGCCGGTGTCGGCTCCGGTGTCAGGAGCTGTGGTCATGGAGGGGGTCCTCTCGGGGATCCGGTGGTCGCGTCCCGCGGAACAGCGAGACGAGGGCGAGGAGCACGACCGACCAGGAGGCCACGAGGGCGACCGCGAGCACGGCCCAACCGGCCCAGCCGCCGTACCAGCCCGCCATCGCCCCGCCTCCTCTGGCCCGTGACGCTCGGCTCACTTCTCGGCCAACTGTCGGCCGGCACGGTCGCGCGGCGGGTGGCGCTGAGGTCAAGGTTTGCTGAAGTTGCCGACGGCCGCGGCCTCGTGGACGGCCGGGCGGGCCCGAGGCTGTCACGATGGACGGCATGGTCGACCACGTCACCGCGGGCCCCCGCGCCGACCCGGCGCGCCCGGGCTCGGGGCTCCGGGCCCTGGTCGTCGAGGACGAGCCGGAGCTGGCCGGCCTGGTCGCGAGCTATCTCCAGCGCGACGGCTTCGAGGTCGCGGTCGTCCACGACGGGCAGCAGGCGGTCGACCTGGCCCGCGAGGTCGACCCGGACGTCGTGGTCCTCGACCTGGGGCTGCCCGGCCTCGACGGGGTCGAGGTGTGCCGCCGGCTGCGCACCTTCTCCGACGCGTACGTCGTGATGCTGACCGCCCGCACCGACGAGGTCGACACGCTCATCGGGCTCTCGGTCGGCGCCGACGACTACCTGACCAAGCCCTTCAGCCCGCGCGAGCTGGTCGCCCGGATCCAGGCGATGCTGCGGCGTCCCCGCCCGATCGGGAGCGACCGGGAGGCTGACGCCGCGCGGGTCTTCGGCGAGCTGGCCATCGACGTCGCCGGGCGCGACGTGTGGCTCGAGGGACGCACGATCGCGCTCACCCGCACCGAGTTCGACCTCCTCGCCACGCTCGCGCAACGACCGGGCATGGCCTTCAGCCGCCGGCAACTGATCGACGCCGTGTGGGGCCCGAACTGGGTGGGCGACGAGCACCTCGTCGACGTCCACGTCGGCCACCTGCGACACAAGCTGGGCGACAGCGCCACCGAGGGCAGGTACGTCCGCACCGTGCGCGGCGTCGGGTACCGGATGGGCCGCGGCACGTGACTCGCGCCGGAGCCCGCCCGCGCTTCGCGACCCGGCTGCTGATCGCCCAGGCGCTGGTGCTGATCGCCGGCTCGCTGTCGACCTGGCTGGTCGCGTCGTCGGTGGGGCCGGGGATCTTCCACGACCACCTCCAGCAGGCCGGTGTCGGGCACACCCCCGCGGAGAACGAGCACGTCGAGGAGGCGTTCGCCGCCTCGCTGCTGATCTCCATCGCGCTCGCGCTGCTCACCTCGGTCGTGGCCGCGCTCGCCGTGTCCTGGTACTTCAGCCGACGCGTGGAACGCTCGATCAGCAGCGTCGCGGAGGGTGCCTCCCAGATCGCGGCAGGGCGCTACGACGCCCGGGTGCCCGACCCGGGACTGGGCGAGGAGTTCGCCACGCTCGCGACCACCTACAACAGCCTCGCGGCCCGGCTGGAGGCGACGGAGTCCGTACGCCGGCGGATGCTGGCCGACCTCGCCCACGAGATGCGCACGCCACTCGCCACCATCGAGGCACACCTGGAGGCGATCGAGGACGGCGTCCGCCCGCCGGACCCCCACACGCTCGGCATCGTCCGGGCGTCGGCGCGGCGGCTCGGCCGCCTCGCGGAGGACGTCTCGGCGGTGTCCACCGCCGACGAGGGCAGCCTCCAGATCGACCGGCGTCCGGTCCCGGTGGCGATGCTGGTGAGCGCGGCGGCCGACGCGTCCCGGCACCACTTCGACACGAAGGCGGTCGGCCTGCGCACCGTCCTCGAGGAGTCCGGGTCGGTGGAGGTGGACGTGCAGCGGATGGAGCAGGTCCTCGGCAACCTGCTCGACAACGCGCTGCGGCACACGCCCGCGGGCGGGACCGTGACCCTGTCGTGCCGACGGCACGGGGCCGGGGTCGAGATCGTGGTCGCCGACACCGGTGCGGGCGTCGCCCCCGAGCATCTCGCCCACCTGTTCGACCGGTTCTATCGCGCGGACGCCGCGCGTGACCGCGAGCACGGCGGGTCGGGCATCGGGCTCGCCATCGCGAAGGCACTGGTCGAGGGCCACGGCGGTCGGATCTCGGTGGCCAGCGGCGGACCGGGGCAGGGCGCGACGTTCACCGTGTGGCTTCCCGCCGCCGAGGGCTGAGCGCCGGCCTTCAGCGAACCTTCACACAACCTCCCGGGTTTGTGCGGGGCGGGCGGCGAATGCTGGGCAGCGCCCATCACGAGCCGTGCAGAGGAGAGCCATGCAGGTGCCGCCGCCGGCGCCCGGACCCGCCCTGATCACCGTCGTCGAGAGCGACGGCTGCCACTACTGCGCCGACGCGGTCGACGCGCTCGCCCGGCTGGCCGCCGCGTTCCCGCTGCGGGTCCGCACGGTCGACGCACTCAGCGAGCCCGGCCGGGAGCTGATGAGGCGGCACCGGGCCGCGATGAGCCCGCTGGTCCTGCTCGACGACACCTTCTTCAGCAGCGGACGGCTGCCGCGCCGCAAGCTCGAGAAGGCGCTGGCGGCGAGGTACGGGCAGCGCCATGGGTGACCTGCTGACGACCGGGTCGGTGCTCGCGGCGTTCTTCGCCGGCGGCGTGGCCCTGTTCGCACCGTGCTGCATCGTGTTCCTGGCCCCGTCGTACCTCGCCGTCGCGGTCAAGAACCGGCGCTGGCGGCTGCTGCCGCTGACCTTCGTGTTCGCGGCGGGGCTCGCCCTCGTGCTCGTGCCGATCACCCTCGGCATCGGCCTCGTCGCGTCGACGATCGCGAACTACCACGCCGCGCTGTACTACGCGGGTGGCGCGTTGATGCTGGCCCTGGCCGGGCTGAGCCTCTCGGGCCGGATGGTCAGCCTGCCGTCGTTCCTGCGCGCCCCCGACACCGCGCGCGGCGACTCCGCGAGCTTCTTCGCGCTCGGCGTGTTCTCCGGCGTCGCGAGCTCCTGCTGCGCGCCGGTCCTCGCCGGCGTGATGACGCTGTCGGCGCTCTCCGGCTCCGCGGTCGGGGGCCTCGCGCTGGGGCTGGCCTACACGTTCGGCATGGTCTTCCCGCTGTTCGTGATGGCGCTGCTCTGGGACCGGTTCAGCCTCGGCGAGCGCCGGTTCCTGCGCGCCCGGACCGTGCGGGTGCGAGTCGGCGGCCGGGTGCTGGTCACCAACACCGTCAACATCGCCGTGGCCGCCGCCTTCGCGGTGATGGGTGGCTTCGTGATCCAGCTGGCCGGGAGCGGTGAGATGACCGGGGGGCCCGGGTTCCAGGTCGCGATCGGCGACCGGCTCGCGCGGGTGTTCGGCCGGATCGAGGCATGGACCGATCCGGTGCCCGAGGCCGTGCTCGGCCTCGGCGTGCTGGCCGTCGCCTCGGTCTTCGTCGTCGCCGTGCTGCGGGACCGCCGACGTCCCGGCGGGACCGAGCCGCGGGCGGACTCCGGAGCCTGCCGCGGGCCGCTGGCGGACGCCGGGACGCACCCCGACCGCACGAAGGAGGAGTGAGGATGTCACGTCAAGTCGCCGACCGGTCCCGCGAGGTACGCGGTGGGCACGCCCACCCGGTGCGCCGGGTCGCGATCGGAGTGTCCGTCCTCGTGGCCCTGGGCGCGACGATCACCGCGATGATGCTGAGCTCGCGGCCGACGTCGTCGGACGAGACCCGGCGCGCCCCCGACTTCTCGCTGGTCGACACCAGCGGCGCCCGGCACTCGCTGGAGGACCATCGCGGAGAGAACCTGCTGCTCTACTTCTCCGAGGGCGCCGGCTGCCAGTCGTGCATCGTGCAGATGGGCGAGATCGAGAAGCACGCCGAGGAGTTCGCCGACCAGGACGTCACCGTGCTGCCGATCGTGATGAACACCCGCGAGCAGATCACCGCCGACATGGCGGCCAACGGCGTCCGGACCCCGTTCCTGCTCGACGACGGCACCGTGTCCGCGGCGTACGGCACCCTCGGCCGCGGGATGCACGCCGGGCTGCCCGGCCACAGCTTCGTGCTGATCGACGCCGAGGGCAGGCAGCGCTGGTACGGCGAGTACCCCTCGATGTGGCTCGCGCCGCAGGACCTGCTCGAGGAGATCAGGTCCCGGCTGTCCTGAGCGCGCCCCTCATCGTGGCGGCTGAAGGCAGCTCGATCTCGATACACCCGTCGCGACCTCCTGCGTCGGTCGCGGGGCTACTCGACCTGGCTGCTGGGTCCGAGCCTTCGCAAGCTCAGGCTCGGGCACCTCAGATGCGCGCGTCCATGTCCTGGTAGCCGGAGTCCTCGCGGGTACCGCCCATGCCGTCACCGACCTCGCGGTAGTCGTGGATCCACGACACCGAGCGGACCCACTTGACCATCTTGTAGCCGTGCATCGACTCGGTGCGCAGCCGCAGCGGGGCGCCGTACATCTGCGGCAGCGGCTCGCCGTTCATGCCCCAGGCGAGGATCGTCTCGTCCTCCATGGCCATCGCCTTGGTGAGCACCGTGTAGTACGGCTCGACGGGCCGGCCGTCGTGCATGTGCTGGGCGGTGCCGAAGGACTCGACCATGACGTACTCGGCGCCCTCGACCGGCTCGACCTGGGCGAGCACGTCGCGCAGCGGGATGCCCGACCACTTCGCGATGCCGGTCCAGCCCTGCATGCAGGTGTGCATGGTGATCTGGTCCTGCGCGGCGATCGCCTTCAGGTCATCGAGCGAGAACGAGCGCGGCTCGCGGACCAGGCCGCCCACCTCGAGGCGGTAGTCGCGGAACCCGTCGTCGCGCAGCGCCAGCCACTCCGGCGACTGGCTCAGGTCCGGCGGCCGCGTGTTGACCCAGTGGAACGGCGAGATGTCGTCCTCGGTGAAGACCTGGCGGGCCCGCTGGCGCGAGGTCATCGGGTTGAGGATGAGCTTCTTGACCGGTGCCTGCAGGCCGTAGAGCACGCGTTGGCTCTTGCGCACGTCGATCAGGGAGACGTACGACGCGGCGAGCCACAGCGCGACGACCACGACCACGCCGATGATGACCCGGGTGACCGCCTGGCCGACCAGCGCCTCGTCGTACTCCTTGCCCATCATCATGTGCACGAGGTTGTGCTCGGGGTGGACGACGAGCACCAGTGCGACGTGCATGACCGCGAACACCACGAAGATCGCCATGCCGATGAAGTGCAGCGACCGGGCCGCCTGGCGACCGCCGAACAGCTTCGGGTACCACGGGTAGCGGCCGACCACGGCCGGCGACATCACCGGACCGGTGACGATCATCAGCGGGGCCAGGACGAAGACGACGAACGTGTACATCAGCTGCTGGAGCGCGTCGTACGGCTGGAAGTGCTCGATCGAGGGGACGCCGAACCCGGCGTAGATCTTCAGGGAGTCCCACGCGTCGGGGAACACGTCCCACGAGGTGGGGATCAGCCGCCGCCACTGCCCGGTGCCGAACAGCAGCACCACGTAGATCAGCCCGTTGAGCACCCACAGCGTCGTGACGAGGCCGTGCCAGGCGCGGCCGATGCCGATCTTGGCGCGGCCCGGCAGGCTGATCAGCGGGTGCAGGTCGCGCTGGTCGTCGCGCGCGGTGAACGCTCCGATCTCCGTCGGGACCTTGTCCTTGGTGAACTTCAGCCACTCCGTGTCGGGTCCGCAGTCGTTGCGCCAGTAGAGACGAGGGTGCGAGGCCAGGATCTCCCAGCCCGAGCGCACCAGCAGCCCGAGGAAGAGGAAGTTGACCAGGTGGGTGACCTGCAGCCACCACGGGAAGTCGAGCTCCGTCGACGAGGTGGCGGCCAGCAGCAGCGGTGGGGTCATCGTGCGCTCCGTTCTCCGGTGCGGCCCGAGTGCCGCGGGTGCGAGAGGCGTCTCGACCATAGCGACACTCGGCGTCGGATGGATCCCGGCGGGCCACGGCGTCCGTCACATCGGGCCGGTACGGCGAACGGCGCCGCACGTGGGTGCGGCGCCGTTCGGGTGGCGGAGGATAGGGGACTCGAACCCCTTCGGAGTGGGGAGTGCTGTTGACCCAACCCGCTCGTCGACGGCGAACGGCGCCGCACGTGGGGTGCGGCGCCGTTCGGGTGGCGGAGGATAGGGGATTCGAACCCCTTTGGAGTGGGGAGTGCTGTTGACCCAACCCGCTCGTCGACGGCGAACGGCGCCGCACGTGGGGTGCGGCGCCGTTCGGGTGGCGGAGGATAGGGGATTCGAACCCCTTTGGAGT
>NZ_DASWVI010000367.1:0-7217 GCF_036401255.1 Nocardioides sp. | reverse complement strand
GGCCGCGAGCTACCCG
This sequence comes from Nocardioides sp., assembly GCF_036401255.1. Taxonomy (GTDB): domain Bacteria; phylum Actinomycetota; class Actinomycetes; order Propionibacteriales; family Nocardioidaceae; genus Nocardioides. The sequence continues at coordinate 7,201 of NZ_DASWVI010000367.1, read as the reverse complement.
CCGGCGCGCTACCGCAAGCACCGGCTGCTCGGCGCCCGGAGCCGGCACCTCGTCGGCCGCTTCTCGTACGGCGTCACCCCGGCGCTGGCCGCCCAGGTGCGCACGGCCGGCGGGGCCCAGGCGTGGTTCGCGGCCCAGCTCGACCCCGACTCGGTGGCCGACCCCGGCACCGACGAACTGCGCGGCTGGTGGCCGGGCCTCTCACGGGGCGCGACCGAGCTGTGGCAGCGGCAGCGCGACGGCGTCGAGGGCGTGTGGGAGGTCATGTTCGACTACCAGCGCTGGGTCCTGCTGCGGCGGATGCGCTCGCGGCGGCAGCTGCTGGAGGTCATGACCGAGTTCTGGGAGAACCACTTCAACGTCCCGGTCAACGGAGACGCCCAGGGCTTCTGGCGACGGCAGTACGGCGACGAGATCCGCGCGGCCGCGCTGGGCAGCTTCGCGGACCTGCTGCAGGCGACGATCACCCACCCCGCGATGCTGATCAGCCTCGACAACGTCGACTCGTCCAAGGCCCACCCCAACGAGAACCTCGGCCGCGAGCTCCTCGAGCTCCACACCGTCGGCCGGGGCGAGTACGACGAGGACGACGTGAAGGCCTCCGCCCGGATCCTCACCGGCTGGAGCCTGGACATGTGGAACACCTTCCAGCCCGTGTACCGCACGAAGTGGCACGCCACCGGCCCGGTGCAGGTGATGGGCTTCAGCCACCCGAACGCCGACTCCGACGGCCGGGCGGTCACTCGCGCGTACCTGAACTACCTGGCCCGCCACCCCGCGACCGCCCGCCGGCTCGCCCGCAAGCTCGCGGTGAAGTTCGTCAGCGACGACCCGTCCCCGAGCTCGTCGAGCGGCTGGCCCGGGTCTACCTCGACCACGACACCGCGATCGCCCCGGTGCTGCGCGCGCTGGTCGCCTCGACCGCGTTCACCGGCTCCGTGGGCGCCAAGGTCCGCGACCCCGGTGAGGACCTGGTCGCGACGTACCGTGCGCTCGGCGTCCGGATCACCCGGCCCACGGCCGACCGGGACGCCGCCAACGCGCTGCTGTGGCAGGTCGACGGCCTCGGCACGAAGCCGTTCGACTGGCCGCGCCCCGACGGCCAGCCTGTCGACAACCGGTCCTGGGCGTCGCCGTCGCGGCTGCTCGCGTCGATGGACGTCCACCTGAGCCTGTGCGGCGGCTGGTGGCCCGACGAGGGCATCAACTACCACCGTCCGGCGTGGTGGCTGCCGAAGTCCCCGATCCGCTTCGACCTGCTCGTCGACCACCTGTCGCAGGTGATCCTGCACCGGCACTCCACCTCCCAGCTGCTCGAGGCCTGCTGCCTCGCGGTGAACCTCGGACCTCACGAGCGGATCACCCGCGACCACCCGCTCGTGCGCTGGGACATGCCCCGACTGCTCACCACGTTCCTCGACTCCCCCGCCTTCCTCACCCGGTGACGACATGACCGAGCCCTGCTGCCCCGAGTTCGCGCGCCTCTCGCGCCGCGGTCTGTTCTCCGGCGCCGTCGCGCTCGCCGGCGCCACCACGGTCATCGGCTCCGCGGCGATCACCACCTCGACCGCCGCGCTGTCGCCGGCGCCCGCGGTGCTCGTCGTCCTCTCCCTGCGCGGGGCCGCCGACGGGCTCTCGCTCGTCGTGCCCCACGACGACCCGGTCTACTACAGCTCGCGCCCGGGCATCGCGGTGTCGGCGACGGCGCTGCTGCGGCCGGACGCGAAGTTCGGCCTGCACCCCGAGCTGGCTCCGCTCCTGCCGCTGTGGGACGCCGGCCGCCTCGCGGCGGTGCACGCCACCGGGCTGCCGGCGCCCAACCGCTCGCACTTCTCCGCGATGGAGGAGGTCGAGGACGCCGACCCGGGGTCCGACGTGCGCACCGGCTGGCTCAACCGCCTGATCGGCACCGACACCGAGACCTCCCCGCTGCAGGGGTTCAACGTCGGCGGCGGCGTCGTACCCACCTCGCTCTACGGCCCTCAGGGCGTGATGTCGGCCAGCGACGTCGGGTCGGTCCGGATCTCCGGCGACGACAAGTGGGACACCACCAAGGGGCGCCGCTCCTCGCTGCACCGGCTGTGGGACGACGACCGCACCACGCTGGGCACGGCGATGCGGTCGATGTTCTCCGCCCTGGACGACTTCGCGCCCGTGCGTGGCGCCGCTGACAACGGCGGCGCCTACCCCCGCACCGACGTCGGGCGGGCGCTGTCGGAGGTCGCCCGGGTGATCCGCGGCGACGTCGGCGTCCGGGTGATCACCGTGGACCAGGGCGACTGGGACATGCACGCCGACCTCGGCACGGCCGAGCGTGGCTGGCTGCGCGACAACACGCGCGACCTGGCCGCCGCGATCGCCGCGTTCTTCGGCGACCTCGGCGACCAGACCGACAAGGTGACGCTGGTGACGATCAGCGAGTTCGGCCGCCGCGTCGTGGAGAACGACAGCGGTGGTCTCGACCACGGCTACGGCAACGTGATGTTCCTCGCGGGCGCCGGGGTGCGGGGCGGCTACCACGGCACGATGCCGCCGCTCACCGGCGACCTCGACTCCGACGTGCCGGTCACCACCGACTACCGCAGCGTCCTGGCCGAGGTCGTCTCGAAGCGGTTCGGGGCCTCGACCGCCGCGGTGTTCCCCCGGTTCACCCCCGAGCCGGTCGGCGTGATGACCTCGGCCTGACCCGCGCCCCCCACCGCACCGCCCTCGGCACCGCCCCCGTCGACAAGAACGTGTTCTCTCTGGGACGGTGGCGCACGTGCGCGTGATCCAGTGGGCCACCGGCGGCGTCGGCCGGGCCGCCATCGAAGGCATCCTGCTCCACCCGGACCTCGAGCTCGTGGGCTGCTGGGTGCACAGCGCGGCCAAGGACGGTCGCGACGTCGGGGAGATCCTCGGCGGCGGCCCGATCGGGGTGCGCGCGACCAGCAGCGTCGAGGAGATCCTCGCGCTCGAGGCGGATGCGGTCGTGTACGCCCCGCTGGTGCCCGACCGCGACGAGGTCGCGGCGCTGCTGCTCTCGGGCAAGAACGTCGTGACGCCGGTCGGCTGGTTCTACCCCACCGAGAAGGACGGCGCCCCGCTCGCCAGGGCGTGCGCCGAGGGCGGCACCACCCTGCACGGCACGGGGATCAACCCCGGCGGGGTCACCGAGCTGCACCCGCTCGTGTTCTCGGCCCTCTCCTCGGCCGTGACGTTCGTGCGCGGCGAGGAGTTCTCCGACATCCGCACCTACGACGCGCCGGACGTGGTGCGCCACATCATGATGTTCGGCGGTCCGCCGGAGGAGGCGATGGGCGGCCCGATGCTCGGGCTGCTGTCGGGTGGGTTCGTGCAGTCGGTCCGTATGTGCCTGGACGCCTTGGGCTTCTCCTCCGACGCCGAGATCCGCACCTCACAGGAGGTCGCGGTCGCCACCGCCCCCATCGAGACGCCGATCGGTGTGATCGCGCCTGGATCGGTGGCCGGCCAACGGTTCGTCTGGGAGGCCTTCGTCCGCGAGGAGTGCGTGGTCCGGATCGCGGTCAACTGGCTGATGGGCGAGGAGCACCTCGAGCCGGCCTGGACGTTCGGCCCCGAGGGCGAGCGCTTCGAGGTCGAGGTGCGCGGCGACCCCGACACGTTCGTCACCATCAAGGGCTGGCAGCCCGAGACGGTCGAGGAGGGACTGGTCCGCAACCCCGGCGTCGTCGCGACCGCGCAGCACTGCGTGAACTCGATCCCGTACGTCGTGGCCGCGGATCCGGGGATCCGGACCTATCTCGACCTGCCGCTCATCGCGGGGCGGGCGCACCCCGACCTGCGCTGACCCGTACCGGGCGGCGGGGCGTCGGCCGGGCCGGCGCGGTCGGCCCGAGCCGGGCGACCATCTGCGGCACGTGACCCTGCAGCACCGCGGCGAGACGGGCCCGCATCGCGGGACTCGCCTCGCACGGCTGGTTCTCGAAGGCCGCGGACAGCCCGGCGCCGTGGGCGACCAGCAGCACCCGCTCGAGCGCCTGGCCCGCACGCAGCCAGTCCTCCGGCTCGTCCTCGTGGGTCGCGAGCACCACGACCGCGGGCGCCTCCTCGACGAGCCGGGCGTCGGCCCTGCCCAATCGGCGGCCCAGGTCGAGGTGGGCGACCACGAAGCGGGTCGGCACGAGGGCGGCGATCGAGACCGGCAGACCGTCACCGCGGCGCCGGATCCGGAACCACCGGGCCAGCTCGCGGCGCCACCCGCGGTCGCACCAGAGGACGCGATCGGCCTCGGCGACCAGGCCGGCGACCGAGTCGCGCTGGAGGGCATCCATCACGTGCAGGCAGGCGCCCTCTGCCTCGGCGGCGGCCCGCAGCGCGGCCAGCACCATCGGCGGCACGGATGTCCTCGCGAACGGCCCGTGGTGCGTGTGCCGAGCCGCCAGCGCGTCGTACAGAGCGCCCTCGTCGCCGGGCGTGCCGGCCAGGTGCACGGTCGCCAGATGGTCGGGGTCGGCGCTCGGGAACGGCACCACCACCGTCCCGGTCCCGGCGTGCGCGGCCGCCACCCGGAGGGCGAACAGCGCGGCACCGCAGCTGATCACGAGCTCGCGGCCGCGGGGGTCGTTGACGGGGAGGGCCTGGCGCCGGTCCGCGTGCAGCTCGATCCGCGTCTCGTCGGGCGAGGCGATCCAGCGCCAGGGCTGCGTGTTGTGCGACGACGGCGCCTGGGCAGCTGCTGCGACGAGCTCCATGATCGACATCTGGCCTCCCACGCCGAGCCTGACGCGCCCGCCCTGCGGCCGGTCAGGGGCGAAGGTCCGCCTCCCGGGTGCCGCTGGACCTGCCGTGGGCCCGCCGTGGGACCGGCCGCCGATGCGGGGGCCGCTACTTGCGGATCGACTCCAGCCGGGTCACGGCCTCCTCGAACTCCGCGACCAGGTCCGCCATCACCTCGGCGACCGGCCGGACGTCGTTCATCCGGCCGACGATCTGGCCGATCGGCATCGAGATGACGTCGGGGTCGCCCGAGGCGTTGATGCGGTTGTGGGCGTCGGCCACGAGCAGGTTCTGCAGCGGCATCGGCAGCGGCTCGGGCGCGTCGGCCTCGGCCCACGCCTCGGTCCACTTCGTCTTCAGCAACCGTGCCGGCTTGCCGGTGTAGATGCGGGTGCGGACGGTGTCGGAGGAGGTCGCGCGCGTGAACGCCTCGGTCCACCCGGCGTTGGACTGGAGGTTCTGGTACTCCTCGGTGCCGAGCCAGATCGACCCGGTCCACACGCCCTGCGAGCCGAGCGCGAGCGACGCCGCGATCTGCCGGCCCGAGCCGATCCCGCCCGCGCCCAGCACCGGGACGTCCGATCCGACCGCGTCGACGATGTCGGGCTGGAGCACCATGCTGGCGATCTCGCCGGTGTGACCGCCGGCCTCGTAGCCCTGCGCCACGATGATGTCCACACCGTTCGCCACATGGGAGCGGGCATGCTTGGCGGCGCCGGCCAGCGCCGCGACGAGGATGCCGTGCTCATGGCACTTCTCGATCACGTCGACCGGGGGCGAGCCGAGGGCGTTCGCGATGAGCACCGGACGGTGGTTGAGGGCGACGTCGAGGTGCGAGCGGGCCACCGAGTGCAGCCAGCCGAGCACCCCGTCGCGGCCCTCGCCCTCGGGCAGCGGGGGTACGCCGAGCCGCTGCAGGGTGCGCTCGACGAAGCTGATGTGGTCCTCGGGGATCATCGACTTCAGGTCCACCGAGGAGCCCTCGGTCGGGATCTTCATCGGCATCACGATGTCGACGCCGTACGGCTTGCCGTCGGTGTTGTCGTCGAGCCAGCTCAGCGTGCGCTCGAGCTCGTCGGTGTCGTTGAAGCGGACGCACCCCAGCACGCCGAGCCCGCCCGCGCGGGAGACCGCGGCGGCCACGTGCTCGGAGGGCGTGAACGCGAAGATCGGGTGGTCGATCCCGAAGGTGTCGCAGATCGGGGTGCGCATGGGATTCTTCTCTCTCCCGAGGGTGGGGTCCGACCGACGTCAGACGGCGGTGGGGTTGACGGTGGCGGCCTTGGCGGCGAAGCCGGCCATGGCCAGCTCCTTGGCCTTCGGGTACTGCGCCTTGCCGGTGGCGTTGCGCGGGATCCGGTCGACGATCGTCAGCGACCGGGGCAGCTTGTAGCCGGAGAGGTGCGCCCGGAGGAACTCGCGCAGCTCGTCGAGCTCGAGCGTCGCGCCCTCGCGCAGCTCGACGACGGCCGCGACCGCCTGGCCGTACTTCTCGTCGGGGATCCCGACGACGAGCACGTCGTAGACGGCGGGGTGTCCCTTGACGGCCATCTCGACCTCTTCGGGATAGACCTTCTCGCCGCCGGTGTTGACGCAGTTGGAGCCGCGCCCGAGGAGCGTCACCCGGCCGCCCTCCTCGATCCGGGCGAAGTCACCGGGGACGGAGTAGCGGGCGCCGTCGACCTCGATGAACGTCGCCGCCGACTTCACCGGGTCCTTGTAGTAGCCGACGGGCACCGAACCGCCGCGAGCCAGCCGACCGGTGCGTCCGACGTTGGTCTCCAGGTCGAGGATCCGGTTGTCCTCGTCGAGCACCACGCTGCCCGGGCCCAGCGCGACCACTGGGCCGTCGGTGGAGATGTTGGCGGGGTCCTGCATGCCCATGCCGCCGAACCCGGTCTCGGTCGACCCGACCGAGTCGGTGAAGACCGCGTTGGGGAAGGCCGCCATCCACCGGGCCTTGACCGGCGGGCTGAAGATCGCGGCGCTGCTGGAGATCGCGAACAGGCTCGAGCCGTCGAACCCGCCCTCCTCGTAGGCCTCGATCAGCGGCCGGGCCATCGCGTCGCCGGTCATGAAGATCAGCTGCACCTTGTTCTCGTCGATCACCCGCCACACCTCGTGGGCGTCGAACTTGGGCGTGAGGATCGTCAGGTGGCCCGCGAACAGGTGCATGAGCATGGCGGCCTGGGCCCCGCCGTGCATCAGCGGGCTCAGCGGGAACGTGACCATCGGGTCGCTCTCGGCCGCCTTCGTGGACTGGTCGTACTCCTCGAGACGCTCCCCCGTCATGAAGTCGATGCCGCCGCCGAGGACGCGCCAGAAGTCCTCGTGGCGCCACATGACGCCCTTGGGGAAGCCGGTGGTGCCACCGGTGTAGACGATGTAGACGTCGTCGGCGCTGCGCGGCCCGAAGTCGCGGTCCGTGCTCTGGCCGGCCAGGGCCTCCTCCCAGGCGATC
>NZ_DASWVI010000366.1:0-2460 GCF_036401255.1 Nocardioides sp. | reverse complement strand
GCACGATCCGGCTCGACGTGACGCCGATGGGGTTCCACGCGTCCGTCCGTGGACCCGGCGGCGCCCGGGCGTGGTACGTCGACCCGGCGTACGACGAGCGCGGCGCCACGACCCACCTGAGCTACTACGGGGCCGACGTCCCGCGCTCGGCCGACGCGTTCGTCGAGCGCGACCTCGCCGACACGGCGCGCACGGTGGCGGCGGCACCCGCGCCCCGGGCGGCCGGCGCGGCGATCCAGCGCCGCACCTACCGGCTGGCGTTCCTCACGGACCCCACGTACGCCGCCTACTTCGGCTCCGCGAACGTCCTGGCGGAGAAGGTCACGCTGGTCAACCGGATCAACCAGGTCTACAACGACGACCTCGCGATCCGGCTGCTGCTCATCGACGGCACCGACCGGCTCAACCTCGACACGCCGGCGAAGGCCACCGGCACCGACGGGCCGTGCGGTCTGAGCGCGTGCTTCGCCCCGGAGCACCTGGCGAGCTGCACCAGCAGCTCGCTGGACCGCACCAACTGGGTCCTCGGCCAGCTCGTGGGCGCGGACAGCTACGACCTGGGCCACCTCGGGCTGGGCGTCTCCGGCGGTGGGATCGCCGGCCTGGGCGTCGTCGGCACCGCCAGCAAGGCGTCCGGCTGCACCGGCGTGCCCCGGCCGCAGGGCGACTTCTACGCCGTCGACTACGTCGCCCACGAGATGGGCCACCAGTTCGGCGGCAACCACACGTTCAACGGCACCCAGGACAACTGCTCGCTGACCAACCGCAACGGCACGACCTCGGTCGAGCCCGGGTCGGGCTCGTCGGTGATGGCGTACGCCGGCATCTGCGGGCAGGACGACCTGCAGCCGCACAGCGACCCGTACTTCTCCCAGCGCAGCATCGACGAGATCACCGCGACGACCGCGGCGACCCCGGTCGCGGAGAACGAGGTGCAGTCGGTCACGCTGCGCGGCTTCGACGCCGACGGCGACTCGGTCACGTTGACCTATCCCGGCCACGACCCGGTCACGCTCACCCGCGGCACCGACTACACGCTGGTCGGCGTGAGCGACGCGATCCGCCGGCTCACCGGCCTGACGCCGCGCGTGGCCGGCTACGACGGGGGAGTCGACGTCGAGGACGGCGGCTTCGAGCTGACCTTCGGCGTCGGCAGCGGTGCCCGCGGCCAGGACGTGCCCCGGATCGGCGTCGGCGCCACGACCGGCGGGGTCACCGGCTTCGTCGGGGTGCAGATCCAGGGCGGCCCCGGCGGCAACCAGGGCGCGGTGGCCACGACCGGCAACCACGCCCCGGTGGTGACCGCACCGGCCGACCGGACGATCCCGATCCGCACCCCGTTCACGCTCAGCGGATCGGGCACCGACTCCGACGGGGACGCGCTGACCTACCTGTGGGAGCAGAACGACACCGGCAGCGCGCTGCCGACCGGCGGCACCGCCCTGGTCAGCAACACCAAGACCGACGGCCCGCTGTTCCGGGTGTTCGGCACCGCCGCCCAGGTCAGCGCCACCGGCACGCTCCAGTCACCCTCCCCGGGCGAGAACACCGCCGGCACCAGCGCCGCCCGGACCTTCCCCGACCTCGCCCAGGTCCTCGCCGGCAACACCAACGCCGCCACCGGAGCCTGTCCCGCGGCACCCGCCGACCCCGCCACGGACGTCCCGGCCGCGGTCGTGGACTGCTACTCGGAGTTCCTGCCGACGGCCGACTACGGCAGCGCGCTCGCGGGCGCGAGGCTGGACTTCCGCCTCACCGCGCGCGACGGCTCCCCGGACGGTGGCGGCACGGCGTACGACGACGTGACGCTCACCGTCGACACCTCCGCCGGCCCCCTGCTGGTGACGTCGCGGCCGACCGCGGGCGCGGCCGCCACCGGCGGGCAGTCGGAGGAGGTCACGTGGTCGGTCAACGGCACCGACGCCGCCGGGCTCGCGCCGCAGGTGCGGATCCTGCTCTCGACCGACGGCGGCCGCACCTGGCCGCACGTCCTCGCGGCGACGACGGCCAACGACGGCGCCGAGACGGTGACGCTTCCGGCGCTCTCGACCAGCCACGCGCGGATCCGGGTCGAGGCGGTCGGCAACTACTTCTTCGACGTCAACGACGCCGACTTCGCGATCACCGCGCCGACCCCACCGCCCGCGGACACCACCGCGCCGGACACCACGATCACCCGGGCGCCGGCGGGGTTCGCGCTCGGCCGGCCGCGGTTCGCGTACGCCGGCACCGAGCCCGGTGACACCGTCGACTTCGTGTGCACGCTCGACGGCGCCGCCCAGGCGTGCGGCACCGGCGGCGTGCGTCTGGCCACGCCCCGTCCGGGCCCGCACGTGTTCACGGTCGCGGCCCGTGACGCCGCCGGCAACGTGGACCCGACGCCCGCGTCGGTGCGGTTCGCGGCGCCGTTCACGAGCCGGCAGCTGACCCGCGTCGGGGACGCCTGGCGGCTCGGCCGCG